>JBDLUN010000170.1:0-3174 GCA_039805245.1 Bacteroidota bacterium
AAGTGGGGCCATTCCTTGGCAATAATCTTGTCACCAGAAGACAAAAAATATCAGTTGATTACTTTTTTCTTTTCAACAGGTAGATTTGACGGGTTTTATCATCCATCTTCTCTATCGCATAGCGTAGCATTGTTCTGGGCATGATGGCCGCATGTTCATCCAGGAATTCTTCAATAGCCAGGGAGTCGCGTTTCCAAGCCTCCCGAAGCATCCAACCGATGGCCTTATGCATCAGGTCATGGGGGTGGTGCATTAACATTTCACTTAATTGCAGAATGTCTTTCAGGTCGTTTTTTCTGATGAAATACCAGGTGGACACAACCGCTATACGGTTTTTCCAAAGTGAGCTGCTGCTTGCAAAGGTGTATAGCAATCCACGATCCCTATTCTCCAGGTATGCACCCATGATGATATGGGCGGAGGAATCCACCAGGTCCCAGTTGTTGACCCGATCGGCCTTGCTTACGTAGAGGTCAAACCATATTTTTTCATCACCTGTTTGCCGTGCCCTATTGAAATGCAAACACAAGATGAACAATCCGGTCAGCCTTTCCTCATGGTATGGACTGTCCAGCAGCTGAATGATGGTTTCTTTTGTGGTGGAAGCAAACTGCCTTTTCGCCACGATACGCTGATCCGGCACTACAATGCCGTGAAAGAGATCGCCTTCCGCATACTGACCTTTTCCTGTTTTGAAGAAGCGTGGCAGAAATGCTGACTTTTCAGGTTGGATATACGATTTTAAGTCTTTTACAATGCCCGAATAGGTTCCTGTCATGCTACCATTGTTTTCAAAGCTTTTACAAAAATATCCAGTTCTGCAGTGGTTGTATAAACATTGGGCGTGATTCGGCAACCGTGCACATTGGCACCATCGATGGCTACGGTGAAAATCCGGTGTTCTTCCAACAGCCTTTTCGCCAAATCTCCGGGACTTATGCCTTGGATGCCTACGTTGGCGATGCCGCAACTTCTCGCAGGGTCTGCTGGCGTATTCAGGATGATGCGAGGTATGTTCCTAACGCGGGAAGTCCAGTATTGCTGGAGAAACCGAAGCCTGGCTTCCTTTCGATCTGCCCCTATCATGTTGTAATAGTCAATGGAATCTGCAATGGTGAGGTCTGTATGGGCGGGATGGGTTCCGGTGTGACTGATGCGGAGAATTTTGTTAGGGTCTTTTTCCCATCCAACAATCAGTGGCCACAATTCCGGCATCCGTTGTTGGTTTACATAAAGCAATCCTGCTCCCAGTGGGGTGCTCAACCATTTGTGTAAGGAACTGCCGTAATAGTCGCAATGCAGGTCACTGATCTTGAATTGGAAATGGGCGATCGCGTGGGCGCCATCCACACAAACTTCAACGCCCCTGCGGTGGGCCATATCACATATTTTGCGGATGGGCAGGATTTGTCCTGTTATATTGATGATATGCGAAACGAGGATCAGTTTTGTTTTCGGTGTAATGGCATTTTCATACACGGCGATGATTTCATCATCAGACTGGGGGTGATTGGGAACTGATACCATTTTATTTACCACACCATATCGGTTGGCTACATGCCGCATGGCTTCTATCATGGAGCCATAGTCTTGTTCAGCCATAATGGTTTCATCACCCGCTTGCCAGTGTTTTCCGGTAATCACAATATCCATTGATTCAGTTGTGTTACGGGTGATGGCTAGCTCTTCCGGAGAGCATCCGGCCAGAACGGCCAGTTTTTCCACTACCTTTTTTTTGTTGTCTACTGCATTGTTCCGCATGTACCAGGATCCATGGTAGTTGACATGCCGCACATGACCAATGAATTTATCCAGTACCGGTTCGGGGATGAAGTTGTAGTAACCGTTTTCCAGGTTGATGTAATCCGGTTTTAAGAGGTATTGGGCGCGGATGGAAGACCAGAATGCCTCATCTTGTGCCATCACAGTGGCCTCAACCGATTTTTTGCTTTCAAATAGGGCAGCCAATGTTTCCATGCCCATGGATGTTCCCAGCCCAGCCAAGGCGGTCGACTTGATGAATGACCTTTTATTCATGGTTTAAATATAAACCAATATGCCATAAAAAAAGCCGTCCCTGATGAAGGGACGGCCTGAATAATGATTTGGGTGTTTATGCTCAGTAGAACACTTCGAATTTCACTTTCACTTCATTGTCAACCGGCTTGAGCATGAAGGAAGGGCGTTCGATTTTGAAGTCTTCCAGTAAGAAGATGAAGTTGCCGGTAACCTGTGTTGTGCCGTTCAAGTTTTTGGCAGTAGCCTTGAAAGCCGTTTCCTTGTTTACGCCATGAAACTGCAAGACACCTTTCACATCCAGCGTACCGTCTTTGGCAGCCGTCACTGAGGTGCTGTAGAAGCTGATGTTGGGGAATTTAAGGGCTTCCACCACTTCCAGCAGGTGTGCGTCTCGGTTGGAGCTTTTGGAATCAAAGGCACTCACTTTAGAAACGATGGCCACTTTTTCGATGCTGCCGTCTGCTTTGAGCTGAACCGCACCATTGAGGTCTGCTGAAGTGCCGTCCCATGCATGCAGCAAGTGGTTCATGCTGTAGGTGATGGTGGATTTTTTCCTGTCGATTGCCTTTTTGGTTTGTGCCAGCAGGAATCCCGGAGATAGTAAGAGAAGAAGAAGTATGCGCATGATTTAAAATTTGATGGTGATTACTGCCGCGGCATAGCTGGCGAAGGTGGTGAAGGCTGCAGCACGATGCCATTTTTTCAACCGGGTATATTGGTCGCCTCTTGCATCTTCCAGAGACTGGGCAAGAATATTGGTGCCAATCATGCCACCCATGTGCACTACTGCCAACCACTTATGCAACCTGATGGCAGAAAGTTTCTTATCCCTGTTAATCAACGGTGGAGGGGTAAATAAGGACATGATGGCAGTGGCGGAATAAGTAGTGTTGATTGCAATAGCCAAGTTCTCATGGATATCGCCAACATTGGGTTTGTTTTTGTAAAGCATAGTTCCGGTGATCCCTTGGCCAACCATGCCACCGAGGGTTACAAAACCCAGCACCTGGTGAGCCACAAGCATTCCCCTTCTGAGCTTCAGTTCTTTTTCACGGTTGGTGGCTGTGAGTGGTGAAATCGGTCTCAGGAGGCCCTTTTGTCCCCAAAGCACCCGCTGGGTTAAAAGCATTTTTTTGGGTAAGAGTTCTGTTGTGG
>JBDLUN010000171.1:0-14774 GCA_039805245.1 Bacteroidota bacterium
ATCTATACAGATAAACCAACTCCATGCTCATGCAGTTTTACAGGGTGACATTAAATAAAAGGAGATTGGATGCTAAAATACAAATCTGTTCAAAAAAGGCGAAAAACGCAAGTGATGGGAGAGTTACTTGGAAAAAAAATACAATTAACTGACAATCATTGGATTAAATCGTTTTGGGATTTACTTGTTGACCGTACTGCTTTCTCCCAAATACCTGTTTGATGTTTGAAAATAAATCGATAAAGTCCAATATACATATTCAAATTCATGAAAAGAAAATAGTACGGGATGCTGAATATGACAATTTTTCGATTTCGTTTATCCAATATCCAACCAATAAATGCCGCAGCATAAAAAAAAATCTGTAGGTTCAATAGATAAGATAGCAATATTTCATTCCCTTGTTGAACTGTCACATAATTGGCAATGAAGATGACCGGTAATAAAAAAGGACAGATTGCCCAACGCAGCAATCGGTGTGAAATGTACAAATAGCTTAATCGGGGGTGTTTCCAGAAATGGAGCAACCGCCAAAGCATGATTATCGTTTGAAATGCACCTGTTGCGATTCTCGTTTTGCGTTTTTTTTCTTCTTGTGTATTGGCTGAAGGCAATTCCGTTGCAATGGCCCCTTTTTCATAAGCAATTTTCCAGCCTTGGAGGCAAATGTTCATGGAAATCACAAAGTCGTCTAACAATACGGCAGCAGGTATGTGCTGGTACAGTGCAGTTCTGATGCCAAAGAGTTCACCTGCTGCCCCCATGGTGGAGTGGAATTGGGCATCAAATTTTTTGAGCAAGGATTCATACTTCCAGTACATGCCCTCGCCAACAGCATTGGCTCCCCCTTTGTTGAGTGCCAATACTTTTTTCTCACCTGCCACCGCACCAACTGTAGGATCCATAAAAGATTTCGCCATCAGCAAAACCGCATCTTCATTCAGCATCGTATTGGCATCTGAGAATATGGTTATGGGTGAACTGATCTGTTGCATGGTTCTATTGATTGCCATCGACTTGCCATCTCTCGTTGGGGAGTGCTGCAGATTGATATTAGGATACTTTTTGACGATTGTAGGTGTATCGTCAGTTGAGCCATCTGTAACAAAAACAAAATCCAATTTATCCTTGGGGTAATTCAGGCTAAGGCAATTCCTGATTTTATCTTCGATAATATCAGATTCATTGTAGGCTGCAACAACCAAGGTGATGTTTGGTAGACTATTATCAAGGCTAGCTTGGGGTGACCTTCTGATTTTCATCCAAATCCAAGCCGGTATGGCATAACCTCCGTATGCCATAAATAGGATGAAAATGGGAATGTAGAGAAATACAATAATCATTTTGTTTTTTTCTTCCTCCCTGTAATTCTCCTGATGTAAAACATGAAAACTTCATCCCAAACCTCTTTCAAGATTCTTTTCATCAGCACTTTGTCATACAATGGAATGTATTTTCCATAGCCTCGGATGTTGAATAGCCATTGGATCAGGCTCTTAAAGTCTTTTTGCCAAAGTGTTCTCCTGATATCTTTATAAAACAAGCCTACCTCTACTGTATTACGTTTCAACCGCATTCCTTTAAAACTGCTATGGATGCGGCCATTAACAATGGTTGAAACTGCTTGTATGAAGTCGTTTTCTCCAACAAATCTGGAATAAGGCATCCAGGAATTGGGCCTTGGGTCTATCTCTATCAGGAAATATTTTTTTCGCCCTTTGTCATATAAAAAACAAATATTACCAAAAGAATTCATCTTCAGAGCGGCACCTGCTTTTCTGAGAATGGGCTCAAGTTGTGTGTCGTTGAAATATTTTTTTTTGGTTGTATAAGAAAATTTAGTTGTAGAAAACTGCAAAATGTTTGCCGTAAAATATGACATCAACTCTCCTTGATAGAACAAGGCTTCAACATGAATCTCCTCGCCTTCAATGTACTCCTGAATCAATACATTTTCATTGATGGGAATTTTATGCAGATTGGCCTCAAACTCCTCAAATGTATGGCTGATAAACATGTCAGTACCACCCCAGCTGAAGTCTAGTTTGTTGATTACAGGGAACTTAAGTGTTTCTTTAATAGCCAATAGGTCTTCTTTGCCATTGTAAATCACATAGCCTGGAGTGTCAATACCATTGTTTTTGCAAAATTCGGAAAACCCCTTTTTGGAGCTTAGCATATTTCTTTGGCTGATATCTTGTATTGGCATGATTTTGTCAAACATCTCCGGCTCAATCACCTCATTCATATAACCAATCAGTGCATCATCTGCCAATATGACCCAATCGAAATGTGTGTTTTTTACCAACTTGATGAGTGAACTCCTGTAGTCATCAAGATCTTCAGGGCTCTCATGCCAATGGTTGTAATAGTTGTTGGAAATCAACCAGGATTTGCTGGAGCAAAACACGTCCACAGTGCAACCGGCCTCATTCAAAAGAAAAGGGGTTTCCGCACAGGCATCCCAGTTTTTAAGGCATGCGATTAAAACTTTAAAGGCCATTTTAAAACATTTGTTTGGCTGTAAACCAAAGGATTACAAGGGATAAGTAGTGGTTGTCGGTAAATCTGTAAAAAAAAGGCAGAAAAGGCAAGTTGTTGGCCAAATTTGACAGAAAATGTACAATATGCGCTAAAGGGGAGTGCTCATTTCACTTTTTGATAGACTTGATCCACTGCATCACGATCCATTGTGATGTCGAATTTTCTGGCAAAAAATTTACCTGATTCGAATGCCTGATGCAAGTCAGCAACTTCCAGTGTCTTGGGATGGCCATCAACTGGTCCATCCCAGTCTATATAGTGCAGGTTGGTACTGATTTTATCCCTGAATGGTGAATTGTAGGCTATGGTCGAAAAAATGAATTCATCAGCACCCCATACATATTCGAAATAACGTTTATACTTTGGGTGTCCCTCGAGAAATTGCAGCATATATTTTGCCAACCCCTCTGTGACACAAAACCATTGGGAGTTTCCGGTAAGGATATGTCCCAATGGGATTGATCGGGAAGGCATGATGCAGTTAAAAATGAATTGTAGCCTGTATTTGCCGGGTATTATCCAATTTTGGAAATTGTAGCGTAGAAATCTGGATTCATTTTTTTTCCACCAGGGGTCCTGGGAGTCATAAGGTATGCATGTGATGAATTCCTTTCCCTTGTTTTCTTTGAGAAAACCGATGAACTCAATACTGCTTCGTAAGGGGAGATCCTGGCCGGAAATGAAATTGATATAGTCATATCCGCCTTTATCCAAGATGGTTTTGATGCCATTGATTGTTGCCTGAACAAGGCTAAAGGTCCCCCACCTGCAGTCAATCCGTTCCCTGATGAAATGTACATTGCTTAATCTGCTCAGGTTTCTGAACGCTGCAGTATCTGCTTTACTGTCAAGATGGATGAAGCAGTCGATATCCTGGTGCTGGCATAAGTTTGCCAGCAAGCGTAATTGTTCAGGTAATCGATGGGCTAAAATTAGGTAGGCAACTTTCATCAGTGGATAGAAAGGAAGTGGAGCTTGCTACAAAAGTAATTGAATTTGCATAGAACTTCGAGGGAGTTCACTATCTTTAAAAGACAATCAACATGCATCATTATGCCATTCAAATCATCTAACAGCAGGAGAAAGTTCCTGCAACAATCTGCAACTGCTACAGCAGGTTTTTTTATTGTTCCGAGACATGTTTTGGGCAAGGGATTCATCCCCCCAAGTGACCAGCTTACCAAAGGGATTATTGGGGTAGGGGGAATGGGACGGGGGCATATCCCGTATGCGGGAACACGGGTGGTCGCCATCTGTGATGTCGAAAAACTTCATTTGCAGGCTGCAGAAAAAATGATAGCCGGTGGGGTAAAAACTTTTCATGACCACCGTGAATTGATTGCCCTCCCCGAAGTGGATATCGTTCATATCGCCACACCTCCTCACTGGCATGGGATTATGGCTATAGAAGCAGCCAAAGCTGGCAAAGATATCTGGTGTGAAAAACCCATGACCCGAACCATCGGTGAAGGGAAAAGGGTAGTGGAAGCTGTCAAGCAATATGGACGGATGTTCAGGCTCAATACCTGGTTTCGATTTGAAGATAATTTCTATGGCATGAAAACCACTGTCAAACCGATTAAAAAACTGGTTGAATCCGGTCTCCTGGGTTGGCCACTGACGGTTACGGTGAGTAAGCATACCGGTTTTGATTGGAAATTCTACTGGGTGGGAAAGACCAAATTGGAGGAACAGAAAGTTCCTGATACCCTGGATTATGACCGCTGGCTGGGACCAGCCCCCTACAAGCCTTACCACCCTCACAGGGTGCATGGCACCTTTAGGGGATATTGGGATTATGATGGCGGTGGCTTAGGAGATATGGGCCAACACTACCTCGACCCAATCCAATATTTCTTGGGTAAGGATGATACCAGCCCCATCTCGGTTGAAGTGGATGCTGAGCAGCAACACCCCGATGCCTGTGGCACCTTCCGGAAAATAACTTACACCTACGCAGATGGTTGTAAAATCATCCTGGATGGAGAAGCCAAAGATCCAGGCGTCGCCTATATTGAAGGACCCAATGGCAAACTGTTCAATGGATTCAAGTCGACAATCCCAAACCTGCAGGATAAACTGGCCATGATGCCGGATCCGGAACCACAGGTAACCAACTTCCTGGAATCCGTGAAGCACAGGAAACCTTTCGCCCTGAATGAATCCAACGGTCATCGTTCTTGCACCATGATCAACATGGGTAAGATTGCCCTGCAACTGGGGCGAAACCTGAAGTTCGACCCTGTTGCACAGGAATTCATTGGTGACGATGAAGCCAACCGGATGATTAATCCTCCCATGAGGGCTCCTTGGAACATTTAATTACAAAAGAAGAAAATGAAAAGAATTTATATACTCCTCATAGGATTTGTTTCCTTGCTTTCATCTGCCGTAGCTCAACAATCGGTACAGGAAATCCTGTCTGCTTTTCCTTACCAACAACAGTCGGAAGCAGGTAAGTCGCTTGCATCTATGGCTTCTTGGAACAATGCGGCATGGCGCAAGGTTTTTAACAATATGGATGATGACTCACTCCGTCCGCAGGCGGTTTTCGCCCTGAATGCATTCATCCACCATGCAGCAACAAGCACTGAACTCTCCGCAAGGGCCGCTGCGGTATTGCACCTGGGTGTGGGAACAGCCCGAACATTTTTAGCCAAAGACCTGGTTCTGGAACTGTCAGCATTGTTGGCACGCGAAGAAAATATCAAAGACCTGGCCAAAATGCTTCAAGATCCGCAAATGGGGCCACGAGCAGCACGTTCATTGGCTACCATAAAATCCCCTGCAGCAATTGCAGCACTAGAGAAAGCAAAGGGAAAGGCATCCCCGGAGATGATTAACCACATCAATGCCGCATTGGCATATACCCGCTATACTTTGCCAGCCTCCCAGACGGCGCCGCAGGCAGCCGCCAAGGCATCTGAAGTGAATACAACTCAGGCTTTACTCGATATACAAGACCAAATCAAGTCTGCTGCCAATCCGGTTGAAAAGCGCCAAGCCCTGCACAAGATGGAAAAGATCAAAGGGGTTTCGGCCCTCTTGGTGACTGCCCAATACCTGGATGATCCCATATTGCAAAAGCAGGCTGCCTTGATCATGGCACGCAACGCATTGGGCGATAAATCCATCCGGGGTATCGCTCCGCGTGAATCATTGGAAAAAGCTCTTCCTTTGATCAGCGGTGTCGACAGTGTAAGCCTGACGAAAGCATTGCGCGATTACCTCAAGGCAATTCCCTATGACAATGGTTGGGTGAGGCTTTTCAATGGGAAAAATCTTGATGGGTGGAAGGGACTCGTGGGCAACCCGATTTCCCGTGCCAAAATGACCCCGGAAGAAATGCTCAAAGCCCAATCGGATGCTAATGCGCGGGCAGGAAATGATTGGGTTGTTGATGATGGTCTGCTGATCTTCACTGGTCATGGCGATAACCTCTGTACCCGCAAACAATATGGTGATTTTGAAATGTTTGTGGATTGGAAAATAACCGCCCAAGGTGATGCAGGCATATACCTCAGGGGAAGCCCGCAAGTACAAATTTGGGATACATCCCGCCGTGAAGTAGGAGCACAAGTCGGTTCAGGCGGGCTCTACAACAACCAGAAAAATCCGTCCAAACCTTCCCAAGTCGCTGATAATGCTATTGGCAAATGGAATACTTTCCATATCATCATGAAAGGGGATAAAGTGACCGTTTTCCTCAATGGCATCAAGGTTACCGATGAAGTAATGTTGGAGAATTATTGGGACAGGAAATTGCCGATTTTCATCCGGGAGCAGATTGAACTGCAGGCCCATGGAACCAATGTGGCTTACCGGAACATTTTCCTGAGGGAGCTTGATCCTGTAGCGGCAACACCTCTTTCTGCTGCTGAACAAAAGGATGGTTTTGAATCCCTTTTCGACGGTACCAACCTTGATAAGTGGATTGGTAACAAAACCGGTTACGCTTTGGAAGATGGCGTTATAGTTACCCACCCTGAATTGGGTGGAGGTAATATCTATACCGCTGAAGAGTTTGGTGATTTTGAATACAGGTTCGAATTTCAATTGACACCTGGAGCCAACAACGGTTTGGGTATTCGTACCCCAACCACTGGCGATGCAGCCTATGTGGGTATGGAACTTCAAATACTTGATAATGAGGCTCCTGTGTATGCCAATCTGAAGCCCTATCAATACCATGGGTCAGTGTATGGGGTCATTCCCGCAAAACGTGGGTTCCTCAAACCAACCGGTGAATGGAATGAGCAGGTTGTTATAGCCAAGGCTAATAAAATCAAGGTGGTATTGAATGGTCAGGTCATCATGGATGGCGATATTCAAAAAGCAGCTGAAAACGGAACTGCAGATGGTAATAAACATCCCGGATTGCTCAATAAAAAAGGGCATATCGGCTTCTTGGGCCATGGTGATGTTGTCAGGTTCAGGAATATCCGCATCAAACGGCTATGAGCCACAGACAGGGATGATATTTTTAGATGACCAATCGCAATGCGTTGAATATGAAAAAGATATGCGTTCTTCTCTTTTTGGGTTTGGTGTGCAAGAGTCCAATGGCACAGGTCTTGCAAGGGGCTTGGAAGCGCAATCTGGATACTGCTGTTCAGACGCTGACCATCATCGATAACTATTTCACTGTCGCCACTTTTCGGCTGCAGGAGAAACAGTTTGTCAACACCAGTGGTGGAACAGCTGTGCTGGATAATGGAACACTCAAAGGGAAAATGGAGTTCCATACGGCAAACCGATTGCAGGTTTCCCAATCATATTCCCTGCCATGCATCCAGGAAGGGAACAGACTCATCTTCCCCTATGGCGGATTGGATGTTACTTGGGAGCGGTTGGATGATGGCAAACAGGCGCTGGCGGGCAATTGGAAAATTATTGGCCGGGAGCAGGATGGCAAGATCAATGAAATGCGCCCAGGCGCCAGAAAGACAATTAAAATACTCTCAGGTACACGTTTCCAATGGGCAGCTATCAATTCGGAAACTGGTGATTTCTTCGGAACGGGAGGCGGTTATTATACCTTCGAAAACGGAAAGTACACGGAACATATCGAATTTTTCTCCCGAGATGCCAGCAGGGTGGGTGCATCCTTGTCATTCAATGGAGAGCTCCGGGATGGAAACTGGCATCATTCTGGCCTAAGTTCTAAGGGAGATAGAATATACGAAATTTGGAGCAGAAAATAAAATAAAAAGGTGCCATTGGCACCTTTTTATTTTATGTAACTTATTGATTTTCAGGTATCAGTGCTTGAGTAAGAGCGCCAATTCTTCAAGCTGACTGTTGTCGATAGATGAAGGCGCATCCAACATCACATCCCTGCCTGAATTGTTTTTAGGGAAGGCTATGAAATCACGGATGCTTTCGCTACCACCAAGGATGGAACAAAGTCTGTCGAAGCCAAAAGCAATACCTCCATGCGGCGGTGCACCGTATTCAAATGCACCCAACAGGAATCCGAATTTGTGTTGTGCCTCTTCTTGGCTCATACCCAGTGCAGCAAACATTTTTTCCTGCAATTCCCGCTGGTAAATCCGTATGGAACCACCGCCGATTTCATTGCCATTCAGCACCATGTCGTAAGCATTGGCTTTGATTTGTGCGTAAGGATGGGATAGGTAGTTGGCAGCATCATGAATGACCGGATCATTGTCGATCATGGTTTGAATCTGTGATGGTTTAGGCGATGTGAACGGATGATGTCTGGCCACCCACCTGTTTTCTTCTTCTGCATATTCAAAGAGGGGGAAGTCAAGTACCCATAGCAATTTGAATTCGTTCTCCTTCCTCAATCCGAGCTGCTTGCCCATCTCCAACCGGAGTTCACTCATGGCTTTCCGGGTTCGTTCTTCTGCACCAGCCAAGATAAGGACAATGTCTCCAGGTTGTGCCCCGCTGGCTTCTGCAATGGCTTTCAATCGTTCTTCACTGTAAAACTTATCAATACTGCTCTTGTATGTACCGTCTTCATTGGCACGGATATAAGCTAGGCCTTTCATGCCAATCTGAGGTCTTTTTACCCATTCGGTCAGTTCATCCAGTTGTTTTCTGGTGAATGCAGCCCCGCCAGGTACTGCGATGGCCAAAACAGCCTCAGCACTGTCAAAAACCACAAAGCCGGCTTCATTGACCAGGTTGGCATGATCAGTTTTTTCATAAAAGACTGTAGCTGGTTTTTTTAGGGTGCATATCTGCATGCCAAAACGAATGTCTGGTTTGTCATTGCCATATTGCCACATGGCATCTTCCCAGGTCATCCGCTGTATGGTCTCGGTATAGTCAATTTGCTTGACGTCTTTGAAGATTTGTCTGACGAGTCCCTCAAACATATTCAAAATGTCTTCCTGTTCAACAAAAGACATTTCACAATCAATCTGGGTGAATTCAGGCTGTCGGTCGGCACGTAAATCCTCATCCCTGAAGCATTTGACAATCTGGTAGTAACGGTCATAGCCACTGACCATCAACAATTGCTTGAAGGTCTGTGGCGATTGTGGCAGCGCATAAAATTGACCGGTATTCATCCGGGAGGGCACCACGAAATCCCTCGCACCCTCGGGTGTAGATTTGATCAGAAAGGGTGTTTCAATATCCATGAATGCATTTTCATGGAGATAATTGCGGGCTGAACGGTTTACCGCATAGCGCAATTCCAGATTTCTCTTCACCGCATTCCTGCGGAGATCGAGGTAACGGTATTTCATCCGCAAGTCATCGCCTCCATCCGTATCATCCTGAATGGTGAATGGCGGCGTTGCAGATTTATTGAGAATGGTAAAGCCGGTTACTTCAATTTCAACTTCACCGGTTGGGATGGTGAGGTTTTTGTTGGTCCGCTCCAAGACTTTACCACTTGCCTGCAGCACAAACTCACGCCCCAAAGGCTGGTCATCAAGCTGTGGATTCAATGTTTCATTGAACACCAATTGGGTAATGCCGTAACGGTCTCTCAGGTCAACAAAAGTGATGGCCCCGAATTTGCGGATGGTTTGCACCCAGCCGGCCAAGGTTACAAGTGTATCTCTATCCGATATGCGGAGTTCACCGCAGGTATGGCTTCTGAACATAATCAAACTGGTTTTAACTCCTTTTTAGGGGCCACAAAGATACTTCAACAGATGCAAAAGAGATACTGCTATTTCCCGCTTCTTGATGCTTCCTTATGGTTCATGGCATCAGTTTGTTGTTGCAGCTCTTCTTCAAAATCGCGTCGGTGCATATAGAAGAGGTAATAATAGCCAAGGATGAGCAATCCTATACCAAAAGGGATCAGTGAGAACTCACGCAACCCGTATTTCCCAACAAGGTTGGTGTCCCAACCGGTGAATTCACCAATCATCCAAGTGCAGTTGGCGGTAATCCAAAAATCAATAGCCAGGTTATGGAGCAACTCGCTGGTAATCTGCCTGGTCTGCCAAGTGATGGCAAGGGCCACAAAAAGGGTTGGAACGATCATGACGAGTGCTGGAATTTTGAGGTTGATAGCCCAACAAGCATCTTTGATCAGCCAAAGCAGGATATGCAAGTTTTCAACTCGCCTGAATTTGTATGGGATATAATAAACTCTGTTTTCTTTCACTGCTGTTGGCAATTTAAAAATAAATGTACAGATTTATTTTTTGAAAGTCAATGCACAGCAGATTTCATGAATAAACTGAATAGGAAAGCATTTATTGGTATTGTTTTGGGCTCCTCAGCAATGCTCTGGATCTCGCAAACGCGCGTGGTGCAGTCAAGATTACTTGACCCTGATTGGCAATTCGTAAAGGGGAACCGACAGTTGTTAGAAGCCTTGTGCGAAATGATTATTCCTGCAACCCAAACACCAGGGGCTTTGCAGACGCAAACACCAGAATTTGTTCTCCATTACCTTGAAAAATGTGTACCGCGAAATTTGCAGGTCATCTTCATTGAAGGGCTGAAAAATACTGACGAATCTTCGAGCAAGCAATTTGGTACTTCCTTCGTTAACTGTTCTGATAAAGAAAAACAGCTGATACTGGAAAAGTTGGAAAAAGATGGAGAACCGTTGCCTGGCATATGGGGAAAGGTCGAGAACAAGATGCTCGGGAAATCCTTTTTTACGCAACTCAAAGAATATACGGTTTTGGGATTTTGTACTTCGGAAGGAGGCGCAAAAGGGGCATTGGGCTATAATCCGATACCGGGTGCATACAAGGGTTGTATGGAATGGGACAGTAACAGGCCGGCCTGGTATACTAACTGACAAATGGGGGACAAACTTTATATATCAGCCAAAAACAAAGCCAATCAATTCGATGCCATCGTAGTGGGCTCAGGTATTACAGGGGGATGGGCTGCAAAGGAATTGTGTGAAAAAGGACTGAAAACACTTGTTTTGGAGCGGGGCAGGCAAGTTGAACACATCAAAGATTATCCAACAGCCATGATGGAACCCTGGGATTTTGAATACAGGTTGGCTGCCCAAACCGATGAACCTGCTAAAAATCCTGCTTATGGTCATTTTTTTGCCGACAAGCAAAATCACCCTTACATTGAAGAAAAACCTTTTGAATGGTACCGCGGATATCAGGTGGGAGGGCGGTCACTTACCTGGGGAAGGCAATGTCTGCGACTGAGTAATGAAGATTTTGAAGCCAACCTGCGTGATGGTATCGGGGTAGATTGGCCTGTTCGTTACCCTGAAATAGCCCCCTGGTATGATTATGTTGAAAAATTCATCGGCGTCAGCGGCAACAGGGAAGGCAATAGCATCATTCCTGATGGCATTTTTCTACCTCCAATGGACATGAATTGTGCTGAGTTGGTTTTCAAAGAACGATTGCAAAAAAAACACCCGGATCGGCTCGTAACCATCGGTAGGGTAGCAAACCTCACCCGTGGCTGGGATAAACGTGGTCCATGCCAATACAGAAACCGTTGTAACCGGGGATGCCCATTCGGAGGGTATTTCAGCAGCAATGCTGCTACCTTGCCTGCCGCTTTTCAGACAGGCAACCTCACTTTAAGGCCTGATGCCATCGCTGCAAGGATTATTATGGATAAGGAAGGCCAGAAAGCAATTGGTGTTGAGATAATTGATGCATTGACAGGCAAAACTGAAACCTATTATGCCAAACTGGTTTTTTTGAATGCTTCGGCGTTGGCTTCTGCAGCTTTGTTGTTGAACTCAAGCGATCGGGTGCACCCGGCTGGCTTGGGCAACTCCAGCGGAGAACTAGGGCATAACCTGATGGACCATTTTACTGGCACAGGAGCAGAGGCCGAGTTGGAAGGGTATACGGATCAATATTACTCCGGCAGAAGACCGGTAGGTATTTATATGCCGCGATATAGAAATGTTTCCGGTCAAATGGGCAATCTTGGGTTCATCCGAGGTTATGGCCTGCAAGGCAATGGCAAACGCATGGATTGGAAGGAAAATGCTGCACAACTGAAGGGCTTTGGCGCTGATTTCAAAGAAAAAATGTTGAAACCAGGCAAATGGAAACTCTGGCTGGGCGCATGGGGGGAAACGTTACCCTATCATTCCAATCGGATTACACTGCATCCTGACATAAAAGACAAGTGGGGGTTGCCGCTGGTCAGCATAAACATGGAATACCACGAAAATGAAAAGGCCATGCAAAAGGATATGGAGGAGAGCATCCGGGAAATGTTGGAGCAAACCGGATTTACTAAAATCAACGGATATGCTGGCTTTCAGCCACCCGGTTCAGCAGTACATGAGATGGGTACTGCAAGGATGGGATCAGATCCCAAGACCTCAGTCCTGAACAAATTCAACCAAATGCATGATGTCCCCAATATTTTTATTACGGATGGCAGTTTCATGGCCTCTTCAGCAACAGCAAATCCATCACTGACATATATGGCTTTCACAGTAAGAGCGGTGGATTATGCAGTTGCACAAATAAAAAAAGGCAACCTATAGTTGCCTTTTGTATTTCATTATGATCATCATGGTCATTTTGCCATCGCTGCAGCCATAGTCTTTCCGATGTCTGCGGGACTATCCACAACATGAATGCCACATTCACGCATGATGCGCATTTTGGCTTCTGCAGTATCATCCGCTCCACCGATAATGGCTCCTGCATGTCCCATACGGCGACCGGGAGGCGCTGTTTGTCCTGCAATGAAACCAACAACAGGTTTGGTTCCATGCTCCTTAATCCACCTGGCCGCCTCCGCTTCCATACCACCACCAATCTCGCCAATCATCACAATACCATGGGTTTCGGGATCGTTCATGAGCAGTTCAACAGCCTCTTTTGTAGGAGTACCAATGATGGGATCTCCGCCGATACCAATGGCTGTAGTAACACCCAAACCGGCTTTGGCAATCTGATCAGCTGCCTCATAGGTTAGTGTACCAGACTTGGATACTATACCAATGTTGCCCTTTTTGAAGATGAATCCGGGCATGATACCTACTTTACAGGCATCTGCAGTAATCACTCCCGGACAATTGGGGCCGATAAGACGGGTAGATTTACCTTGCAGATAGTTTTTGACTTTAACCATATCCTGAACAGGGATACCTTCTGTGATGCATACCACAAGGGCAATTCCCGCTTCTGCAGCTTCCATAATGGCGTCACCAGCGAAAGCAGGGGGAACAAAAATAATGGATACATCCGCTCCGGTAGTTTTTACTGCATCTGCCACCGTATTGAATACGGGTCTGTCCAAATGGGTGGTTCCACCTTTTCCTGGGGTTACACCACCAACCACTTGGGTGCCATATTCTATCATTTGGGAAGCATGGAAAGTGCCCTCAGTACCGGTAAATCCCTGAACGATTACCTTGGATGATTTATTGACTAAAACAGACATGTTTGTTGGTTTTTTGAAAATTTGATGGCGAAGTTATCGAAAAGGCACTTAGATGCAAAACGGTCTTGAGATAAACTTTAAATTATCTTTCATGAAGACCTACCGCATGAGGTCGTCCATATTCCGGTTTTCTGCAATTTTACCCCGTGCTTCAAGCATCCGCATATCTTTCGCATCACGCAAGAATTCCGATGCAAAAATGAAGTTATTAAGCCGTTCGTTTTTACTGAAAATGATCTCTTGGTTGGTGCCTTCCCATTCTTTTTTTCCCTGGTACATGTAGAGAATCCGGTCACCAATTTCCATCACACTGTTCATATCATGGGTGTTGATGACTGTGGTGATGTTGAAATCAGTTGTGATTTCCCGGATCAGTTTGTCAATAACCAAGGAAGTCTGGGGATCCAAACCTGAATTGGGCTCATCGCAAAACAGGTATTGGGGATTCAGCACAATGGCCCTGGCTATGCCCACCCTTTTTTTCATGCCCCCACTGATTTCTGCAGGAAATTTCTTGTGCGCTCCATTCAGGTTCACCCGATCGAGCACCTCATCAACGCGATGTTGTTTTTCAGCCTTTGTCTTGTTGCTGAACATTTCCAATGGAAACATCACATTTTGCTCAACGGTCATGCTGTCAAACAAGGCTGACCCCTGGAAAAGCATCCCTATTTTGCGCCGCATTTCCTTTTTGTTGTCATCAGACATACCCGTGAAGTCTTCACCATCATAAAGAATTTGACCAGAATCAGGGGAAATCAATCCCACAAGGCATTTCATGAGCACGGTTTTTCCACTGCCGCTGGCGCCGATAATGAGGTTGCATTTCCCGGTATCAAATTCCGCAGAAACGCCTTCAATGACCGGCTTGTCTGAAAAACCCTTGTAAATGTCTTTGATGTTGATCATACTTGAAGGATTTAGAGCAGTATAGCTGCCAGGATATAATCTGCCAACAAGATCATCACACAGCTGGTGACCACGGCAGTAGTACTGGCCCGACCGATTTCCAGTGCACCGCCTTTGACATTATAGCCAAAGTAGGCAGGAATAGCCGTAATGATGAAAGCGAAAGTGTAGGCCTTGGTCAAGGCAAAAGTTACATTATAAGGAACAAATGATTCAAGAAGACCTTTGTCATAAATCTCATGTGGTAGAATACCTGTCAGGTCTCCCACAAACCGTCCACCCCAAATACCCAAGGTCATGGCAATTACCACCAAAAGTGGGATGGTGATGAGGGCCGCAACAATTTTAGGCAGAATCAGATAAGCCTTGGTATTGATGCCCATGATTTCAAGTGCATCAATTTGTTCACTGACGCGCATGTTGCCAAGCTCACTGGAAATTTTGCTGCCCACAACACCTGCCAGTACGATACAGGTAATTGT
>JBDLUN010000172.1:0-21246 GCA_039805245.1 Bacteroidota bacterium
TGATCTGACTGCTGATGAAAAGACCGGGTTAAAACAATTCTTCTCAACAGAATTATTTGATGCAGTGGCATTGCCTGAGGAATTCAGGTTCGAAAGATATCAGCGCGGAGAACAATGGATCAGTTTGGGAAAATCATCACAATTCAAATCCTGCAACTTGCAAGAGCAGTGCAAGCAAATACAAATACCCCATATTGCAGCGGAAGTCGCCCCAACTGGTTTTGTCAATTTCCAATTTGCAAATTGCGACATCCTGTCTGTCATGGCCTTGGAACCGGATGATAATAATCAAGCTCCCTAAAACATCAACTGGTAATCCACAGACCTTTCAAACCTTGTTGATTGATACCTGTTTCAAGCAACTGCAAATATTGGCCCCTTGGCATCAGTGAAGCCCCCAATGACATCAGGTGCGGGTTCTCCACTTGCGCATCAATCAATGCATAACCCAATTCAGCCGTCAACTTGGCCAATTGCCAAAAGGCAAATTTGGACGCATTGGATTCCTTGCTGAACATGCTTTCACCACAGAAGATATTGCCTATCGACATGCCGTATAAACCGCCAACAAGTTCATACCCGTTCCAAATTTCAATGGAATGGGCGTATCCCAACTGATGAAGCATTGTAAAACAAGCCACTGTCTCCGGTAAAATCCAGGTATTCCCCTCCCTGCCGTTACTGGCACATTGTGTAATCACTTCCCCGAAGCAACGGTCCGTTGTAACCGTCCACTGTTGCTTTCTGGCAGCCTGTTGCAACGATTTGGATGGCAGGAAATCATGGGGATAAAATACACAACGTTCCTCTGGACAATACCACTCCGGCATGACAGGATCATCATACCATGGAAATATCCCCACAGCATAGGCCTTCAATACCCTTTTTCCGGTCAATTGCCCACCTACCGCAACCAAATCACCTTCATAATCTTCAGGTGAAGGAAACCAGTCTTCGTCATCATCCAGCAAATAAACAGGCATCCGTGGAAATCATTTCAAAACCCAGTTCTTGTAACGGTGCATGGCTTCGAGAAAATAATAATCTGCATAGGTCAGGGGCACATCCACCTCTGATTTGGCCGTAAGATGACCCACACTGTGCATCAGGATAAAGCCGCCGTTTTCCCCCTGCTTGGCGCGGTACTCATCCGAAGCCAATTTGACTATGATTTTCCGGGCAGCATCAACATACATCTTACTTTCCTTTCCCTTGGTATACCTGGATAATTCCAGCAAGCCTGAAGCCATAACAGATGCTGCAGAGGCATCCCTGAGTGCATTGGGTATTTCGGGTGCATTGAAATCCCAATAAGGTATCAGATCTCCCGGCATATTAGGGTGATTGAGCAAAAATTTGATGATATTTCGCGCATGGTTCAGATAACGCTCATCTTTCACAAAGCGGTACATCATTGTAAAACCATAAAAACCCCAAGCTTGACCCCGGGCCCATGCTGAGGCATCATTGTATCCCTGATGGTTTTTACCGGCAATCAATTTTCCGGTAGTGAGGTCATAATCCAACACATGAAAAGCACTGTAATCTGGTCTGTAATGATTGGCTATCGTGCTGTTCGCATGGTTGATCGCAATCTCCCTGAACTTGGCATCACCACCATTCTCCGTAACCCAAAGCAAGAGTTCAAGATTCATCATATTGTCGATGATCACCGGGCAATTGAAATTCTTGTTTTTGTTCCAGCTTTGGATGGATTTGATTTCCGGCCTGTAGCGGGTAATCAGAGACATCGCTGCCGTATCGATGGTTTTTTTGTCGTTGGGATTTTTAAAAAGCCTGTACGCATTGCCAAAGGGGTTAAACATCATGAAACCGAGGTCATGGTTTCCGGTATAATGCTTCTCCTTTTCCTGAATGGCCAATCTTTTCTTGGCTATCTTCAAAATTTCCTGATCTTGTGTGTGCTCAAAAATGTAAAGCAGACTGCCAGGGAAAAATCCACTACACCACCATTTGGTATTGCTCACTTCAACCTTACCGGTGGCCTTGTTGAGTGTTTTAGGCATCATGGAATCAGCAACATTTTTCTCCAACAGTTTGTATTGCACAGCAGCATTGGCAAACTGTGTTTCAATCAATGCAGCCATATCCGCTTTGTCTGATTGGGCAACGGATTGAAAGACGACCATTGAACATAAGGCCAACAAGAAAGAAAATCTCTTTTTCATACAGCAATAATTATTTCAGGCTAAATATACCAACATAATCAACAAGTCCGCACGATCCTCAAGCAAATTGTTGATATATTGCCTGATCAATTTCCTTTCAATCGCATGAAAATAATATTCAACCAAGTCAGCATACAGCTCGGAGGCAAAAAAATACTTGACAATATCTTATTCTGCATGGAAGCAGATGAAAACTGGGCAATCGCAGGACCCAGTGGCAGCGGCAAATCGAGCCTCGCCAAAGCCATTTGTAACAAACTGTTCTTCAGGGGTACCATCTCATTTGGAGATATTGCCGACAAAGAGGCCAAACCCCGTTGCTTACTCATAGAGCAACAGCATCAATTCAAGAACAGAAGTAACGTCAGCAACTTCTATTACCAACAAAGATTCAATTCATGCGATGCCACAGACAGCCTGACAGTACTTGAAGAGTTGGGTGAAGCCCAGCCACTGCAGCAGGAATGGATAGGGCTGCTGGGATTGACCGAATTGCTCGACAAACCCATCATACAACTCTCCAATGGAGAAAACAAAAGGTTGCAACTGGCTAAAGCTTTGCTTGATAATCCAGACATACTGGTGCTTGACAATCCATATACCGGGCTGGATACACTTGGGCGCGATACCCTGAGTCAGATACTCAACCAATTGGCCGCAAAAGGCATCAAAATCATACTCATTGCCGAGCTGCATGACCTCCCTTCCTGCATCCATAAAATTGCACATATGGAAGACGGTAAAATCAAGGAGTGTTCGACAAATACATTTGGGATTATGCGTGCCAACAAGGTAAAAACGGTACTGCCTGAGTATAAGTTGGATGAGCTGCAACAATTGTTTAGCCAATCAACCACGCATTTTCGTGAAGCCATTCGCATGGAGGAAGTGAGTATCAGTTATAATGGCAAATCCATACTGAACAAAATAAATTGGATTGTCAAAAAAGGGGAAAGATGGTCTGTAACCGGCTCCAATGGCTCAGGTAAATCAACCCTACTCAGTCTTGTCAATGCCGATAACCCCCAAGCTTATGCCAATGATATTTGGCTGTTTGATAAAAAAAGGGGCACAGGAGAAAGCATCTGGGATATCAAAAAAAATATAGGATTTGTTTCACCTGAATTGCATCTCTGTTTTGAAAAAGGAATCAGTGTGTTTGATGCCGTGGCATCAGGCCTATACGACACCATAGGGCTATTCAGGAATCCGGGCAAGACAGAAAAAGATACCATCAACCAATGGCTGGATATTTTGCAGTTGAATGGAATCAGTATGAAATGGCTGCACCAACTTTCACTTGGCCAACAAAGGTTGGTCATGCTGGCCAGGGCACTGGTGAAATGCCCTCCCCTGCTGATTTTGGATGAACCCTGCCAGGGACTGGATGATAGACAAACAAATGGCTTCAAATCATTGATTGAAGCCATTTGTAAAGTCAGCGATACCAGTCTAGTATATGTCAGCCACTATGCGGCTGATAAGCCTGCTTCATTAACACATGAATTGCTGTTGAAAGCAGGCAGGATTGATGCAATCAATCAACTTACTACAGATAAAGTTGTTCCTGTTACCTGAAGATTCTTTTTAATCAAACCAGTTGTGGCAGGACCATTCTTCAGGGTACCATCTGCATTGAAATTGGAACCATGGAGAGAACAGTTAAAGGTGTTATTTCCCTTAACAAAAGTAACTGTGTTGCCACGGTGTGGGCATTCGTTGTTGAATGCGATAAAGCTTGCTGCAACATTTCCGGTTGCTGTTCTGACAACAATGATTCCTTTGTCAGAAACATAGTCACCAACAGCAGTAATCTGAGTGGCCAGATTGACTGTCAACAACGCCGGTGTTGTTGGAGGTGCTGGTGTTGTTGTTTCTTCTTTCGAGCATGCATTCATCATACAGGCTACACAAGTGAGGCCGATGCCACCTCCCAATTTGCTGAGGAATTCCTTCCTTTCCATAGTGCGCGTTTTATTGTTATTAAAAAAATGACTGGATTGACGGATCCACCAGAAATTGGATAGAGTAAATCTATTCAATTAAACGAAATATCAAAGCCATTTATATATTATCAAATTGTTTCAATATCTTTTTGACAATTCTATGACAAAAAGAATACCTAAAAATCAATTTTATAACCAAAAACAGGAATACGAGCCAACAGATGGGAATAGACGATTTTCCCAAGAGCGGCATCAAATCGGTGGCTGATCTGGTTTTTACGATTGGTGGCATTCTGCATGCCCAAAATGAAACTGCCGGTTCTGCCTTGTTTTTGTGTCTTCCATTGAACCTGCACATCAATCCTGAAGATAGGCCTGAGCTTGTCGGCATAAATACTTCCAGGAAGGTATACCGTGTTTCGCTGTTGTATTGAACGCGCCAAATCAATTGGGGTAACCCTGACCCCTCCAGCGGCAATCATTTTCAAATCTATACCCAGTGATGATGTCCGGTTTTTTCCCAATTGCCATTCCCGCCCGGTCAAGAGGGTAATCGAACTATTGCTATTGTACCGTGTATTCCTCCAAGTAAGGTCTGATGCCAGGTATTTCGACTGGTAAAGACTCATGGTGCCCAACAAATAAAAGCGATTGTTCCAAAAACGCTCCAGCGTCATTTCAATTCCTGTATTTTGTCCCTTCCCTTTATTGGCCAATCTTTCAATGGCAAAATCGTCTTCCATATTGATGACGCTGTAGCTGGAGGCAATAACTGCATGAACAGGTATCCGGTATAACCATTGGTAGTACAGTTCAGTTTTCAGGTTCCAGTTTGCTGCCAATTGAATGGCATGGCCCAATACAAAATGTTTGGCTTTGCTGAAGGCGAGCGACTGATTGGGCATGATGGTATCGTTGCCAACCCTGATCCTCGCAAAATAGTTTCCTAATGGTTGGGTTTGGGCATGCCATCCCATACCAAAAGATAGGGATTGACCTGGAGCAACCACGAATTTCAAACCTGCACGCGGCCCTGCCTGCGACTGACTGTTCAAGGAAAAATGCTGACCATGCAGTCCAAACTGCAATGCCACCCTGCTATGCGGATCCCATTTCCATTGCACAAACCAGTTGGTGATGCGGGTATTCCCATCCATTTTCAATTTATCCCGCAAGGCATTGGCAGCGGTTTCCCGCTGTAACAGATCAAAGGATTTTCCGGTGGTGTATGCCCCAAGTTTGAAGAGGTGCTTCTTAACAGGTTTATAGGTGAGTACAGTTGACAGTACCTGGTTGGCTTCAGCAAACCTGTTTTTACGGGTATAGATAATTGGACCGGCGAAAGCATCCAAGCGCCGATCTTCCTCCCGGTAACCATAGCCATTCAGGCTATAGATGGTTCGCAACATGCTTTTGCGGCCAATCTGAATTTGGTGAGCAATGCCAGCAACGCCCGCATCGGCCTGATCCAGTGAACCACGCCTGGTTGACTGATCACTCTGCCATTCGGCCAAATTTTTAGCCAACTCATTGTCTTGTTTACTCAAGCCGCCGAATCCAAAAATCGACAAGCTGCCGAACTTTTTAACAGGCAGATGGATGTTGAACGAAAGGTCTTGAAACGATGTTGCTGCATCTGAAATGTTGAAACCCAGCTTTTGCATAAGCGTTAGGAAACCATAACGGTAATTGAAGAGATAGGAACCACCGTACCCCTTCTTGAAATAACCCTCTGTAGCGAAATCCACCCCAATGGTACTCACTGAAAAAGTATGCTCACGCTTGTCTTTATTCCCTTTTCTGAGTTTGATATCAAAAACCCCTGAAAGTACATTGCCATATTCTGCGGGAAATGCACCTGAAAGGAAATCTGAATTGGCCAACAGTTGTGCACTCAGGATGGAAATGGCCCCTCCGGAAGTACCCACCCGGGCAAAATGATTGGGATTGGGGATATCAACCCCTTCCATCCGCCATAATAACCCATTAGGGGCATTGCCCCGGATGATGAGGGCATTTCCATCACCGGCGCCTGATACGCCGGCAAATGCTGTGGCAATCCTGGACGGGTCATTCAGACCTGCCGCAAAACGCCTCGTTTCCTCCAGACTAAACATCCGTCCACTGACCATTGCCATTTCATTGATGGGTCTGCTTTTATTGACCTTAGACCGCACAACAATCTCCTTCGAGGCGGCCACATCGTCTTCAAGCTCCACCTGCAGGCCAAGTTCTTTCCCGGCTTCCAATACCAGGTTTTGGACTGCCGGCAGAAACCCCACATGGGTTATTCGTAAAGCATATCTGCCAACGGGTATGGATCTGATGATAAAATAACCGTTGCTGTCTGTCAACACCTGGATTGGCGATGACCCTTCCAGCACCACTGTTGCTCCGCGCAAAGGCCGTTGCAGGGCCCTATCCACCACAAATCCCTTCAGCTGTTGAACAGGAATCTGTTGTGAATATCCAGAAGCATATACCCCCATCAGGATTGCCAACACGCAAATCCGGAGCCACATGGTTTTTGATGTCATAGCGGCAATATATTAAGCAAACGTGATGCTGTAAAAAAAATGTGCCAAATGATATTTTTTCCCGATCTTGTTGGAAAGCAATTAATGGAGAATCATGTGATTATGGAGCCAATGACCCCACTGTGGTGGGCCTGCATTGCCACAGTAGTGGGCATCATCACCTTGTTGGTTATCTTGCCTTTTTATGCCAAATGGGCAAGGCATCCATATTATCCCCGTGTGATTGCTTCATTCCTGATCATTAACCTGCTGATTGAAAACAGTTACGCTTTATGGATTGGCAGTTGGTCTGTAAAAAACAATCTGCCTTTGCACCTGTGTGGAATCAGCAGCATCATCGGCATGATCCTGATGTTCAGATTCAATGCTGCCTTGGCACAAGTATTTTATTATTTTGGTTTGACCGGTGGCATCCATTCCATGCTCACCCCAGAATTTGACCTGGGCGATCAAGGTTTTTTCTTCTACAGCTATTTCATCACCCATGGCAGCCTCTTGTTGGTCTGCACCTATATGATAGTCCACCACCAGTTCAAACCCGAAAAAAACTCCTGGCTCAAAACTTTTATGGTAATTCAGGCGATGGCTCTCCTTATCGGTTTGTTCAACTGGAGTACAGGAGCCAACTACATGTTCCTCTCCAGCCCACCCATTGTAGACAATCCGCTGATCATCGGTAGCTGGCCCTGGTATATACTCGTTTTTGAAGGCCTTGCATTAGTCCATTTCTTCATGTTTTACAAATTGTTCAGGTTATTCAAATAATGGGTATATTCGTTTATGTGTAAATAGTACACAAACATAAACGTCATATGAGAAAATATACCCTTGTTTTAATCTTCCTGCTCATTGGCTCAGCTGCCAGTTCACAGGTTTTGAAATGGAGTCCGGCTTTCATTCAAGAAAACAGCAGCACCATTACCATATCAGCGGATGCCATTCAGGGCAACAAGGGATTGTTGGATCATCTCCCTGCAACTGATGTTTACGTCCACATTGGAGCCATCACCAACCTCAGCAATAATGCAGGCGATTGGAAATATGTCAAATTCACCTGGGCTACAACAACAGGACCAGCCAATGCCCCGGCATCTGGCAACAATCAATGGACATTCACCATCAACGGTGGACTCCGTAACTTCTTTGGCATCACCAATTCAGTGGAAAAAATCCAAAAAATTGCCATCCTATTCCGCTCAGGAAACGGCAATAAGGTGCTCAGAAATGATGATGGCTCTGACATGTATATCCCCGTTTACGATGGCGGCAACCAGGTGAGAATTGATGAACCGGTTTCAAGACCCTATTTTGTAAGATCTCTCCAACCAATCGACAAGCAGGTTGGCGACAAAATCACCATTACAGCCAACAGCAATAGTGCTGCCGATCTGAAACTGACCCACAATGGAGTGACCATCGGCACTGCAGCGGCAGCAACCACCATCACGGCATCTTCCACATTGGTTGCGGGCGGACAGCAAAAATTTGTGGTAGAAGGCAGTTTTGCCGGCGGGTCGCAGGTGCGAGACAGCATCCTGTTTTTTGTATCGGGACCAGCAATTGTTGAACCCCTGCCAGAAGGTATTGCTGATGGCATAACCTACCTACCCGGAGATACGGCTGCATACCTGGTGCTCTTTGCACCAGGAAAAAGCAGAATAGCCGTTTTGGGAGATTTCAACGGATGGACAGAAACGCAGACCTTCCAAATGAACAAAACACCTGATGGTACCCGTTTCTGGATCAGAATCGGCAAATTAATACCTGGAGCGGAGTATGTTTACCAATACCTGATAGACGGGTCGCTGAAAGTGGCAGATTATAATACAGAAAAAGTGCTGGATCCCAATAATGACAACACAATTCCATCAGGTACCTATCCTTCTCTGAAGGCCTATCCTACAGGTAAAACCAGCGGAATTGTCAGTGTGCTGCAATCCGGCAAAACCCCATTTTCCTGGAAAGCCACCAACTTCAAAAGGCCTGAAAAACAGAACCTGATCATTTATGAATTGCTGATCAGAGATTTCATCGCCAACAGAAATTTCCAAACGCTGAAAGACACATTAGGATATTTGAAAAAACTGGGCGTCAACGCCATTGAACTCATGCCTTTTTCTGAGTTCGAAGGCAACCTCAGTTGGGGATACAACCCCAATTTCTTCTTTGCACCCGACAAATTCTATGGAACCGAAAACGCAATCCGGGAATTCATCGATGCCTGCCATCAGCAAGGCATGGCAGTTATTATGGATATGGTCATGAACCATGCCTTCGGATCCTCACCCCATGCCCAAATGTATTGGGATGGCGCGGGCAACAAACCTGCTGCAGACAATCCATGGCTGAACCCTGATGCCAAACATCCTTTCAATGTGGGTTACGACTTCAACCATGAATCTACTGCCACCAAAGACCTTGTAGCCCGGGTGGTAAGACATTGGCTGAAAAACTATCAGATAGATGGGTTTCGGTGGGACCTCTCAAAAGGATTTACCCAAAGCAACAATCCCAATAATGTAGCCGCCTGGGGTAATTATGATGCCGGCAGGATAACTACTTGGAAGCGCATCTATGACTCCATTCAGGCCGTTTCACCCGGTGCATATTGCATCCTGGAGCATTTTGCAGACAATACCGAAGAACGGGAATTGGCCAACTACGGTATGCTGCTGTGGGGCAATGCCAACTTCAACATGAATCAGGCCACCATGGGCTATGCGCAAGACAGCGATTTTGGAGGTATGAGTGCCCAAAGAAGGGGTTGGGAAAAACAACACCTCATAGGCTATATCGAAAGCCATGATGAGGAAAGGTTGATGTACAAAAATCTGAACTTCGGCAACCAATCTGCCAGCTATTCCACACGAGATTCTGTAGTCGCACTCAAAAGAATGGGACAGGCAGCAGCTTTTTGGGCTTTGATGCCTGGTCCAAAGATGATGTGGCAATTTGGTGAGCTGGGATTCCCCTATTCTATCAACACCTGCACCAATGGTACAGTCAACAACAATTGCCGGCTCGACAACAAAGTTCCGGTTTGGTGGAACTTTGGGGACGCGGCCAAACGCGGGCTTTTTGATGTTTATGCCAACCTCCTGCGTTTGCGTAACAACCCTTCATTCCTGTCAACCTTCACCGGCAATAGTTATACCCTTGATCTGGCAGGAACTTTCAAAACGATGCAGGTCAATTCCGATTCCCTCAAAATGGTGGTCGTGGGTAATTTTGATATGGCTGCCAAATCCGCCAATGTCAGCTTTCCCGCCAACGGTACCTGGTACAGCTACCTGACCAAAACATCCATTAACGTTTCCGGAGGAACCAGCAATATCAACCTCCAACCGGGAGAGTATCACGTGTATTTGAACCGCGACCTCAGCAATACAGTGGTAACGGGTCTATTCTCCCCAAGAATCGCCGACAATGACCTTGAAGCACGTATCTTCCCCAATCCTGCAAACAGAGAGATCAACCTCAGCTATACATTACGCAACGCAGGATTGGTCACCATTTCACTTCAAAATGCTAATGGAACTAATCTCGGGGTGCTTTTCAAGGGTATACAATCCTCAGGGATACAAAAAAAGCATTTCTCCAGTCAAGAATGGCATGCCAAAATAAAAACAGGAGGAACCTACTTCATCAATATTCAAACGCCAAACGGACAATCAACCCTTAGGTTCGTGAAGGGACATTGAGCATTCACAGATTACTCGTATTGTTAACAATTTGGTAATACAAAAGGGGGCATCAGTTCAACTGCATTAATCAACTTTGAGCGCAGAAGGTATTGACCCCAAATGAGGTCATGAC
Source organism: Bacteroidota bacterium (assembly GCA_039805245.1). GTDB lineage: Bacteria > Bacteroidota > Bacteroidia > Chitinophagales > Chitinophagaceae > Pollutibacter. The sequence continues at coordinate 10,489 of JBDLUN010000172.1, forward strand.
AATTAATTTTCGGTATAAAAACCGTTATTACTGACAAAAATCACCCAAAACAATGGCAACAAACTCTTTTTTCAAAATCTTCCTTCCCAAAGACAGAATATTCTACAGCCTATTTGAAGAAGTAGCAGTTACCGTACATAAAATGGGTGGGTTGCTTCAGGAAATGGTTTATGAGGCTGATGAGGACAAAAGGGCCGGAATTTTGGGCCAGATTGAACACATGGAGCATAAAAATGATGATTCAACGCATACCATTTTTACAGAATTAGGAAGGAATTTCATCACACCATTTGACCGTGAAGACATTCACATGCTTGCTACAGCCTTGGATGATATTGCAGACTATATTTATGCTTCTGCCAAAAAAATCAATTTCTACAAAATCAACCCCAATGATACCGGCATCCACAAGATGTCGGAATTGATCTTGCAAGGCACCGTTGAAATCAAGAAATCAGTTAACGGCCTGAGGAATATGAAAAATCTGAGGGAAATGACTGAAGCACTGGTTAAAATAAACAGCATAGAGAACCAGGCTGATGATGTATTTGACATGAGTATAGAAATGCTTTTCAATACTGAGAATGATTTCAAGGAAGTCATCAAAAAAAGAGAAATTTACCAAGTGATGGAGATTGCAACCGACAAATGTGAAGACGCAGCCAATGTCATTGAGTCTATCATAATCAAGTACGCCTAAAGATCTCCAAACTTGAAAAAAACTACACATGACCCTTCTTATCGTAATAGTCATATTGGCTTTATTATTCGACTACATTAACGGTTTTCATGATGCAGCCAATTCTATTGCAACAATAGTATCCACAAAAGTATTGACACCTTTTCAGGCGGTCATTTGGGCTGCATTTTTCAATTTCGTCGCCTATGGCATTTTCCAGGATCACGCTGTTGCCAATACCATCAGCAAAACCGTAAACAAGGAATTCATCACCTTGCCTGTCATTTTCGCGGGATTGTTGGCCGCTATCTTTTGGAATTTGCTGACTTGGTGGTATGGAATTCCTTCCTCCTCCTCACACACATTGATCGGGGGATTTGCAGGGGCAGCCATAACCCATGCCTTGATTGATTACAAGGGAGATATTAGCATCGGTCAGATTGTGGAGAATGATACCATCATCAAGACAATACTCTTCATATTTTTTGCACCACTAATTGGAATGTTCATTTCAATTTTTATTACGATTGTGACGATTATGCGCAATATGTGGGCAAGATTGGGTATCATCATTTTGGTGACTGCACTTACTGTTTTACTATTCGACCGGTTTGAGGAATCTAAGATGAAAGAAGGAACACAAAAATTCATCAAGCTCGATAAATATAAAATAGATCTTGAAAAAGCATCAGCTGCATTGGCAGCCAACAAATCCGATTTAGGATTGAAACAGGCATTTGAAACAGCTGAAGTCAAATACAATAAGGCCAAAGCAGTATATGACCAACTTGAGCCGACAGTAGTTAACTTCGATCGTATCGGATCCGATTCTATTGCCCGTTTTGCATATAACAGTGGATTGCTGGCAGACATTGAAATCAGTAAGTTGAAAGATGAGGCAAGGAATGCCAACGACTACCTTGTGCTGGAAGCATTGTCTGCAGACAATGCAGAAAAGAAAGCAGAATTCGAAGAGGCCAAAGTTGCAACCGAGCAGTACAAGGTGCCCGTAAAACAATTCATTCATAAGGAAATCACCGCAGACAGCGCGGTTGCGGCCATGAATGCAATTTACCACATTGACCCCAGAAATGTGAGCAAAGTGAAAGGCAAGCTCGAGAAATTCAATATCCAATCCTCTTTCAAAAAGGATATTGACAAATCAGAAAACCACGTGATTGTTTGGGGAATCGTTTTCACCTCCATTCTGTTTATGCTGGTGTATCTCTATGTTGAAAAATACAAGACCCCTACTGCATACTCTGTTGCCAACATGTTCAAGAAATTACAGCTCTTCAGTTCAGCGGCTTTCAGTATCGGCCACGGCGGCAATGACGCCCAAAAAGTGATGGGAATAATCGGGGCAGCACTGATTGCCAGTGGGAACATTCAAGACTTTGGCCAACTTCCCAATTGGGTGCCCGTTGCCTGTTACTTGGCCATAGGGCTCGGTACAATGAGTGGCGGTTGGAAAATTGTCAAAACCATGGGTACCAAAATCACCAAGGTAACACCGTTGGAAGGGGTGGCGGCGGAAACAGCTGGTGCATTCACTCTTTTCTTTACCGGACAAATGGGAATCCCGGTCTCCACCACACATACCATCACTGGTTCAATCATTGGTGTGGGTGCAACAAAACGATTGAGCGCCGTTCGCTGGGGGGTAACTTCATCCTTGATGGTAGCCTGGATACTGACTATTCCGGTGAGTGCAGTATTGGCAGGATTGGTTTACTGGATCATTACCTTATTCAACTGATTAAATTATACCTGAAACAAGAAAGGCATCCTAACGGATGCCTTTCTTGTTTCAGGATTGCTTAAATTGAAGAAAAATGGCCATGAAATACTTACTGCCCATAGGATTGCTTTTTATTTCTAAAGTTTCTGCACAAGTGGAATTGGACTCCATCAAAGTGGAAGGCCACTACAGGACTTTCCATTACCGCAAACCCGCTGTTCCCTCAAAAGGTTTCAGTCTGGTTTTTGTTTTGCATGGATCAGGAGGTTCCGGTCAGCAAATGATGCAACGTGTAACGAGTTACAACGCTATCAGCGACCAGGAAAAAATGCTGGTAGTATACCCTAGTGGATATAAAAACTTTTGGAATGAATGCCGAAAGCAGGCCCCATCTGCAGCCAATCTTGAACAAATCAATGAAGAGGCCTTTTTCATGGCCATGATTGACCACTTTCAAAAACGCTTTAAGATCGACAGGAAGCGGGTATTTGTTGTGGGCACCTCTGGTGGCGGTCACATGGCATTTAAGCTGGGATTGACCATCCCTGATCGTTTCAGGGCCATCACAGCTTTAATAGCCAATCTACCTGAAGATGAAAATCTAGATTGTCCACAACAGCTAAAAGCGATGAATGTAATGATTGTCAATGGCACAGCAGATAAGACGAACCCATACCAGGGCGGAGAAGTCATCCTCGGCAGTGGTAACTATGGTAAAGTGAGATCAACCGAAAAGACATTACAGTATTGGGCTACATTGGCTGGTTATGAAGGTGAGCCTGTAAAAACGCTTTTACCAGACACTGACCCCAAAGACGGCAAAACAATTGAACAATACAGCTACCAAGGAAAGTCAAAACAAGTCATTCTATTGAAAGTGTTGGGCGGTAAACACGACTATCCAGGAGATATTGATGTGCACTTGGAGGCTTGGAATTTTTTCAAATCCACATTCTGAATCTCTTGTAAAATAAACCAAAAAAAAAAGCCATCCCGCAGATGCAGGATGGCTTACAGTTAACTTTGGTTATTGAAAACTAGTTGTCGAATTTCAAATCGAGACCCAATCCCCTCAATTCATGCACCAATACATTGAATGATTCGGGAATTCCAGCTTTGGGCACATTATCTCCTTTAACGATTGCTTCGTAGGTCTTGGCCCTTCCGATGATATCATCAGACTTGAGTGTAAGCAATTCCTGAAGGATATTGGATGCACCATACGCTTCGAGCGCCCAAACCTCCATCTCACCGAAACGCTGACCACCAAACTGTGCTTTACCACCGAGCGGTTGCTGCGTAATGAGAGAGTAAGGACCGATAGAACGGGCATGCATCTTATCGTCAACCATGTGGTGGAGCTTAAGCATATATATGATACCCACGGTGGCTTTCTGGTGGAAACGCTCTCCAGTCTCTCCATCATAGAGGTAGGTATGACCGAAACTTGGCAAACCAGCCTGATCGATAAGCCCTTTGATTTCACTTACGGTAGCACCGTCGAAGATCGGGGTAGAGAATCTCATACCGAGCTTTTCACCAGCCCAACCCAAGATAGTTTCATAGATCTGACCAAGGTTCATCCTTGAAGGTACACCCAATGGATTCAAAACAATGTCAACTGGTGTGCCGTCTTCCAGGAATGGCATGTCTTCCGCCCTAACAATCTTGGCAACAATACCTTTGTTTCCGTGGCGTCCTGCCATTTTATCACCCACTTTCAGCTTACGCTTGACAGCCAGGTAAACTTTAGCCAGTTTGAGTACACCTGCTGGTAACTCATCGCCGATGGAGATGTTGAACTTCTCCCGCTTGTAACGGCCAAGTTCTTCATTGAAACGGATATTGTAGTTATGCAACAGGGTGTTGATAGCATCATCTGTTTTTTCATCGCCTGTCCAACCCAAAGGATTGACATTTTGATAATCGATTGAAGCCAGGGCTTTGGTATTGAACTTGGCACCTTTTCCAAAGATCATTTCCCCGAAATTGTTGGAAACACCTGCAGAGTTTTTGTCTTTCAGCAATATCTGCAGTTTGCCTACCAGCAATTCAAGAATGTCCTTTTCATTTTGGACGTGAATGGACTCCAATTTCTCAAGTTGGGTCTTTTCTTTCACCTTGGAATTCTTGTCTTTCTTGGCACGCTGGAACAGCTTCTTGCCAATGACTACACCCTCAGTTCCACTTGGTGCTTTCAAAGAAGCATCTTTGGCATCACCGGCTTTGTCTCCAAATATTGCCCTCAACAGTTTCTCCTCTGGGGTAGGATCACTTTCACCTTTAGGTGTTATTTTACCAATCAGGATATCACCTTCCTTCACTTGTGCACCTATGCGGATGATACCGTATTGGTCGAGGTCTTTGGTTGCCTCTTCAGAAACGTTCGGGATATCTGGAGTCAGTTCTTCCTCACCCAATTTGGTGTCCCGCACTTCGAGTTCAAACTCAGAGATATGGATAGAAGTGAAAAGATCTTCACTAACCACCTTTTCATTGATTACAATGGCATCCTCGAAGTTGTAACCTTTCCAAGGCATGAAAGCTACTTTCAGGTTACGGCCCAATGCCAACTCACCATTCTTAACAGCATAACCTTCTGTGAGGAAATCTCCTGTTTTCACCCGTTGGCCCTTGAAAACAGCCGGACGAAGTGTAATGGAAGTTTCCTGGTTGGTTTTGATAAATTTGGTGAGCTTGTATATTTTGAGGTCATCCTCGAAACTCACAAGTTTCATGGCCTCATCGCGCTCATAGCGGACGTGGATTTCATTGGCATCAACAAACTCCACAACACCTTCACCTTCTGCATGTAGCTGAATACGGGCATCACGGGCAGCTTTTGCTTCCAAACCGGTACCCACAATAGGAGCTTGTGGTTTGATCAGCGGTACTGCCTGGCGTTGCATGTTTGATCCCATCAATGCACGGTTAGCATCATCATGCTCCAAGAACGGAATCAGTGAAGCACTCAAACCAACGATTTGGTTAGGGGCAACGTCCATGTACTCCACTTCATTGGGCTCAAGGATTGGGAAGTCGCCGGTTTGCCTGGCTTTCACTTTATCCTCAATGAATTCAGCTTTATCATTCAAAGGCACGTTAGCCTGTGCAATTTTTGCGGTATCCTCTTCCTCAGCACTGAGGTAAGTCAGCTTCTTCACTTCAACTTTACCAGCACTCACCTTACGGTAGGGAGTTTCAATAAAGCCCATTTCATTAATCTTTGCGTGAACGCAAAGGGTTGAAATCAAACCGATGTTCGGACCTTCCGGTGTCTCAATGGTACAAAGGCGACCATAATGCGAATAGTGAACGTCACGAACCTCAAAGCCAGCACGTTCCCTGCTAAGACCACCGGGGCCGAGTGCTGAAATACGACGCTTGTGCGTGATTTCACTCAGCGGATTGGTTTGATCCAGGAACTGGGAAAGCTGTGATGTTCCGAAGAAGGAATTGATTACAGAAGACAATGTTCTGGCATTGATGAGGTCAACTGGTGTGAAAACTTCATTATCCCTTACGTTCATACGCTCGCGAATGGTACGGGCCATACGGGCCAGTCCCACACCAAATTGCGCATAAAGCTGCTCCCCTACTGTACGAACACGCCTGTTGCTCAAGTGATCAATATCATCAATCTCCGCTTTACCATTGGTAAGCCTAACGAGGTATTTGATGATTTCAATGATATCCTCCTTCGTTAGTGTCTTTTGATCGACACCATAGTTGAGGTTCAACTTTTTATTAATTTTGTAACGGCCAACTTCACCGAGGTCATAACGCTTGTCACTGAAGAACAATTTGTCGATGATTCCACGGGCAGTCTCGTTATCCGGAGCATCCGCACCACGCAACTGCTTGTAAATGTGTTGAACCGCTTCCAATTCTGAATTGGAAGTATCCTTATTCAGGGTATTGTAGATGATGGCATAATCACCACTCACCTCTTCCTTCTGGATGAAAACACTTTTCACGCCGGTCTCAATGATCACTTCGATATCATGCTCATTCAAAACCTTATCTCGCTCAAGCACCACTTCATTACGCTCAAGGGAAACAACCTCTCCGGAATCCTCATCCACGAAATCTTCAACCCAGGTTTTCAGTACCCTTGCAGCGAGCCTTTTGCCAACCATGGCTGCCAACGTTTTCTTATCGGCCTTCACTTCATCCGCCATGCCGAAAAGCTCGAGAATATCCTTGTCGGTTTCAAAACCGATAGAACGTAAAAGAGTCGTTACCGGGAACTTCTTTTTCCGGTCGATGTATGCGTACATGACGTTGTTGATGTCTGTAGCAAACTCCATCCATGCACCTTTGAAAGGAATCACACGGGCAGAATATATTTTGGTTCCATTGGGGTGCAACGACTGACCGAAGAACACACCAGGAGAACGGTGCAATTGGGAAACAACAACACGCTCTGCACCATTGATCACAAATGTGCCGCGTGGCGTCATGTATGGGATATTGCCCAAGAATACGTCTTGCACAATTGTTTGGAAATCAACGTGTTCCTCATCGTTACAACTCAGCCTGAGCTTGGCCTTGAGTGGAACAGCATAGGTCAATCCACGCTCCATACACTCATCAATGGTGTATCGGGGAGGATCGATGAAATAATCCAGGAATTCCAACATAAAGATGTTCCTGGTATCATTGATAGGGAAATTCTCTTTGAAAACTTTAAAGAGGCCTTCATTGTTACGCTTGTCTGGTGTTGTTTCGAGCTGGAAGTAATCCTTGAACGATTGGATTTGGATTTCAAGGAGGTCGGGGGTTTCTGCAAGGTGCTTGACCTTTCCGAAATGTACCCTGTTTGTAGCCACTTTTGCTGAAGACATAGAATGATGTGCTTTTTAAAGTGTAAGTATGCTGAAATACAATAGTCCCGCAGGACAAATCGCATTATGCCCAATTTAAAGGAATGCAAAGTTAGTATAAAACCCTGTAACCACAAAAAAAAGAGCCGGATAACCGGCTCTTTTTCAATTTTATGGAGTGAAAAGCTATTACTTCACTTCAACTTCAGCACCTGCTTCTTTCAGCTTGGCTGCGAGATCATCAGCTTCTGCTTTGGAGACACCTTCTTTAACTGGTTTTGGAGCACCGTCAACGAGGTCTTTCGCCTCTTTCAGTCCCAAACCGGTCAGTTCCTTAACAATTTTCACTACACCAAGCTTGCTAGCACCACCACTTACAAGGATAACATCAAATGATGTTTTCTCCTCTGCAGCGGCTGCGCCACCACCGTCACCTGCAGCAACAACTACAGCTGCAGCAGCTGGTTCAATTCCGTAATCCGCTTTCAATACGTCAGCGAGTTCCTGTACTTCTTTTACTGTCAAGCCAACGAGTTGTTCGGCTAATGCTTTAATGTCTGCCATTTTTTTACTTTTTAAACCGCTTTCACAGCTTTTGCTCCAGCGGATGGTTATCAATATGCCACATTTTGACCTCAGTGGCGTTGGGTTTTAAACAAATTGACTACTCTGCAGGGGCCGCTTCTGTCTGCTGCTCATGATGATGAAGAAGAGCCGCAATAACACGCTTGGCAGGGGATTGGAGCAATCCGATAACCTCACCAATGAGCTCATTCTTGGTCTTGATTTGAGTAAGAGCCTTCAGGTTTTCATCACCGCTGTAAATATCACCATTGATGAAAGCAGCTTTGAGTGCTGGCTTGGCGGCATTGCCTTTCTTCCTGAAAGAGCTGATGATCAGGGCTGGCTCCTTTGGGTTTTCAGAAAACATCAGGGCAGTAACATTGTGCAAGGCATCAAATATACCGCTGTATTTTTCAGAATCAAGAGACTCAAGGGCTTTGCGAATGAGGGTATTCTTGGCAACCTTCATTTCAACTTGCTTATCAAAGCAGGTTCTTCTCAAATCAGATACCTGGGCTACGGAGAGCGATTCGGTATCAGTGATATAGAAATTGTTGTACTGGCTGAATTTCTCCTTCAGTACTTCAATCACTTCATTTTTTTCTTGCTTATTCATTATTAAGCTTTTTAGATTTTAATAATTGGTCGTAAATCAGTGAATCAAGCCTTTGGTCTCTACTGGAATGGCAGGACTCATGGTGCTAGCCATGAAAAGACTTTTCAGATAAGTTCCTTTTGCAGTGGAAGGCTTGGCCTTAATAATTGCATTGAGGAATTCCTGACTGTTCTCTGCAATCTTTTCGGGTGAAAAGCTTACGCGACCAATTGAAGCGTGAACTATACCGGCCTTGTCGACCTTGAAAGCAACCTTACCGGCTTTCACGTCTTTGATGGCATTGGCAACATCATTGGTAACAGTTCCCGTTTTGGGATTGGGCATCAGGTTTCTTGGACCAAGAACCTTACCCAACTTACCGATTTTAGGCATGACTGCGGGAGTGGCGATGATTACATCGATGTCTGTCCAACCACTTTCAATCTTCTGAATAAACTCGTCCAAACCTACGTGGTCAGCACCAGCCGCATTGGCTTCAGCTTCCTTGTCAGGCGTACACAATACAAGAACTTTCTTGGTTTTACCGGTTCCGTGTGGAAGTGTAACGGTTCCCCTTACGGCCTGATCGGCTTTTTTGGGATCAACACCCAATCTGACATGGAGGTCAACTGAACTATCGAACTTTGTGCAATTGATTTGCTTAACTAGTCCAGATGCTTCGGCGAGTGAATAAAACTTATTGTCATCCACTTTACCGGCAACTGCTTTTCTTTTTTTCGTGATTCCCATCTTAATGATGATTTAAGGTGTGATCAATTAATTTTCCCAGGGGGCTTGTCCATCTACAATGAGACCCATACTTCTTGCTGTACCGGCAACCATTTTCATGGCACTTTCGAGTGTAAAGCAATTCAGGTCAGGCATCTTGTCTTTTGCAATTGCCTCAACCTGTTCCCAGGTAACTTTTCCCACCTTTTGGCGATTCGGTTCTTTGGAACCACTTTGAAGCTTGCTGGCCTCCAAAAGCTGAACGGCAGCAGGAGGTGTTTTGATGACAAATTCGAAAGACTTGTCTGTGTAAACGGTAATCAACGCCGGCAAAATTTTGCCGATCTTGTCTTGAGTCCTGGCATTGAACTGCTTACAGAACTCCATAATGTTGACACCTTTGGAACCCAGTGCAGGTCCAACAGGTGGTGCAGGATTGGCTTGGCCGCCCTTTACCTGCAACTTGACATAGCCAGAAATTTCCTTAGCCATATAAATTGTTTTTTGGTGATAACGTCCCGGCAATATGCCTGAACTCCCATGTCCATTCAAAAAAAGAACTTTCGTTTGGGGACGCAAAGGTAATTTGAAATTTTCACATTTTCAATACGGTAAACCAAAAATTAATTGAGGGAATATACGCTGAAATAGATAATTATTGTTAATTTTCCCATCAGGACATCAATCATCATTAATTTTCAAACAGTTACACATGGCAACAGCAAAAAAACCTGCAAAGAAAGCCGCCAAAAAAGCAGCGCCTAAAAAAGCAGCAGCCAAAACAGCCAAAAAGGCTGTCAAAAAAGCGGCTCCCAAAGCAGTGAAGAAAGCTGCACCCAAAAAAGCAGTTAAAAAACAAATCAAAAAATCCGCTGCAAAAGTTACCGGTAAAGCCGCTGCAAAAAAAGCCGCACCGAAAAAGGCAGCAGCGAAAAAAGCTTCCGCCAAAAAAACAGCCAAACCGGTTGTAAAAAAGGCAGCAGCCAAAAAAGCAGCTCCCAAAAAAGCAGTTAAACCAGTAGCCAAAGCAGCTCCCAAAAAGCCAACCGCTAAAAAGGCTTCCAAACCGGTAGCCAAGGCAGCACCTAAAAAAGCAGCCAAAAAGGTTACCAAAATTGCACCAGCCAAGGCAAAAGCAGCACCCAAAGCCGCCGCAAAGCCGGTAGCCAAAAAGGCTGCACCGTCAAGCAAGAAACCAATGGCCAAACCCGCAGCTACTGCACCTAAAACCAGCAAACCTGCTGCAAAAGCAGTAGCCAAGCCAGTTGCGAAGAAACCGGTAGCCAAAAAGCCCGCCAAAAAAGCAACCCAAGTAGCACCGGCAGTTGAAGCCACTCCAGTTGTTGTAGTAGACATCCCTGTAGTAGAATCTCCTGCAGTTGAAGAACAGGCTTCCGCACCGGCAGAAGATAACAACAATAATGCTTCGGAATAAGCATACCATACCGCATAAAAAAAGGGTAGCAAATGCTACCCTTTTTTTATGCTATAAAGATTTGTATCAGGAAATTTTTTCCACCTGCATGTAGTTCAACTCCACAGGTGTTGATCGGCCAAAGATTTTAACAGTCACTTTCAGCTTCTTCTTTTCATCGTTAACTTCCTCAATAACCCCATTGAAATC
>JBDLUN010000173.1:0-4613 GCA_039805245.1 Bacteroidota bacterium
CGCTATCGGGTGCATAAACCCTGGAAATCGTCAAAAGAGAGTCAAAGGGATAATGAAAGGAATGTTTTGTTTTCAAGGCCCGCATCAGGATACGGGTAAAAAAACTGTCTGATCGGAACCGGACAGCGGCATCATCAGATTCCACTATTTGCCTGCCATAAAATGCAAGGCTGTCTTGTTTGCTGTCAAGATAAGCCCGGTCATCAACAGCAATCTTATCCTGGGCTGAAAGTCCTGAACAACAAAAACAAATAGATAGGATATAAAGAAGCCTCTTCACCGTTTTATTTTCAAAATTGAAGCATTTCATCTGAAGCGATAATGGGTTTAGCATTTATTTGGCTTTTGGAGCAGCATTCACTTGACACATTTCAAGCAGTGCGGTTGCCAATCTGTTCCAGGAATAAAGTCCTTTATATGCAGGAATATTTTGGCTGAAATGGTCTTTCCCCAATGCAAAATATTGCAGGATGCCTTCGGCTATTGATGACGGTTGCTGACATACCACCAGACCGGTTACCCCATCAGCAACCATTTCTTTCAATCCACCTGCATCAGTAACAATCATGGGCAGATCGAAATGCATGGCCAGAGGAGTGACACCGCTTTGGGTGGCATGTCGGTAGGGTTGTACCAGCACATCGGCAGCACTGAAATACCAGGCGATATGGCTTTCGGGGATGAACTGATTGTCTATCCGAACTGTTCCCTCCAGATCATGATCTTGTATGTATTGGCGATAGGGCTTTTCATCCTCATAAAATTCCCCTGCAATAATCAGTTGATAACCCAATGCCTTTATGCGGGGATCGGTCATGGCTTCAAGCAGGAGATCCACCCCTTTGTAATGCCTGATGAAACCAAAAAACAACAATATTCCCCGCTGTGGATCAAGCTTTAAGGCTTCTCTGGCTGCTAATCGGTCGGCTTTATCCCCAAAATGATCAAATAATGGGTGTGGAAGCAAGACAGTTTCTTTTCGGATACCCAACTTTTCCAGATCGCATTTGACCTGTTCGCTCATCACCAGGTAGGCTTCTACGGCACCGTTGAAATAGCTTGTCAGGAGTGCATCCCCGGGTCTTTTTTCATGCGGGATGATGTTGTCTGCTATGCAGATGATGCGTGTTAGCTTCTTGAATCCTGCAATCCGGAGAATGGTGCCGAAAGCGGGTGCGAAAAAAGGCATCCAGTACCGCACGATGATCATGTCAGGATTCAGTTTCCTGATGGCGATGCCTGTCTTGATCCAGCTGATGGGGTTGATTGTATTCACCAACCGGCGTATGGTGAGTTTTGGCGAGGCTACACCTTCCGCATATTGTGTTTTGCCGGGGAATAAAACTCCGGGATATTGCAGGCTGAAGGTTACCAGCGTACATTGATGCCCCTGATCCTCAAATTCCCTGGCCAACCGTTCTGTGAACGAGGCTATTCCTCCCCGGTAAGGGTAAGCCGGACCGAGAAGAACAATATGCTGGGAGTTGGTCATCAGCGTCAGTCCTTAAAAACCTTTTTTGGAGTCGATATTGTAATGGTTTCTGTCTGGTGAGTTGCGTGAGACCATTTCACCGATGAAACCTGCCAGAAACAATTGCGTACCGATGACCATGATGGTCAATGCCACGTAAAAAGCTGGTCTGTTGGTGATGGGAAATTCCATATCAATAATCTTGCATACCAGGAGGTAAAAGCTGATCAGGAAACCGATCATGAACGACAGGGTACCCAGAAGACCGAAAAACTGCATCGGTTTCTTCCCGAATTTTCCGATGAACATGATGGTGGTGAGGTCAAGGAATCCATTCACGAAACGCTCCCATCCAAATTTGGAGGAACCGTATTTGCGGGCCCTGTGTTCCACTTCCTTTTCACCAATCTTGCTGAAACCGGCCCATTTGGCCAGGACGGGGATGTATCGGTGCATTTCACCGTAGACTTCAATGTTTTTGATTACTTCCAAACGATAGGCTTTCAGTCCGCAATTGAAATCATTCAGCTGAATGCCAGACATTTTCCGGGTTACAGCATTGTAGAATTTGGAAGGCAGGTTTTTGGTGAGTACGTTGTCGTATCGTTTCTTTTTCCATCCGCTCACCAAATCAAAACCTTCATGCATCACCTTGCGATAGAGGGAAGGGATTTCATCCGGACTGTCTTGCAGATCTGCATCCATGGTGATGACCACATCCCCCTGTGCTTCCTGAAAGGCAACATTCAGGGCAGCAGATTTACCATAATTCCTGCGGAATTTGATAGCCTTGAAACGAGGGTCCTGTGAATGAATGTCGCTGATGACCTTCCATGAACTGTCCCTGCTGCCATCATCCACCAGGATCACCTCAAAAGTATAGGCATGTGCTTCCATTACTCTTTTGATCCAAGAGGTAAGTTCCGGCAGGGATTCTGCCTCGTCTTTGAGGGGGATGATGACCGATATGTTCATTTATTGGTTTTGGAAGGGTGAGGTTGGATTTTTCTTGGTGACAGCAGCGCCAATCAGGGAACCGATTGCACCAAAAATCAGGGTGGAGAATATGGTGCCTGCAATCAGGAAAACCATATAAAACTTTTTAGTGAAGGAGAGTGCCATTTCAATTTGATCTTCAGTAACGCGAGGGTCTTCGGCCATTTTTTCACGGGAAATCTCCATTATCTTCTCTTGTGTTTCCGGGAAGAGGAGATTAAAAACAACCTGGAAAGCCAATAATATAATGGTGGCAAAAGCGCTGGCTTTGAAGCCGAAAGAAAACAGTTCACCAAAGGTTTTATTGTTCTCGTTTGCTTTGCCAAATTCGCGTACAAAATAGATGAGGAGACCAATCATAAATACATGGCTCACCCAAGCAAGTGATTGGTTGGCAAGTTGGTCTGTGACAATAAGAATAACTGAATAAAGGATGAGAACACCGGCCAGGATTCCGCCGGTCATCAGATGAGATACTTTTTTAGGTTCCATTTTACAGCGTTGATTGGTTAAGGTATGTTTGTCCGATCACCTGTCCTTTCAGGTCAATGTGAATATAGGGACAATTTTTTGATTTGGATCCCAGTGAGCTTTCCTCGAAGGTATAAGTTGCATCCGGTTTGAAGAAAGTGAGATCTGCTGGTGCACCTTCGGTGATGCCATTGGGCATATTGAATATTTTTCTCGGGTTGAAACAGATTGCCTGAAGGATTTCATCTGTTTGAAGTCCGGCTTTTTGTAGCACGCCAAATGCCGCTTCCAGTCCGAGCATGCCATAGCCAGCATATTCGAATTCACAGATTTTGGCGTCAGTGTGCTGAGCGGTATGGTGCGTGGTGATGATATCGATGGTTCCATCTTTTACTGCAGCCAGCAATGCCAGTCTGTCTGCTGCTGAGCGAAGTGGGGGATTGACTTTCAGGTTGGTATTGTATCCGTTCAGCAGGTCATTTTCGGTGAAGAGCAGGTGATGGGTGGTGGTGGAAGCCGTGACGCGGATGCCCTCTGCCTTGGCTTTGCGGATCAGGTTTACTGAGCTCGCCAGGGATATCCCAGTCAGGTGCAGGTCTGCGTTGGTATACTGAGACAAGGCAATGTCCCTGGTAACCATGATTTCTTCTGCCAGGGCAGGTTTGCCTGGCAGACCAACTTGTGTGGACACGATTCCTTCGTTCATCAGTCCGTGAGGTGCAATAGACTTGTCATCTGGCACCTGAATGATGGTACCGTTGAACGCGGTAACATATTGCAATGCTTTGATCAGGATTCCGACGGATTGTACGGGCTTATTTCCATCACTGAAGGCGATAGCACCGCTTTGGTGCATATCATACATTTCAGTCAGTTCTTTTCCTTCGGTGTTTTTGGATATTACACCAATGGGATGCAGTTTAACCGGAAAGGCAGCATGGTGTCTGGAAATGTATTCAACACCCGTTTTATTTTGGGTAACCGGATGGGTATTGGGTGTGATGAAGATATGGGTGAATCCACCTTTGGCGGCAGACTTGGCCAGTGAGGAGAGGTCGTCTTTGAATTCATATCCCGGGTCAGTTCCTGTTACGAATATATCTACCCACCCCGGTGAAACCACCAGGTTATCCGCTTCAATGGTTTGATCCGCTGTTGCGGTAATGTGATTGGCTATCTGTTGTATTTTCCCTTGATGGATGAGGATATCCCGGGTACTGTTGTGGTGCGGGGAGGTAATGTCTTTGATCAGGGCTTGCCGGACGAGAATCGTCATAAGAAATGAATTGGTCAAAATTACGTGTTTTTTTCAAGAAAACATGTAGATTTGCACTCCCGTTCGGGAAGTGGCGCAGCCCGGTAGCGCACTTGCATGGGGTGCAAGGGGTCGCCAGTTCGAATCTGGTCTTCCCGACAAAAAAGCCAGTATTGCTACTGGCTTTTTTATGCGCATTAAGTTGATTATCAATACTATTTGAGCATTACCTTAACAATCAGCTTATATCATCAAGCTTATTTCCAATTTAGTCGATTTCTCCCCAAAATGCCCTTTACAATTCAATTTGGGTCAGGAATGGGTATCGTTTGGGGTATCAAAAACCCCAAGGTGACTAGTTACCATTAAATCTCAACCATCAAGGGGGAATAAGAAAAAGGGAACCACACCATTTGCGGT
>JBDLUN010000174.1:0-7202 GCA_039805245.1 Bacteroidota bacterium
AAGGACAAATTCTCATGATTGATCGTTTTCTAAATGTGGTCATCAATATCACGTTGAGGGATTTTGAGACAGCCAGGCAAGGCAGAAAGTTCAAGATTGTCTTGCTGAGGAATGAATTCATTGAGCAGATCAGTGAACATTATGCATCCGTTCCCGATGGTGAGAAATTGGCGTTTTTCAACGAAGCTGGATATCTCGAGATTGCTGTCAATAAAGGGTATGCTGCCCCGTTGTTTGGGTTGGGTGAGTTTCCCGGATCAGGCCCCCATCACCACGAAAAACGCCAATATTACCAAACGGTTAAGGTTTTTTTTGAATAATATTGAACAATTGCATACTTATCTGCACTGAATGTGGAAAAACTGCATTACCGCCCGTAAAATATTGTACAACAATCTGCGTTTTTAGAGTATTTTTGCAGAGTCTAATACAAAGAATTCCATTCAGTTATGAGGGAAACTATGATCAAAACTACACCTTCATTTTTTCTCTCCTTCATTGCCTACCAATTTCTCTTTTTTCAGGTTGTTCACCATATTCCTCCAGTTGGGGGTAATATTTTTATTGCTTGAAATTGGGCTATGTGCTGTTTGGATTGATTTGTCGCGATTTTTTTTCTCAGCATGTGACTGAGAAGGCGAAGCTATGCCCAAACACTAATGACACCATATTCCCGTTATAGTACAACATTCATGAAAATGAAAAAGTTAATTTCTTCCCTTTTTATTGTTTTTTGTCTTGTTGGCCTGCCCTATTTGGCTGCCGCGCAGATACCGTCAGACCTGAGTAAAATCCGTTCTGCTCAGATTACGGATGCCCAACTTAACCAATTTCTTCAGCAGGCACAAGCCGCTGGCATGTCGGAGGGGGAGTTGCTTCAAGAATTTCAAAAAAGAGGTATGCCCGAGTCTGAAATACAGGCAATCATTGCCAGAATCAAAACCATGACCGGTGTGGAATTGGTTATGGAAGCTGACGATGCAGACGCCAAAGACGGGGATGCCACCAAACGGAAATTCAAGGGGGAAACCAAGAAATTCCGCATGCCGGAGAAGCCTTCAAGGGTTTATGGGTCTGAGCTTTTTAGTGGGGTAGATCCATTTTTTGTACCCAATCTTAAGATTGCCACTCCCAAAACCTATCAGATTGGCCCCGATGATGAATTACAGCTTGATATCTACGGAAATAACATCTCCAACCAAAAGCTTACCGTCAATCCTGATGGCAATATTACCGTGAAGTATCTTGGTCCAGTCAATGTCAGCGGTATGACAATCGAACAGGCTGCAGGGGTACTGAAAGCCAGGTTGATGAAATATTATCCATCGTTGGCAAGCGGACAAACCAAGCTCCAACTTTCATTGGGTTCTGTACGGAGCATACAGGTGATTATGGTAGGTGCTGTAAAAAAGCCAGGAACAATCACCTTGCCTTCCATTGCCACACTTTTTAATGCCCTCTATGCATCTGGCGGACCGTTGGAAAACGGATCATTCCGGAATATCGAGCTCGTCAGGAACAGCAAAGTGATAACTGTTGCCGACCTCTATAGTTTTATCATGAAAGGAGACCAGTCGGCCAACCTCTCTTTACGCGATAATGATGTGATCAGGGTGCCATTCGCCAAGTCACAGATTGCTATGGCCGGCGGATTGAACCGTACGGGCATCTTCGAAATGAAAGCAGGTGAGACCATGTTGGATGCGCTCGATTTTGCCGGTGGTTTCAAGGGCAATGCTTTCAAAGGAAGGATTACCGGTACGCGCTATACCGATGTCGACAAGCAAGTGCTCGATATTGCCAAAAAAGACTTTGGTACTTTCAATCTTGATCACGGAGATTCTTTATATGTGGATACAGTAGTGGATAGGTTCCAGAACAGGGTTTTCATTACCGGTGCTGTCATCAAGCCTGGTGCTTATGCATTGGAACCAGGACTTGACATTAAGGGATTGATAGGTAAGGCGCAAGGACTGAAAGAAGATGCATTTCTGGGTATCGCCAATATGGTTAGGCTTAGGGAAGACCTTTCCAAAGAGTATAAAAGCATTGATTTGAGGGATATCATCTCTGGAAATTCAACCATACCCTTGCTGAAGGAAGATAGTCTTCATGTGGTATCAATACTTGAATTGCAAGACAGCACAACAGTAACCATAAAAGGTCCGGTAAAAAAACCGGGAGATTACCGCTATGAGGATTCACTCTCGCTCAAAGGGTTGATCTTACAGGCAGGTGGGTTACTGGAAAATGCAACAGCATTCAAAATTGAAATTGGCAGAAGGAAGAAAGATATCGCCATAGGAACCAAAGGTGCTGCTACTTCAGAAATTATTTCTGTGGATATTGATAGAAACCTCATGGATAAAGGTAAGGAGGTCACTTTGCAGCCTTTTGATGTGGTGAGCGTTAAAATTGCTCCAGATAAAGTACGGCAGGTGACCGTGGAAGTGAAGGGGGAGGTTGTATTTGCAGGTAGCTATACTTTGGAAAATCCAGAAGAACGACTAAGCTCAATTGTGAAACGTGCGGGCGGTTTGTTGCCCTATGCTGACCTCAGTGGTGCCAAGGTTATCAGAAAGAAAGAAGTACAGGATACTTCTCTTATTAAGCGTTTTGCGCTCGCCAATACCAAGTTGAGCAAAGCAGACAATGAAAAAATTGATACAGCCAACCTAGTTGACCTGGATCAATTGACCAGTCAAACCACAGAAGTTGCTTTGGAATTGTCAAAAATTCTCCAAAATCCGGGCTCAGAGGACGATCTTACGCTTCAAGATGGTGATGTGCTGATCGTACCGAGATTTGTCAATACGGTAGCCGTTAATGGGGAAGTCTTGAAGCAAGTTACAGTTCAATTTGAGCAAGGTAAGGGTTTTGGAACTTATATATCTGCTGCAGGAGGTTACAATAGAAATGCTTACAAGAAAAGAGTGTTCGTTGTGTACCCCAATGGCCGATCCGCCAGAACAAAATCTTTTCTCGCATTCCGGGTTTATCCGAAAGTAACTCCTGGCAGTGCCATTTTCGTACCAATAGAACCACCCAGAGACAACGATTTCGATCCGGCAAAAGCTGGTGTATTGGTTTCCGCATTTTCTGCCATCCTAACCACTATGGTTTTATTGTTCCGCTAATAAATCAAGCATGCAAAATTCAGTACAAACAAATAAGCCTGAAGAAATCACAATCGGGCAACTGATAGCCAAAGTAAGAGCAGTATGGAAATTCTTGCTTTCCAAGTGGGTGCGCATATTCCTCGTTGGCACACTAGGGGCTGTTTTGGGGTTTGTTTATGCTTTTCTTACACCTATCAAATATGTTTCGCGACTCACCTTTGTGGTGGAAGAAAGTAAAGGTGTTGGAGGCGGTTTGTCGGCTTTGGCCGGGCAGTTCGGGTTTGATTTGGGTGGTGGCGGAGGCGGTGGTGTATTTGCCGGAGATAACATATTGCTTTTTCTCCGTAGTGAAAGCTTGTGCCGTGAAACCTTGCTAACGCCCTATGATGACTCCGGCAACGTAACCTTGGCAGACCGTTATGCTGAAGTCAGGGAATTTAAAAAGGCCTGGAGCAATTCCAAAAAAGTTGGCAATATCAATTTCGCCAAATATGCCAGTGGCCCAATGCCAAGGCTGGAAGACAGTCTGCTGCAGGTAATCATTCGCAAAAACCTGCTGATGACTGACCTTTCTGTGGCCAAACCCGACAAAAAAGCATCTTTCATCCAGGTAGCCGTTTCAACCCGTGATGAAAAGCTGAGTGCACTTTTTTCACAACGACTTGTAAGCATCGCCACAACCCGATATGTTGAATCAAAAACCAAATTGAAGGCGGCCAATGTTGCACTGCTTCAAAGACGGGCAGACAGTCTTGCGGCACTCCTAAACGACAAAACATTGCGGGCAGCTTCTTCCCAACAGGTGTTGGTGGATGTAAACCCTGCACTCAAAACAGCTCCAATTGTGGCTGAAATTTCTACACGAGAAAAAAGCATGATTGGTACAATCTTTGCAGAAGTAGTGAAGAACCTTGAAATCGCCAAGTCCATTCTAAGTCAAGAAACTCCTGCCATCCAAATGGTGGATCAAAGCACTTTCCCGCTTGAAAGGGTAAAAGCCAGCAAATTGAAGGCTTTGCTCCTCTGGGGAATCCTTTTTGGAATGGTGTATGTTTTTTATCTGCTCGCCTCCAAATGGATCAAAACACAACTTTAATTGCATCCTTTGATATTGAAACAAATACTTGCCTGACATGACAACACCAGCTAAGACAATCAATTTTTTACGGACAATGAGCATCGTTCCACGATGGTTCATTTTCATGCTCGACATGTTTTTCTGTTCTGTGGCAATCTTTTTGGCCTTTTTGATTCGGAACAATCTGGTACTTCATTCCATAGAATGGCCTGTTGTATCCAATACAATGATTCTTGCTGGGTTGATCAATGCCTTGGTTTTCATTTCTTTCAGAACATACCGCGGAATTGTTCGCTATACGGGTATTCAGGATGCATTAAGGGTTTTCGTTTCCATCATCATCTCTTCATTAGCGCTCTATCTTGTAAATTTTTATAACGGGAATGGCATCGCTGCACAGTCGATCAGCAACGCTATGCTGATCCTATACATTTCTTTCAGCTTTATGTTTTTGTTGGGTTACCGTGTAGCCGTCAAGCAATCATTTATAGCCCTGCGCAATTATAGACGTTCCAAAAAAGTGGTGGTTATATTCGGTGCGGGTGAAACAGGCGTGGCTACAAAACGTACGCTCGAACATGATACCCGAACAAGCTTTACCGTAATCGCCTTTATTGATGATGACAAGAAAAAACATAACAAGTCTGTAGATGGTGTCAAAGTCGTCTCCTTTGATGATTTTAAAGACCTGGTTATCACCGTTCCTGTAGACGAATTGATTGTTGCCAGCTTTTCAATGACACCGCAACGCAAAAATGAAGTGGTTGATTTTTGCCTGGACCATGATATCAACGTACTCACCGTTCCGCCTTATAACCAATGGGCTGATGGCAGTTTTGCGCCACGGCAACTGCGTACCATGCGCATTGAAGAATTATTGGAAAGGGAGCCCATAGTTATTCAAAACGAACAAATTCTGAAGGAAGTCAAGGGGAAAAGGATTCTGGTGACAGGAGCTGCAGGTTCCATTGGCAGTGAACTGGTGAGGCAGCTGATCAAGTACGCTCCTGAAATGATTATACTTTGTGATCAGGCTGAAACTCCTCTCCATGATCTGGATCTTGAAATCAAAGAATCCGGAACCCATGTGCAATATGTTCCGTATTTGTCAAGTGTAACCCACTCCTCCAGGATTGAGGCACTTTTCATCAAGTTCGCACCACATCAGGTTTACCATGCTGCAGCATATAAGCATGTGCCCATGATGGAATTCAATCCTGTTGAATCAGTTAAGGTCAATGTATTAGGCACAAGAATAGTAGCTGATCTGGCTGTAAAATATGGTGCTGAAAGGTTTGTGATGGTTTCCACAGACAAGGCTGTAAACCCCACCAATGTAATGGGGGCTTCCAAACGCTTGGCGGAAATGTATGTGCAGGGATTGGCATCGGTGCCCGGACAAAAAACAAGATTCATCACCACCCGTTTTGGCAATGTATTGGGATCCAATGGCTCCGTCATCCTCCGGTTCAAGGATCAGATTGAAAAAGGCGGACCGGTTACCGTTACACATCCCAATATTACCCGATATTTCATGACCATTCCGGAGGCTTGTCAGCTGGTTTTGGAAGCCGGTATCATGGGCAATGGTGGAGAAGTTTTTGTTTTCGATATGGGAGAACCGGTGAAAATTGCTGACCTGGCCAAGAAAATGATCCGCTTGTATGGGTTGATTCCGAATATTGATATTTCCATCACCTACTCAGGACTGCGGCCAGGGGAAAAACTTTATGAGGAATTGCTTACCGATGGTGAGAATACCATGAAAACATATCATGAAAAAATCATGATAGCCAAAGTAAGGGCAGTTGATTTCGAATCGGTCTGCAATTGCATGGACAGCCTGTATGGCATGGTAGAATTTCAGGAAGATGAATCAGTGATTGTATCCAAAATCAAGGAATTTGTTCCGGAATTCCTCAGCAATAACAGTGTTTTTGAGCAACTCGACAACAAATCAAAGGTTTACAAAATCAATTGATGGAAGAAAAAAATTACTTCGTGCATGCTTCCGCTATTGTTGATGAGGGGTGCAGCATTGGATCAGGAACAAAAATTTGGCATTTTTCACACATCATGCCGGGATGTTCTATTGGTGAACGGTGCAATATCGGACAAAATGTGGTCGTATCTCCCGATGTGGTTCTCGGCAACAATGTAAAGATCCAGAATAATGTTTCCATCTATACCGGTGTGACTTGTGGTGATGATGTATTTCTCGGCCCCTCAATGGTTTTCACCAATGTGACCAACCCACGCAGTGCCATCAACCGCCGCGACCAATATGCCAAAACCCATGTAGGCAAAGGGGCTAGCATCGGAGCCAATGCAACAATTGTTTGTGGTCATGATATTGGCGAGTATGCCTTTATTGGTGCAGGCGCTGTAGTTACTAAGAATGTTCCGGACTTTGCCCTGGTAGTGGGCAATCCTGCTCGCCAGTTGGGATGGGTGGGAGAGTATGGGCACCGCTTGCAGTTCAATGAACAAGGTATTGCCGTTTGTCCGGAAAGCGGACAACAATATCAATTGGCCAATAATCAGGTTTCCCGGATTTCATAAATTTTTCAAATACAATTACGTGGATAAAAAAATCAAGTTTGCAGTAATTGGCTGCGGACATATCGGAAAACGTCATGCTGAAATGATCAGCCGCAATGCAGAGTGTGAACTCAGTGCTTTGGTTGACGTAAAAGACAAGTCTGTTTTGGGAATTGACAAATACGATGTACCATTTTTCTCATCTGTAGAGGAATTGGTTGCTTCAGGTTTGGATATTGATGTGGTGAATATAGCATCTCCTAACGGGTTTCATGCTGAACAGGCATTGGCCTGTTTGGATGCCCGAAAGCATGTGGTGATTGAGAAGCCCATTGCATTGAGCAAGCAAGATGCGGAAAAAGTTATTTTCAAGGCATTGCATGTGCACAGGCATGTTTTTGCAGTGATGCAAAACAGGTATTCCCCCCCCTCACAGTGGATCAAAGATCTGGTTGAGTCTGGCA
>JBDLUN010000175.1:0-7293 GCA_039805245.1 Bacteroidota bacterium
TCCAGGTTTTGCCTGCATCAGTGGAACGGTAAACCCCATCACCGTAAGAAGTCATCACACCCCTGGGTGCATGTTCACCCATACCGGCATACACCACATTGGGATCACTGGGTGCTACTGCAACGGCGCCAACGGAACCGGTTTTGAAGTATCCGTCGGATATGTTTTTCCAGCTTTGTCCAGCATCTTCCGTTTTCCAAACGCCGCCACCTGTAATACCCATGTAATAGACCAACGGATTTCCCTTTACCCCGGTGGCAGAGACGGATCGCCCCCCCCTGCTATGTCCAAGGTTGCGCCAAAAAACCGGTTTGAAATAAGATTCTAGGTCGATGGCAGGTTTTTCTGCCTGTGGTGCAGGCTTAACTTGTTTTTTCTGGGCATGCACTTCAGCTAGACCCGAAAACAGACAAATGGCAATGATCAGACAACTGCTTAGAACTGGCTTCATGTCGATATATTTAATTGAAGCCCCTAAGTTACACATTTCATCAGCGTGATGACATCACTTCACTTGCGATCATGCATCAAAAAGACATGAAAATACCGGGTTGGCTTTCCCGATCTCAGCTGAACCAAAGAGTCAAGACATTGAACCCGCTTGAATTGTTGCCCATAAAGCTGCTCGGGATCGGAAGGATAATTGCTGACTGAAATGAAGATGGCTGAATCACTAACTGGCAGACCCCCGTGATTTGCATTTATCCAATGGTATTGATGTATCCTGGTGATGTCACCCACCCCATAAATGACATTACCGGTATGCGGGGTTAGGTATTCATCCAAATGTGCTGCGGGGAACCAGTTGTCTGCATAGATTGGCAGGCTGTCGAGTTGCATTGCCTTCAGCTTTACAGCCAACTCTTTGCCGGAATGTTTCCAGCCAAACATATCCAATGTAAAATCATT
Organism: Bacteroidota bacterium; assembly: GCA_039805245.1. GTDB lineage: Bacteria > Bacteroidota > Bacteroidia > Chitinophagales > Chitinophagaceae > Pollutibacter. The sequence continues at coordinate 910 of JBDLUN010000175.1, forward strand.
TCTGCCATAGGTGCGGGCGGTTTTTTTTTGCCCAATTGTTCCTGGATAGCAGTTAATCAAAATAAGACCGCTGACGATAATAACAAGCAAGAATGACAATGCAACTCTTGCCCAATTGATGATTCGAGGCCGGTTAAACTCTCGATCAGACAACCCAATGGAAGCCAGGACAATCAAGGATACATAGGCAGGGCCTGTCCAATGCGGGAGTGTTTCCCTGAACAAGGCAATAAACCAAATCATCAGCAATAGTGGAGCGGAGAAATAAAGCAGAAAAATTTTTTGCTTCCTCAATCTGGAACTATTGTAGAGAATGAATCCAAAGATGATGATGGAAATCCAAACAATGGGATTCTGATAAAAAAACTCACCTGCAATTTCACGTAAGAGAAATTCGGGATGGAACCCTGTATCGGTTCCCACCCTGCTGCTGTAAAAGGCAAAATGAACCCAATTGTTATGTGCATTCCACCAAATCATGGGTAGCAAGGGAATAATAGAAAGCAAACCTGCTACCCAGAAATAGATGGTGGTAAAGGTTTTTCTTTGAAAAAAGAGGGCAAAAGCTCCAAATCCCAACCAAAGCAAAGCTGCATGCAGTTTGGATGCCATCGCTAATCCCACAGCCATCCCAAACCAAATCAGGAATTCGCCTTTTACGCTATCAGTCAATTGATTGTCTAAAAAATACCTCGCAGCGAAATACAGGGCGATGATCCAAAACAAAAGCATCAAACCATCCGGCATCACAAAAAAGCCTGCGATTACTGACATGTAAAGTGAAGCGGTGTATAACAAAACTGCATACCAACCAGCTTTCCTATTGTGTAGAAATGAACCAAGCTTGTACACCAATAAAGTTGATGCAACAGAGGCCATTATAAAAGGGATGTGATAAAAAAAGGGATGCCTCAACTGCATTGACTTGGTAAAAAACTTGAGCACGGCTCCTATCATGAAAGGATGATCGTAGAAATGCCAGTCAAAATATCGGGCATAAAGCAGGTAATAAGATTCATCAATCCCCAAAGGAAGAAAGACTACCAATGCCATTTTGATCAGCATGCCTACAGTGATCAATACTGCGATATTCCTCCGATACATGTGCTAATCAATTGGTTAAGGGTGGTTGACGCAGCCATGCATATTTCCCGCCTGTAGTATTTGCTTTGGGGAGATGTTTCCCAGTTGATCCCAATACCATCACAAAAATACCCAATACCAGGGCAAGGGTTGGTTCTCCGGGATTTCGACTCACGATTAACGCCGCCACTTCATTTCTGGCGATTAACTTTTCATCTGTTTGCCGCAACAAAGGGTTTAGAAAAATCCTTGTACCATCTTTCAACAGCAATTCGGCTCTCCAATAAGACTCTTTAGGAAGAAGTTCAGCAGTCAGTTCACTTGTGGATTGGACTACCTTTTTGATCTCGCCTCTATCGCTCACCAACCTGATTTCGTCAACAACATCATTCAGTCGAATTTCCAATTGATTGTTCCTTACTATCACACTATTCAACACCTGTTGGATCGCTTCAAGCCTTTCTCGTTTTTCCATCAGTTGCTGACTGGGAATTTGAGGCAACCATACTGCCGCTGTTGCTCCTTGCTTCAGGGATTTCATCATGCCATCTGTGTGACCTTCTGCTCCATAGACGAAGGTTACAAATCTGCCAATGGCATCGTTGTTGAAAACATTATGGATATCGTCATTACCCATTGCATAAATGCGTTTACCGGCAGAAAGGATGGTATCCCAATGCTTGATGGACTGCGCAGAAGGGTTAAGCAGTTCTATGTAATCGTAATAATGCAGTTTTTTCAAATCTGCAGTTGTGTACCCGTCCCTGATGGCAGGATGGTTGAGAACTACGATGTTTCCGCTATCTTTAGCGAGATTGACCAAGACCTCTTGCTTGTTATGGATGGTTTGGGGGAAAATGAAATCTTTCCAAAGAATCTGACGGGCCCCGATGACCAATTGATGGGTTTTCTTGATATTATACCCATGTTCGTAGGCTGGTACATAGTTGGACTGACGGCTGCCAAAAGTGTCTATATGATGATACTGTGAAACTGCATGAAATTCGTGACCCAAACTATCATATCTCCTGTACAAATCTGCGGGCATCCCTTTGCCATTGGTAAGTCCGCTCCAAAATTTCGTGTGGGCATGAAAATTGGCAACTGAGACATCAGTCAAATTAGTATTAGCGTAAGGGTTTACAATCACGTTGCCATGAAATGGCTTGGGCTCGGCGAAGTTATAAGTCGGACACAAAACATATTGATCCACACACTTCCAAAGAATAAATGCAGGTAGAGAAAGGCCAAGCAGCAGAAACACCCTTTTCATGACGGAAAAGTATTGCAGCAATATTGCCGAAACCTAAACTTTATGAAAGCAAAATGTTAAGTTTTAGTTTACAGAAAATGAAGAACCTTCATAACTATTGACACAAAAGAGAAGGCAGACCGTAAGGTCTGCCTTCTCAACTTAAAATTTATGCATATTAATCATCATCCCCATCGGCTTCAATCTTCAAGAACGCGGCTCGTTTGGGTCCGGGGAAAGGAATATTTCCTTTGATACCATGCCAAAGCACTTTATTGAATTCAATATCATTGTTGCTGTCTTCTTTGGCGAAGTTGAACTTTTCGGAACGGCGCTGCCATTCATTCAAAGCAGTATTTTTTTGGTTCATGTCTACCGCAGGAACAATTGCCTTGAAATCAAAAGGCTTGGCTGTGCTGTCGAAACAACGCCACATGGGGGTTGCAGCAGCATCGTATTGTGTCATAGGCGCTATTCCCAAGATCAGTTCGATTGTCCGCAACACAGATGTGGTAGTGTATAGGGTATGGTCAACAAATCCGCGCTTTACAAATCCCCCTGCCAGGTAAGCAGGACTCCTGTGAGCATCCACATGGTCAGCTCCATTTTGGGCATCATCTTCCAAAATGAATACTGCAGTTTCATTCCAGATGGGACTTTTGGCCAAATGTTCTATAAACATGCCTACTGCCAGGTCGTTGTCTGCCACGTGCGCTTGAGGTGTTGGCCTGCCAAACCTCACGCCTTCTGTATGGTCGTTGCCGAAACGAACTGTATTGAATTGGGGAACACTACCCACCTTCAGCAAAGAATCAAATTCGTTTTTCCAAATCCTGAACCTTAGGGTATCCTTAATGGAGAGGTCATAACCGGGAAACGAAGCTGAAAAATGGTTTTCCAGTGCTGGAATATTAGCTTTACCATCATCTGCAAATTCTCCGTAGCTGCGGTAGCTTACCCCATACCTCCGACATTGGTCCCAAATGAAACCTCCTTTGTTGTTGGCTATTTTCCTCTCCCCTTCACCACCATAGGTTCCGCCTCTACCTCCGTAACTACTCGGCCAGGTTTTCTCCAGGTAATCTGTGGCATAAGCGCCCATGCTCCAATTGTGTCCATCAGCACTTACTTCTGCATTGACATAAAAATTGTCGAGCAACACAAATGACTCTGCCAATGCATGCTGGTTAGGGGTTATATTTTTACCAAAGAGCAACAGTGAGGTATCTCCATTACCACCTTTAACATCGGCGAGAACCTGGTCATAAGTGCGATTCTCTTTGATAATATAGAAGACGTATTTGATGGGGGAAACCTGTCCTTTTCTCACCGGAATGGGAAATCCGGAAGCCAAAGAATCGGCAATAGCTGTTTTTTGCAAAGAGTAAGGTGAATTCCTATATACAGCCCTAGTGTATTGGTCTAATATCGGTTGTGCAGGCACATCAATGATGCTCATGGTACCTTTGAACAGTCCGCCAATATATTCAACCTGGTCTCCTGAACGGGTTTCGAAACCGTGGTGTATCACTTCTTCGCGCTTTCGGAGGGGTGATGGACCGAATGGATTGGCTTTGGATGTCATTCCCTTTGCATTAGCAACCCAGATTTTGTTGTTGATGAAACGGACAACGCTAGGATACCAGCCGACGGGAATGAAGCCTTTCGGAAGACTTTTACCTGGCACAGTAACATCAAAAACGGCGATAGCGTTGTTGTCTGCATTGGCGATAAAGAGTTTCTTACCGTGAGGATCTAAAGCCAAGCTATTGGTAGTGGAACCGCTGGGGGAATTGGGATAAAGCGCCGCATCCAGGGTTTCAATTACTTTTCTGGTTTTCAGGTCAATGACAGAAACCGTATTGTCATTGGCATTGCACACAAAGAGCAGCTTGCCATCGGCAGACTGCAGCATTTCATTGGGATTGTCACCCACATGTACGGGCTGTTTCCAACTTTGTTGCACAAGATCAAATGACAGCAATTGGTCGCATCCCCAGCAAGTGATGAACAACTCTTTACCGTCTTTGCTGAGCTTGCAATCATAAGCTTCTGCATCCAATCCGTATTGGCTTACAACAGCCTTTGATTTCAAGTCAACTACATATAGTTTTTTATCTTCTCTGGTAACCACATACAACTTGCCACGCTGCTCGTCCAATGCCAATCCACTCGGGCCAATCCTGTTGGGCCAGGGTTTACCGAGACTTATGCTATCAGATTTCACCAATTTCCCTTGCCTGGTATCATAAACCATGATGCGGTTATCGTGACCACCGGAAGCGTAAAGTTTCTGCTCATCTGCAGTAAACTGCAAACCATAAAAAGATTTCTGGATCACCAGGGAATCAACAATTTTTTCTGCTTTGAGGTCGATCAGTTGAATCTGCTGGGTGCTTTGTCCGTTGTTGGTAACGGCGGCATACCTACCGGATTTGCCAACAGCGATATTTAGCGGTAAATCCCCGAGTGAGAAGGAACGGCCTGCCGGACTGAGTTTCCAGCCGTTGGGAAGCGTGACAGGTTCGGGCAGGTTGCCAACCTGTGCAAACATCCACTGGCCGCAGATCATAGCGATGAGAACAAGGAATACATTTTTCATTGTGTTTATTTGAATTGACTGAATTGAATGGTTGTGGTCAGCGAAACTGATCTTCCCATGCCGTTGATGCCTGATCCATGGGTCCGGTAATCAGCATTGAATATATTGTTCAGGTACAGTCTTGTAGAGATGAATCCCTTTTCAAAACCTGCAAAAGCATGGAGGATATTGAAACCGGGCGTTCCGCCCGCAGGAATCCTGTTATCGGCTTTATCGCCAGCCTCCAGTCTGCGTTGCGGAGCAGCATGATCATAGAGCAATCCGGCCCTGAATGCTGCCTGCCTATATTCAGCCGACAACCTGCTATTGAATGGGGGAATACGACGCAGGGGTTGTGCTTTGGTGATGCTTTCTCCGAAAAGGCTGGTGGCGGAACCTGATAATAACAATCCTTTCATCGGTTCCACAGCTGCCTGTGCTTCCCACCCTTTGATGAAAGCTTTATCCACATTCACTTTGGTATACACATCGTATCCTGCAACAACAGCTGGTGTTTTGATCCTGCTGATCAATCCGGAGAGATTGGTCCGAAAAACTGATGCGGAAAAGCTGGCTTGCTTGGCTGCGTATTTGATACCGCTTTCCATATTGAGGGAGCGTTCCGGCTTTAGACCATAGGCGGGTATTTCGTACCTGAAATCCACTATCCCAAGCGTACCCAAATCATCGATATTGGGTGCCCTGAAACCTTCACTCAGGTTGGCATATGCATACCATTTTCCTGCCAGTCGGTAATTGATTCCGCCTTGGAATACCAATGCTCCCGGTTTGATGGAAATCTTACCCAAGGTTTGGTCAGTAAGCTTGGCAACATATTGGTTGTACCGTAAACCAGCTTCTATATTCAACCGGTTCCAATGCAAATGGTGCATGCTATAGGCTGCCATATTTTGGTAAGTCGACCGATCAGGATACAAGCCCCGTTTGTTGCCCTGTAGCGATAGGGATGTTGTATAATCGTTCCGGTAACTCCTTACTTCATCTGCATACATTTCAATACCCGTGTTGGCATCCCATTGCGAGGTGAATTTCATGAAAACATCTGCTCCCGCAGCAACTGTACTGATGGCATCGCGCTCATATCTGGTGGCAGTACTTCCGTTTTTCCTTGTGTAACGGGTTTCAGTAATGAACTGCCGTGAGGTAAAGAAATCCATCTGCCTGATCAGTCCTTTTTGAAAGGTTTTCCGAACCTGCACATAACTGAATCCCCGGCTGATGGGGTCTGAGGCATTGACAGCAAAATTTTCCAAGCGGTATTTGTGGTATACAGGCACATTGTCTTGTGCGAGCCAATGGTTGGCCAATGTAATCAACCAACCCTTGCCTGCATCAACTTTGAGCTTGGCATCCAATGCCTTTTCTTGATACCCGGAAGGTCGTTGAAACCCCGTGGTGTCGCCACCTTTGAGGTCACCAAACCTTTTTGTATCAGCACCCACCACAA
>JBDLUN010000176.1:0-36671 GCA_039805245.1 Bacteroidota bacterium
AATCTGCTGAAGTCAGGAATAAATAGTTGCATGTTGAAGAGATTTCTTTTATTGATATGCCTTTTGCCTGCCATTTCTTTTGCCCAAACAAAAGACGAGTTGGCAATTCTGTCAATCCTCGACAAGCAAACACAGGCATGGAATGCAGGCAACTTGGAACAATTCATGGTTGGGTATTTGGAAAGTGATTCCCTCATGTACATCGGCAAATCGGGTGTAACCTATGGTTTCCGGTCTACATTAGACAGCTATAGGCGTAATTATGCCGGTCCTGACAAAATGGGGAAACTTACTTTCCACATACTCCACTTGAAGCCTTTGGGCAGAAAATATTATCTCGTTGTGGGCAAGTGGTCGCTGAAACGGACAGCCGGTGATGTGGGTGGCCATTATACACTTACCTTTGCCAAACAAAAGGGCCGTTGGGTCATCATTGCAGACCACAGCAGCTGATCCAGCCTTTCAGCATAACAGTCTCAAAATTTTCATATTATGGTACTCCTTATTTTGGGTGTAATCTTCTTTTTGATAGGGACATCTTTGCTCAAATCAGAAGCCAAAATTGCTGCTGCGGGCAAGCCCTTGCGGCTGACTGGCATGGTGCTGGCGCTGATTGGCATGCTTTCTTCCAGTGTTCGCCAAGTGGATGCAGGTTATGTGGGGGTGAAGGCCCTTTTTGGCAAAGTACAGAATGAAACGTTGTCAAGCGGCCTCAGTATGATCAATCCCCTCATGTCTGTTACGGATATCGATATCCGCACACAGAACTACACCATGAGTGGCGTGCACGATGAGGGGTCAAAATCCGGTGACGATGCCATCAAAGTATTGACAGCAGATGGATTGGAAGTTACCATTGACCTGTCGGTTCTGTACCGTGTAAACCCTGCTGAAGCGCCGAAGATGTTGCGCGAAATCGGTATCAATTTCGAGGATAAAATTGTAAGGCCTATCACCAGAACCCGTATCCGCGATAATTCTGTTTACTACGATGCAGTTGCCTTGTATTCCACCAAAAGGGATGAGTTCCAATCGCGGATTTTCAAAACCATTGAAACGGATTTCAAGCAACGCGGACTCATTCTCGAGAATCTGCTCGTCAGGAATATCACTTTGCCAGCTTCCGTAAAATCTACCATCGAACAGAAGATCAACGCCGAGCAAGAAGCGCAAAAGATGCAATTTGTATTGCAGAAAGAAAAGCAGGAAGCTGAAAGGAAGCGTGTGGAGGCTCAGGGTATTTCCGACTATCAGCGCATCATCAGCATGAGTTTGAGCGACAGGCAATTGCAATACGAACAAATCAAAGCGATGAAAGAATTGGCCGCTTCAGGCAATTCCAAGATAATTGTCATGCCATCCAAAGGGGCACCATTGATTTTGGATGCCAAATAAAATACAGTATGGATCCTCAGGTAAGTGAATTCATGCAGCGCATCGTCAGGTCATTGTTTTCCGTCTTGGTATGGCTGATGATCAATGCCATCGCGGGATTGAAATATGAGCTGGCATTGTTTGATGCAAGCCATTTGACAGGAACCATCATATTCTACACCTGGCTTGCGGGCAGTTTCATCGGTTTGCTGATGTTGTTCAGGAAATGGTGGAAATCCCACCTCTGATTGTGATTCATCGCATATTCCTTTTAATTTACAGGCATGCAAAAGACTACCTACAGGGATGTCGTGCGAATGATGTCTGTCCTTACTTTTTACAAGGTATACAATGCTGTGTTGGTATGGGTATCTTTTCATTGGAGTCGCTTATTGGGCAAACCTGTTGTCTGGGGTAAACCCTTCTCTGTTTCCATTGAACCGACTACCGCCTGCAACTTGTCGTGCCCGGAATGTGTGAGCGGATTAAAAGCATTTACCCGACCAACAGGCACTGCAAGCCGGACTTTTTTCCAAGAAGCTGTTGATGGCATGGCCAGGGAGCTGATCTACCTCAATTTGTATTTTCAGGGCGAACCTTATTTGAACAAGGATCTTTTTGGGATGGTGGAATATGCATCACAAAAAGGCATCTATACGAGCACCTCAACCAATGCCCATTTTCTGGATGATGAACGTGCCCGTAAAACCGTGGAGAGTGGACTTGCGAGGCTAATCATCTCCATTGATGGTGCGGATCAGTCCACTTACGCCCAATACCGGAAGGGAGGTGAATTGGATAAAGTCATTGCAGGAACCCGTAATCTCATCCGGTGGAAGAAAGCGCTCAACAGCAGCAGTCCGATGGTCGTTTTTCAGTTTCTTGTAGTCAGGCACAATGAGGGCCAGGTTGATGCTATCCGTGAACTGGCCAGGGAGTTGGGGGTGGACAAAGTTTGGCTTAAATCTGCACAGATCAATGATTATGCACAAGATCCCCATCAACTTATTCCTACAATTGCCCAATATAGCCGTTATAAAAGAGACAAGCAGGGTAAAACAGTACCGGTGAATACCGCGCCTAACCAATGTTGGAAAATGTGGCACAGCAATGTTGTAACTTGGGATGGTCAGGTTGTTCCTTGTTGCTTCGACAAGGATGCACAACATCCCATGGGCAATCTGAAGGGTCAGCCGATGCAAGAAATATGGGAAAGCAAAAACTACCGTGAGTTTAGGCAGGAATTGTTGAAGAGAAGAAAAAATATTGATATTTGCTCCAATTGCAGTGAAGGCATGAATGTCTGGCGATAAAAAACTGGAATATGACCCATTTCAACAACAGAATCAGACAGGTAGTTTTGCTGCTGGTAATCGGCTTCCTCGCATACCTCATCATCAAGGAGTTGTATGTATTTCTGCCCGGGTTGATGGGGGCGCTCACCTTTTACATATTGGGTAGGGAGCGCTTTTTTATGCTTACTGAAAAGCGCAGGTGGAAGCCGGGGCTTACCGCCTTGTTGATCATCACCCTCTTCCTGATTGCCGTAGCAGCACCTATCTATTATGCTATTGTATTGGTTACGCCTCGCATTGGCGCTGTATTTTCCCATGCCGATGAATTCATGGTAGGGATCCAAGCCTTGTCAGCTCAGGTGAAACAACTCACCGGACAGGAGCTTGTTTCCGTTCAAAATATCTCTGCTCTGCAAGAGCGGTTGGCTGGGTATATACCCACTTTTTTAAACAGTTCAGCCATGATGCTCAGCAACCTCATGGTTATGTTTTTTGTATTGTATTTCATGTTTACCGGTGGCCGGAAAATGGAGCAGTCTGTCAGGGAATTCATTCCCCTTCACCAGGAGAGTGTAGTTGCTTTGGCCCATGAAACCCGTCACATGGTCAAAGCCAATGCTGTCGGCATCCCCTTGATATCCTTGATTCAAGGGATTTTCGCCTACCTGGGATACCTGATTTTTGGCATTGAGGATCCCGTCATGTGGGGTTTTCTCACCGGCATTTTTGCATTTTTCCCCATTGTAGGTACCATGATGATTTGGGTTCCGCTGGTCATTTACCTGTATTCCCAAGGATTGAATACTCCAGGAACAGGGTTGCTCATCTATAGCCTTCTTGTTACCGGAAATGTGGATTATCTTGCACGGGTGACACTAATGAAGAAAATCGGTGATGTACATCCCGTCATTACTGTTTTTGGTGTGATTGTTGGACTTCAACTCTTTGGATTCATGGGGTTCATATTCGGACCCTTGGTATTCAGTTATGCCATCATACTGGTGAAGATTTATGCCCATGAGTTTGTAGACCCCAATAAACCACCCCTTTGAATGATCCATGGGACTTGAAAAAGACATACAACAGGCCAGTTTTACGGGGCAGCGCCAAAAAGCTGTCATCAACCTGATTTATACCTACCATTGGATCACCGAGCAGATCAGGATTATCTTGGGTGAAGAAGATATTACCCTGCAGCAGTATAATATTCTACGCATTCTCAGGGGAAGCGACCCCCGGCCGCTCAGTACCCTGACCATCCGGGAGCGGATGCTTGATAAGATGAGTGATACCAGCAGAATCGTTGACCGGCTCGTACTGAAGGAATTGGTTTCCAAGCGCATGTGCCCAACAGACAAGCGGTTGGTGGATGTGGTCATCACCAGCCAAGGCAAAGCATTGCTGGAGCGTATCGATAGTAGAAGCCCCGAGATGCATGACATTATGCAAAATCTTTCTGAACCTGAACTGGAAACGCTCAATGCACTTTTGGATAAGTTGCGTGGTTCTGTAGACTGAATATGACCACACAGTGGTCTTTCTATTGTAGAGGTTATCAGACTATTTACGCTTGCCTTCCAGCTTGTCTACATAATCAACAGACCCCAACCGCACGCGGAAAGGGATGCCTGTTCTTTTTTCCACTTTCCATTCCTGCCGGCAAATGATACCCTGCTGCTTGCTCGCAAAGTCAGGACTGACAGCCCCCATGGATTTTGGGGTAGCCAGCCAGTCTTTTTTTTCGAGAAAAACAAAAGGCTTCTTCAATTGGCTGGAGTCTTGGGCAACACCGCTGAAAACTGACCCGAGCAGGAGGAATGTGATGATTGTCTTCATCGCGTTGCTTCTTTTGTTTGTAAATTTACATCCGATTCATTTAAAACAGGGGCACGGGGATGGCACTTTTTCAGGGACTTCAACAAAAACTACAGCAGAAACTTTCTCCCCAGCAAATTCAACTCATGAAATTGCTGCAGGTGCCCACTGCCATGTTGGAAGAAAGGGTCAAAGAGGAGATAGAGGAAAATCCTGCACTCGAATTTGGGGAGGATTTACCTGAACAGCAGGATAAAGATTTGACTGATGAGGTCGGTGAGCCTGATGAGGGGCCGGAAACAGACGACTCAACATTTGAGGAATCTTTTGCAGACTATGATGACGATGATATTGCAGATTACCGGATGAAAGATGATCAGGTTCCGGAATTGCAGGTTCAGGGTTCAATTCCCCATGCAGCATCTTCATCTCTGCACGAAATGCTGATGGAACAACTCGCATTGCTCAACCTCACAGCTGATGAGGAAAAAATTGCAGAGCAGGTGATTGGCAGCATTGATGATGACGGGTATTTGCGACGCGATTCGCTTTCCATTGCAGACGATCTCGCCTTCAAACAAAATGTTTTGGTAGAGGCGCAGTTGGTGGAAGAAGTGATAGGAAAGATTCAGCAATTTGACCCGCCGGGGATTGCCGCAAGGGATGTAAGGGAATGCCTGTTGATTCAGCTGCGTAAAAAATTGCTGGCACACACATCTTTAGCCATTAAAACAGCCTGGCGTATCATCGATTTTCATTTTGACGAGTTTACCCGCAGGCATTATGATAAGATTATCAAGTCGCTTGAAATTGATGAAACCCTCTTGAAAGATGCCTTGCAGGAAATCAGGAAACTTGATCCCAGACCCGGCGGATTGGCTGCCAGTTTGAATAAGGCAGAGCAGTACATCATTCCTGACTTTTTTGTTTACAACAATAACGGTGAACCGGAACTCACCCTCAACCAGCGGAATGCGCCAGATTTGCGTATCAGTTCCGATTACAAGGATATGTTGCGGGATTACGAGAAGGGCAGCAAGACCGATAAGCGCCAGAAGGAAGCGGTAACATTCATCAGGCAAAAAATAGATGCTGCCAAATGGTTTATTGATGCCATCCGGCAGAGGCAGGAAACGCTGACCTTAACCATGCAGGCCATCATCCGGCATCAGCATCCTTTTTTCATTTCCGGTGATGAATCCTCTTTGCGTCCGATGATTCTGAAAGATATTGCGGAAAAAACCGGGTTGGATATCTCCACCATCAGCCGGGTTGCCAACAGCAAGTTTGTGCAAACGGAATTTGGTAGTTTCAGGTTGAAGTATTTTTTCAGTGAGTCGTTGAGTACTGATAGCGGAGAAGAGGTTTCCACAAGGGAAGTCAAAAGCATTTTGCAGGATTTCATTCTGGCGGAAGACAAACGCAATCCCCTCAGTGATGACGTGCTTACAGATATGCTGGTTGCCAAAGGATACAATATTGCCCGGAGAACCGTTGCCAAATACCGGGAAATGTTGAACATACCCGTTGCCAGATTGAGAAAGGAACTTTAAATATGAACATGGAAGAAAATATCGATAATATCAGCTATCCAGCTTGGGTAAGGCATGTAGCCCAAATAGTTTCTGTGCTGTTTCATCCGCTTTTTGTAGGGGTAATGATGGCTGCCTACCTTATTTACGGACATCCGGATTATTTCACCGGGTTTTATGCGCAGGAAAAAATGATGAAAATATTGGCGGTAATCAACAACAATGTATTCTTCCCGCTCTTGGTAGTGGCCTTGCTTAAAGCACTTGGGTTTTCGAAGTCAGTGTTGCTCAAAACACAAAAAGAGCGCATTGTACCTTACATTGCCAGCATCACTTTTTTCTTTTGGACTTACCATGTTTTCAAAAACCAGCCGGAGACACCCCGTGTATTGGTGAACATGTGCCGGGGGATGTTTTTCACTTCAGCGGTTGCGCTCTTGCTCAACAACTATTTCAAAATCAGCATGCATGCCATGGGTGTTGGTGGTGCGCTCGGATTGATGCTGTTGATACTTATTGATGGAACGCTGCAAACGGGATTGCCCCTGATGGTTACGGTGCTGATGACAGGGGCGGTCATTACTGCTAGAAAGGTTGTATCAGACCACAACTGGTTTGATTTGTTAGCGGGATTGATTTTAGGTATGCTGTCTCAACTCATCGCACTTTGGGTTTAAAAAAAGAGACCCAGCCTGGAAAGGCCGGGTCGGATTAACCATTCTAAGATCCCATTTAACCATTAATCAATTTCGAATTGATCAAATATTGTTGATCAGGGTAGAAGATGAAAAGACAATTTCCACCCTTGATTTTTTCAATTACTTTTTTATTCAAATGTTCAGGTACCGCAGGGCATCCATAACTCCTGCCCAACCTGTTCCCGCTTTGCAAAACATTTTCGTTGGCATAAGCAGCCCCATGCATGACTATGGCCCTTTCCTTGGCTTTGTCGTTGAAACCTTTTTCAACACCATCAAGTACCAAAGAATAACCATTGGATCCATTATACGTACTGCCGGTTACATAAAACCCAAGGCTGCTTTTATGTGAATTGGGCTGGTTGGAGAAGGATTTCGCAAATTCATCTCCTGTATTCCTTCCATGTGCCACAACATTGTTGAATACCAGCTTGCCTGATTTCAGGTCAACAACATGCATTCTTTTTTCCCTTGAAGATTTGGAGAAGTCTATGATTGTGAGGATACTGTCTTGATTTAATCGGCCTTGGGCTTGCAGTTTTTCAAAGCCGGCAAATGCCATTTCAAAAACCTGTTGGGACAATTGTGCGCCTGATGCGGTGATGTTGGCGTAGATATTGCTGATGAAATTGCTTTTGGAGTAGTCAGGTTTCGCGAATGAAAATCCTGCTGCAGACATCCGGTTTTCCGGACTGCTTCCCTTGAAAGAAAGGGATATGGAGGTTAGAGCGATCAGGAACATTCCTGTTGCAGACATTTTCATTGGATAGGATTTGGACATCATTAAAACGGATTTGGGTTGAAAATATTGTTACGGGTACAGGAATTAGGTAAAACCACCTATTTTCCCAACTGCGCGAAGTTCCAACCTTTTGATGGCTATTATGTTAAACGTTTTGTGAAACATTTTACCATATCCGAATTGCAGGCTTGGGACCGGTTCAGAAGAGCCAATTTTGTGAATTCATTAAGTGGTTTCAGGCCAGTAAGTCTCATCGCAACCACCGATAGTCAGGGTATCAGCAACCTGGGTGTTTTCAGCAATATTGTGCACTTGGGTGCAGATCCTGCCCTCATAGCCTTTGTAAACAGACCCCGTGAAGCGGCACCCCACACCATCCGGAATATCGAAGCCCATGGCCTGTATACTATCAACCATATCCATTCGGCATTTGTTGAAAAGGCGCACCAATGCAGTGCCAAATATCCCGATGGCGTGAATGAATTTGAAGCAGTGGGACTGACACCTGACTACAAGGGAGAATTCAGGGTTCCCTATGTTGCCGAGAGCATGGTTCAATTGGGCATGGAGCTATCAGAAATCATCCCCATGCGCAATGGCACTTTTTTGGTTATTGGCAGTTTGATTCATGCATATGTTGCTGAAGCAGCCATTGGGGCAGACGGGTTTATCAATCTTGCTCAAACGGATTCCTTGGTAAGTCTGGGTTTGGATGCCTATTATCAGGCCAGTCCATTGCAGAGATATACCTATGCAAAGCCCGACAAGTCTCCTGATATCATCCCATTCTAGCGTTCTGCCTTGTAGTCTACAACAAATACCTTCTCCTTGTGAGGACCTAGGATTTTTTGAAAATCAAGATGGGCAGGGTGTTTTTGGTAAATGACTTCCCGGTCATGTTTGTTTGAATGCATTTGCATTCAAAGCATGTCAATCGGATTATCTACAATCCTGTAATGCCCATTAATGTTGTTTAAAATTTCCAAATCAGGGGCTGTGATTTCAAAATTGAAAATGTTGAAGTTCTCCCGAATCCTTGCAGGGTTTTCAGATTTGGGGATGGTGGACAATCCCTGTTGAACAGCCCAGCGAAGGATGATTTGTGCAGGTGTTCTGCTATATCGTTGTGCGAGTTGGACTATCCTTGGATCATCATGTTTATTGCCCCGCATCAATGGGGTGTAACATTGTAAACAGATTTGATGTCTTTGGCAGTAATCCAACTCTTCTTTGAGGTTTAAGAAGGGACTGAATTCAATTTGATTGACAGCTGGAGTAATGTGGGCATATTCAGAGAGTTCATGTAGAAAGGGCAGGAGGTAGTTTCCTGTTCCTATGGCGCCAACTTGATCATCAGCATACAATTTTTCCAAGGCTTTCCAAGTGGCTTCCCTCTTTCCTTTGATTGGCCAATGGATCAACAGCAGATCCACTTTGTCTACACGTAAGTCTTTGAGACTTTGTGCATAAGATCGAAGCGTTTCATCATACCCCTGATTGCAATTGTCGATTTTGGTGGTGATGAAAATCTCCTCCCGGGGGATGCCACTTCTGCGGATGCCTTCTCCCACTTCCTTTTCATTGCCATACATCTGAGCGCCGTCTATCAGGCGATAGCCTGTTTCCAGCGCAGTGCTTACGGCATTTACCGCCACTGCCCCAAACATGTTGTAGGTGCCCAATCCGAGTAACGGCATCCTTTTGCCATTGTTGAGCGTGGTGTAAAGTTGGTTCTCCATTTGATTACCAGGATTTGAGTCCGAGCAGTTTTTCACCAAGTTCACTTAGTGTCGCAGTGGTGTATTTTGTCTTTTCCCAATTTCTGGGGTCTCCTGGAAAGGCATATCCTTCCGGAGCGATGCGGTCGCGCCAGGAATTGATGCGCCACTGGCGTTGGGCTTCATCGTTTTCCTGTACAGGCATCATGGAGATGTATTGTGCTATCCTCACTTTATCACCGGAAAGGTTTGGTCTGATGCCATGTGGCAAAAGGCTGTTGAAAATCAACAGATCACCTGCCTCCAGTTTCACTTTCACCAGTTTGTCTTGGTATGCGGTGATATCCGGTTGGTAACGGTTCCGGTCTTCTGGCTGGGTCAGTTTCCAGGTGTCGTAATCCCGCATCAGTTGGGGTATACATTGAAATCCCCCCATGTTTTCATCGGTCTGGTCTGCCAAAGCCAATACACCCTGCACATTCTGTGGTTTGGTCTCTGGGTCATAATCCCAATGGATGAATCCTTTGAATTCAAATCCCTCCCGCATCGGAAAATTCAAATTGGCACGGTCTATTGTCACCCAAAGTTTTTCCGTGCCCCAAACATCTGAGAAAGCGTCATGTACCCGTGGGGTCTGCCTGTTGTCCCACTGCAGTTGGTGGTTGTACACTTCAACCATGCCACTATTGGTCAATTCCTTCATACGCATTTCCGCGCGGGGAGGGGCGTACCAGGTTGTCATATCATTGGGGTCTTTTTCTTCAAATTCCCAGAGGAATGCAGCTGTTTTCAGTGCCTGCTCACGCGGAACCGCCTCTTTGATCACTACATAGCCGTTGTGGATCCAGAATTGCCAATCGGCTTCACTCAGCACCCGCAGGGGTTGGCCATTCGACCGGTCATTCAGTTTAACCTGGCTGCTGGTGGCCGTGGAAGGGTTCCCCGGAATGTCTTTGTGGTTTTGGTTGGCCATGGTTGGCTGCATGGTAGGCTGCATCGTTGGTTGCATAATCGAAAGTTTATTGCTTTAGTCAGGTAAAAGTAGCAGACTTGAGCACCTGTTTTTCCTCCAAAATTGACCAATATTTGTACAATATTGATATTTTTAGTATATTCAGATATGATTGGTGTCAATAAAGGGCAATATGTTCAGGCGCTGGAGCAAATCCTGCCGGATGAAAACAGTTCCTTCCACCTGATGGTCAATCCCCGGCTGCATGATTTCTTTTTCTGGCATTTTCATCCCGAATTGGAAATTGTTTTCATCACCGGAGCGGATGGCACCCGGCATGTTGGAGATCACATTGCTTCATTCCAGGGTAGTGATTTGGTGATGATTGGGTCATACATTCCCCATCTCAATTTTGATTATGGGATTCAGACCGACTATGAGAAAACGGTGCTTCATTTGCAGGAAGACTTTCTTGCTGACATGCTCGAGCGAACCCCAGAAATGCATGAAATCAAACAGTTATTCAAAATGGCGGGTCATGGTCTGGCATTTGGTGAGGGCATCAAACAGGAGGTGGGCCCCCGACTGAAAAAACTCAATCAGCTTTCAGGATTTCCCCAGTTTCTGGAGGTGTTGCATATCTTGCACTTGCTAGCTGTTACGGAAGACCGTGTTTTGTTGCACAGCATTCCTTATGAAAACCGCATGCATAGAAAGGAGCAGGACAGGCTGAGGCGGATTTACGACCTGATCGACAGCCGGTACCGTGAGCACGTCAGTGTGGAAGAGGTTGCAGTTGCAGCCAATATGGGCAGGGAGGCATTTTGCCGATATTTCAAAAAGATGACCCGTTTGACATTTGTTGAATTCCTCAACCATTATCGGATCAATCAATCCAAACGTCTTTTGAGGCAGGGTAAAACAATAACCGCCGCCTGTTACGGCAGCGGTTTCGAGAGTCTTTCCTATTTCAACAGGGTGTTTAAAAAGTACAGCGGGGAATCACCCTCCGCATTTAGAAAGCGGTTGGTGTTGGATTGATTATTTAGCGTTTTTTACAAATCGATTCAACCAGTCATTTTGTTCCCATAAGAGGTGTAGTAGATTTTCCTTTCCCCGGTAGCCATGTGCTTCATAGGGCAGGTAGACCAATCTGACCGTCCCACCATGACCCTTAATGGCGTTGTAGAGTCTTTCACTGTTGATGGGGAATGTTCCGGGGTTGTCATCAGCTTCACCATGAACCAGCAAAATGGGCGTTTTGATTTTGTTGGCATAGCTGAAGGGACTCATCGTATAATACAGATCTGGGGCATCCCAATAAGTTCTTTCTTCGGCCTGGAATCCAAATGGCGTAAGCGTTCTGTTGTATGCGCCACTGCGTGCAAGTCCTGCTTTAAACAAATTGGTATGCGACAGCAAATGGGCAGTCATGAAAGCTCCGTAACTGTGTCCGCCTACTGCTACTCTATTGGGATCGGCAATCCCCATACCCGACAGGGCCTTTATCGCAGCCTCAGCATTGAGTTTGAGTTGTTCTATGAAACTGTCATTGGGTTTGCTTTCCGGATTGGCAGCTACGATTGGCATTTCTGCATTGTCAAGTACTGCGTAGCCCTGTGTTACATAGAAAATGGGAGAGCCCCAGCTCAGGGTTGTGAAACGGTCCTTGCTTCCCCTCACCTGTGCGGCATCTGCTGCACTGTTGAATTCACGGGGGTATGCCCACATTAGGAGCGGCAAGGGGCCGTCTTTCGTTTTGTCATATCCTTTTGGCAAATAGAGATCGCCTGTGAGGTCAACGCCGTCGGTCCTTTTGTATTTGACTTTTTCTTTGGTTACCCCCATCAATGCAGGGTAAGGGTTTGTAAATGCAGTGATCTGTTGATCTGCTGTATTGGATTTCAGGGTTTTGATGAAGTAGTTGGGTACTTCGGTTTGACTTTCCCGACGGGTGATCAATTGCAGGTTTTCAGCATTCAAAACGGTTACTACATTTTCATAGGTGCCTGGTTGTGCACGCCAGAGGATGGTTTGTTTTTTGGACTGCAAATCGAATTCGGCCAGGTAGGGGAGGTCTCCATTGGGCGAAGATCCAACGGGATTGTTCATCAGTATCCGCTTGTTATCAAGCAGGTCAATCACTGGTCTTCCGAAAGCTGATTTTGTCAGTACGGGTGAACCAGGATTGTTATAGGCATCGGTGGTATTTCTCTCAAACAGCATTTCCACTGCGCCGGTAGAAGGGTCCAGCTTGCTGGCTTTCTGTAATTGTTTACCTGAAAGCCCTTCATTCACCCAGGCAAAATGTTCATTACCCCAAATCAATCCACGGAAGCGTAATTTGGTTTTTACCACAGTGGATGGCTGTGAGGTGAATGGCGCTGTTAATGCGTAAACTACGTCGTGGTATTCCACATTTTTTTTGATCAAACCGCTGTCCAATGGCTCACACCAGGTGATGGTGGCAGCAGCATCATTTCTCCAGGCAAATGCACGAGGCACTGGTTGTACATTATCGTATCCACTGGGGGTGGTTTCACCAGAGGGTAGGTTGGCCAATATTTTTACTGTTTTGCCACTCATGTCTTGTAAAGAAACCCTGCTGGCAAATGCATATGCGGTAACCAGATAAGAGAATGGTTTTTGGACAGTTTCGGTGAGCAGGTATTTTTTATCAGGACTCACCTCAAATGAAGTGTAAATGGCGGGCGTACCCATTTTTGTTTCTAATCCTCTGCTATTCTTTATCAACTGGGAGGTGGTCAGAAAGGCAAATGCTTCCTCATCATAAGGGGAACGGATGAGGTCTTGGTATGTGCGGCTCGGTGCGGCTTTGCCAACGCTCTCTTGGATGGAGGGACCCAAAGGTGTGATGGGCTTTTTGGGCATCAATGAGGCAGGTTTGGTGATGGCGGTGTAAAGTAGGGTTTCCTCATCTACCCAAGTGAAAACAGGTCCCAGTGTGGCATTTAACGCCGTTTTGTTGATTTTGGCAGCAATGGCTTTTTCAATTGAAATCACATAGAGGTCAACGCGGCCTCCTGTGGTATGGGTGAAGGCAATTTGTTTTTCATCCGGACTCCAGCTGATGTTGCTGGCCAGCAGGTTTGCCGGCAAGCCAGCAATTGGTGTTTCTTTTCCTGTCTTGATATTTTTCAACCGCAGACCGTTGACAAAATTTTGCCGGCTCGGGGAGAAATTATTCGGGTTGAGGCGCAAACCCGCTACCCTAGTTTCAGGTTGCCCCAATTCTTCCACAGTAGGATAGGAATTGCGCTCAATAATCAGCATCCAAGAGGCTTTTTTATCGATGGATACGGATGGTGTAGGCTTGGCCAGCAACAGGTCAGCAATAACTTTGGGCGGGGTCTGGTAAATTTTGGTATCCTGACAGAAGACAGTAAGCTGCAGCATACACAAGCATAGTAACATTGGGTATCTCATAAAAATGGTTTGGTTAAAGTTACTGCAATTATCCAACCGGTCGTTACGGTTGTGCGTTACAGACACACTTTTGCCTCCTTGCCCCATTTCATTATCTTCGCGCCACAAAACTGCTGAATATGTCACTTCTTGTATTTGGAACCATGGCCTTTGACGCTATTGAAACGCCTTTTGGGAAAAGCGACCGTATCATTGGTGGAGCTGCAACTTACATTGCATTAAGTGCCTCCAATTTTGTGACTCCCATCAAGCAAATTTCAGTAGTAGGCGGTGATTTCCCTCAGGAAGAGCTCGATCATCTCCAGAGTCTGGGTGTTCATTTGGAAGGAGTGCAAATCAAAAAAGACCAAAAGTCTTTTTTCTGGTCAGGCCGCTACCATATGGATATGAACGAGCGGGATACATTGGATACGCAGTTGAATGTATTGGCTGATTTCAGTCCGGTTGTACCAGACAGTTACCAGGATGCCGAATTTGTCATGTTGGGCAATGGAGTACCCGCCCTGCAGCACAGTGTGTTGAAGCAAATGAAGAACAAGCCCAAGTTGGTGGTGATGGATACCATGAATTTTTGGATGGAAACTGCCATGGCTGATTTGGAAACCTTGTTGAAAGATGTCGATGTTTTACTGGTAAACGACAGTGAAGCCCGTCAGCTCAGTGCCCAATATTCACTGGTCAGGGCAGCCAAAGAAATCCTGGCCATGGGTCCGAAATATCTTGTTGTTAAAAAAGGGGAGCATGGTGCATTGCTTTTCCATGGAGATAAAGTTTTTGTGGCTCCTGCACTTCCGCTTGAAGAGGTTTTTGACCCCACCGGGGCAGGCGATACTTTTGCTGGTGGATTCATTGGACATCTTGCCAAGACCAAAGACATATCTTTCGAGAACATGAAATCTGCCATCATTGTGGGTTCCGCAATGGCTTCATTCTGTGTGGAGAAATTCGGTACTACCCGGATGCGTGAGATCAGCAAGGAAGATATCAACAGCCGTATCCAACAGTTTGTGGAGCTGGTGAACTTTGATATCAACCTGATCTGATCTGTTCATTTCAGTCCGATCATCATTTTGGTTTTGGTTATCCTCCCTTGCAGGGAGACTGTTTCAACCAACAGAATATAAACCCCTTTTGGCAATACCTGGTTGCTAAAGCTTCCATTCCAGTGAAAGCTTCCTGAAGTGCCACAGAGTTGATTGTTGATTACCCTTCCCATAAGAATTCCCTGCTGATTGAAAAGTATGGCCGAAAGGAGATTACCGGGTTCGTTGAATTGGTATTGTATCGTTATAAAATCATCATTCCCGTCATTGTTTGGAGAGATTATTGTTGGGGCAATCCTGAAAGGGCTTTCAGGCACTTTGTTGGAACTGTATTGGCTATTCTGTTTTGTTGGGGTGCCATATTGCGATGATGATGAAGCAGAATGCCAGTTTGATGCTTTGTCTGTTGGAGATTTGGAGTCTATCCGCTCCAGGGACACCCCTTCTTTGTTGGCCAGCAACGGAAAGTGCATATCGTCTGTGTAATCGAAAGCGTCTAGTTCTTCACCTTGCCTGTTCAAGATAGTAATATTCCCCTTGTCATCTGGAAGGGAAGGCATGGCATCCATCTTGACAACCAGTTTGCTGTTCACTGGGCTCCATTTTTTTGATAAATACGCTGTGTCTGTGGTAAATACCAGATGGTCTCCCGGGAAAATGATCCTTTCATGCGTACCTGCCGGAAAGGCTGCCGTTATCAAGCCTAAACTGTTTTTTGTTGCCAGGAGGATATCCTTGCTGTTGAACACTTTTCGGGAAGGATTCATGATTTCCAGGAAGTCGGCACCATCAGGAGTTGGGTTGAACAACAACTCATTGATGAGCAAATCCCCCTTGGCCGGCAACGATGACATTCCCGTCACAGCCCTAATGCTATCCTGCCCTATGCCCTTGCAATAGCGTATTCCATTGCCAACAATGGTATACAAGCCGGTATCCCGGAGCGGTAATTTCAAGGTGAGTTTGATTTCCCTGAAAAATGGCGGGAGTGGTTGTGCTGTCACCACTTGGGTATGTGCGGGAGAGATGTTGAAATTTCCGGGGTTGGTCATGGATAGGCTATCGCCTCCCTGGTTCAATTGCAGGAGCAGGGTATGGGGACTCGTGGCCAGGCATTGCAGTGCTTCCAGGCGGTTTATTGGTAACCGCTCAGATGGGTTGCTGTTGGTTTTTCCTGGTGTACCCCCTTTTGGGTGCCTGCTCGATTGCCAGTTGTCTGACCGGCAAGGTTCGAGGTAGTCCATTATTTCAAAGCTCCAGCCTCCATCGGCTTTGATGGCGTTTTCGTGCATCGATGCCCGGTATGCCATGGCATGGATTGTTTTGCCGTCAGGAGCAAGTAGGATGACCGTGCCTGATTCGTTGATCAGTGTGGGGAAGCTGGTGATGCCGAATATCCTCAATGTACTATCGAACAACATAACCTGAGTTCTTGAGCAGATGACCACCAGGCTATCAGGAGGCAGGATTAGGGAACTGTTGATGATGGCAGTATTGGTGCCATTGCTGATTTTCCATTTGTTGAGGTCAATGATTTTTCCGGATACATTTTTCAATTCAATATACTCTGCATTCGGCAGTCCCACCACCGGTGACGGATCTGCCATCACCTCGCTGATCAGCACATCATACCGTTCATTTTGCCCTCTGGCAACAGTTGCCAACATCATCCACACGAATCCAATCCACTTGCCCATGAGTCAAAACTATACTTGCTGCTTTTGGTGGCAAGGGGAAAAACAACAATTATTTGGCAGAAAAATACCTGATCATTAGCTTTGCAACGCAATGATGAATAATAAACACACTAAAAAGAGCAAGAAACAGTCCCTTCGGGAAGGTTAGTTCATTTGTGTGTATCAAATATGTAACAAGCCTTCCGAAAACCGGGAGGCTTTTTTTTAACCAAAACCCGAGAGGGTAAAATTAAGTTTATGAAAGTTGCCGTTGTAGGTGCCACTGGTTTGGTAGGTACCAAAATGTTACAGGTTCTTGCGGAAAGAAATTTCCCTGTTACTGAGCTTATCCCTGTTGCTTCCGAAAAATCCGTTGGTAAACAGGTGACTTTCAAAGATAAACAGTACACCATTGTGGGTATGCAAACCGCAATTGATATGCGTCCGGATGTGGCCTTGTTTTCTGCCGGCGGTGGTACTTCCACCGAGTGGGCTCCAGCCTTTGCTGCGGCGGGTATAACTGTTATCGACAACTCTTCCGCCTGGCGGATGGACCCCACCAAGAAGCTGGTGGTGCCTGAGATCAATGCTGATGCGTTGACTGCTGACGACAAGATCATTGCAAACCCCAACTGTTCAACTATTCAGATGGTGGTGGCACTCGCCCCATTGCATCATCGCTATAAGAGCAAGCGTATAGTTGTCAGTACCTACCAAAGCGTTACTGGCACGGGTGTAAAGGCTGTCAACCAATTGATGAATGAGCGCCAGGGCATTTCCGGTGAGATGGCCTACAAATATCCTATCGATCTCAATGTCATTCCGCAGATTGATGTCTTTCTCGACAATGGTTATACCAAAGAAGAGATGAAGATGGTGTTGGAGACAAAGAAAATCATGCGTGATGATACCATTCGCGTAACCTCAACAACTGTGCGCATCCCGGTCATGGGTGGGCATAGTGAAAGCGTAAATATAGAGTTTGAAGAAGAGTTTGAGCTTGACGAAGTAAAAGCCCTGTTGGCATCAGCACCCGGTGTGGTATTGGTTGACGACCCTTCAACCCAGCAGTACCCCATGCCCAAAGATGCGCACGAGCGTGATGAGGTTTTCGTAGGCCGTATCCGTCGTGATGAAACCCAACCCAAGACTTTGAACATGTGGATTGTAAGTGACAACCTACGGAAGGGCGCAGCCACCAATGCTGTTCAGATTGCAGAATACCTGGCTGGTAAGGGGATGATTGGGGGTAAATAAAAGGCAAAGGCATAAGGCACGAGGCATAAGGGACGAGGGGTAAAGGCATAAGGCAAGAGGGATAAATAACTTGTGAAAGGCTTGTAGCATCACTCTTCCCTTGTGCCTCGTGCCTCGTGCCTTTTCCCTCGTGCCTCCTGCCTCTTCCCTTGTCCCTCTTCCCTCCTGCCTCATCCCTCATCCCTCTTCACCCCCCACCATCACCAAAAATCCATCTTCATCCATGATGTGGATGGATGCAATTTTTTTGGCTTTTTCCAATTTTGATCCAGCGTCTTCGCCTACAATAAGGTAATCGAGTTTGGAGCTGACGCCCGAGAGGAGTTTTCCACCCTGAGCTTCAACGAGCGCTTCAGCAGCAGAACGTTTCATTTTGAGTAACGTTCCGGTGAAGAGGAATGTTTTTCCTGCCAGGGAGCCGCCTGCATTTTGTTTTTTGACACTTTCCAGCTGAAGACCTGCCGCTTCCAGTTTTCTCAGCATGTCAATGTGTATCGGATTGCTGAAATACTGTTGGATGCTGATGGCCACCTTTACGCCTACATCCTCAATCTGTTGCAATCTCTCCTGATCCATGGTACTGAGGTCAAGCAGGTGGTTGACGGATTGGGCAAGCGTTTTGGCAGTGGTTTCGCCCACATAACGGATACCCAATGCGTTTATGAGCCTGTAAAGCGGTTGGGATTTTGATTTTTCTATGGATTCCTGCAGGTTATTGACTGATTTCGTTCCAAAGCCTTCCAGTGTGCGGATTTCATCCCAGGGGAGGGAATAGATTGAAGGAATGTCTTGTAGCCATCCCATTTCATGGAATTTCCGGATCAGCGCATCCCCCATCCCCCTGATATCCATCGCGTCTTTACTGGCAAAATGAATCATACGCTCCACCACTTGGGCAGGGCATTGGTTGTTTGGGCACCGCCATACAGCTTCTTCTTCCGGTTTGATGAGACGCGTAGCGCATGCCGGACAATTTTCAGGGAAACTGATTTCCTGTTCCTGACCGGTACGCAGTTCCGGAAAGGATTTGACAATGTAGGGAATAACATCACCGGCTCTTTCTACCAGCAGCTGGTCGCCGATACGGATATTTTTTTCTCTGATGAATTCCTGGTTGTGGAGGGAAATGGAGGCAACCGTTACTCCGCCGATAGGTACCGGTTGGATTTTAGCAACTGGCGTCACACTTCCGGTTCTGCCCACCTGATATTCCACTTGCAATAGCCTGCTGGTGGCTTGTCTCGCCTTGAATTTGTAGGCTATTGCCCACCTCGGATGGTGGGTTGTCATCCCCAATTTCTCCTGTTGCTTCAGTTCATTGACCTTGATGACCAGTCCGTCAATTTCATACGGCAGTTCATCCCGCCGGGCTTCAAAATCCGCACAGAAATTAATGACCGCTTGGATTCCCTTAAGCACTTTTTTTTCTTTGACAGGACTTCTGAAGCCCAGCTCCCAAAGGATTTCCAGGCTTCTTCCGTGCGTGGGGATGGGGTCATGTTGGGGATCCGTTTGCAGGTAGGCAATATGGTAGATGAATGCTTCCAGGTTCCGTTTGCCCACTTGTCTGGCGTCTTTGATTCTCAGCGAGCCTGATGCTGCATTGCGCGGGTTGGCCAGTGGCGGCAGGTTTTGCTCTGCAAGCTGTTGGTTGTATTGGGCGAAGTTTTCTTTGTTCATCAGCACTTCACCCCTGATTTCAATTTGTTGGATGCCGTATCGGGAGAAAGGTGCGGTCAGGGGGATTGATTTGATTTGTTTGAGGTTGAGTGTGATGTCTTCCCCGGCGATACCATCACCCCTCGTAGCACCTCTGGCGAAGCGGTCGTTTTCATAAACCAATGAGATGCTTGCTCCGTCGAATTTAGGTTCAACGCAATAGCTCAGTTCTTCTAATCCCGACAATTCCCTGGCTTTGCGGTCCCAGTCGAGCAAATCAGCTGCATTGTAGGAGTTTTCGAGAGAGAGCATGGGTACCAGGTGCTGAACCGTGTTGAATTGTTTGGTGATCCCAGACCCCACCCTTTGCGTTGGTGAGTCTGCTGTAATCAGCTCTGGTGCTGCCGCTTCAGTCTGTTCCAGGGCTTTATAAAACCTGTCGAATTCAACATCGGCGATAAGGGGGTCGTTCATGACATAATAGCGGTGTTCATGAAAGCGGATGACTTCCCGGAGTTCGTTGATATGTTCTTGCAGGAAATGGGTGTCGTTCAGCTGGCTTGCCAAATGGTTGCCGAGCTCCAATATTTGATTGCGTTGATCCATAGTTCAAACCGTCAGCTTGCGAAGGTATTGCTAAGTGACCAACTCCTCAACAGCTAGTGGTCTTTGAACTAAAATTTTGTGATCCCGCAAATCCCCCTATTTTTGTCTTGTTTCAATATGTATCAAGTACACAATTAGAGATGCAAGAGCTTGCCAAACCCAATATCAATACTACGCCGGTTGACCTGATGCCCGATTTCCAATTTGCCTTGTCAGTGGATTGCGTCATTTTCGGGTATGATGAAGGCGTGCTGAAGGTATTGCTGATCGAGAGTGATTTGCCTGCATACAAAGGGCAGTGGTCATTGCTTGGCGATTTGCTTCGCCCTGATGAAGATCTCGAAGAGGCATCTTATCGTGTTTTGCTGGAAAGAACAGGGTTGACTGATATGTTTTTGGAGCAGGTCAAGACATTCGGTTCCGTCCATCGCCATCCGGCAGGAAGGGTCATTACTACAGCCTATTTGGCTTTGGTCAATGTCAAGGACTACCAGCTGAAGAAAAAAGACAATGCCCTTCAGTGGAAGCCGGTATCGGAGGTACAAACAATGGCCTTTGACCACAGGTTGATTTTGGATACTTGCCTGGCCGTTTTGCAGCGTAAGATTCAGGAGGAGCCGATCATATTCAGTTTGTTGGAGAAAAAGTTTTCACTTCGCGATCTGCAACATGTTTTTGAGCAGATTCTCGGCATGGAATTCGACAGACGGAACTTCAGGAAAAAGCTGTTTACAACTGGCTTGCTCACTGATGAAAACGAAATGGAGCAACAGGTCCGGCACAGGCCAGGACGATTGTATTCTTTCAACCGCAAAGCATACGAACAGATCAAGCGAAAGACTTTTGTTGGTTTGCAGTTTTAGCCGATCAAATTGATCCCCCTTCAACCAGTTTGGAGCTGATGACGTCCAATTTTTTTTCCAATCCCTTTTCAATGATTTCGCTGAAAGTCTGCATGGCCTTTTTCCCGAGGATGGCACCGCTGGTTTCAATGTAGGTGATTTCCGGGTTGGTCAGTTTCGGGATGAATCCGTTGCTGATGGCCAGGACGGCAATATCTTGCGGTATCCGGAGACCCAGTTTATTGATTCCCATGATTACCCCGGTAAGGATTTCATCGCTCATACAAAAAACCGTATCTGGTTTGTCCTTTTTTTGACAAGCTTCCATCAGGATGGATTTGGATTCTTCTGTATTATTGGCTGTTACCGTGGATATTTCAACAAAAGGGGAGAGCTTTTTGACTTCTTCCGTTAATCCTTGTTTCCGTTTCCGGGTAATCGACAGGTTGGGATTTCCGAACATGGCCAGCACACTTTTTTTCCCTTTAGCAACAATTGTTCTGGCTGCCAGCCTTCCAATGTCCCTGTCGGCCAGACAAACTTTGATGCAGTTGTTATCTTCGGGTACCTTGTCGAAGAAAACGATAGGGATACCGGAAGCGTTGATTCTGGTGAAGGTGGACAGATCCCTGGTTTCGGAGGACAGTGCTACGAAGATGCAGGCAACCCTGTTCAATTTGCAAAGTTTGAGGTTGGCTTCTTCGATAGCAGGGTCATTGCCCGATTGCAGAATCAGTAGCGTATACCCCTTTTTTCTCGCCTCCTCTTCAACGGCAGCCACAAAAGAGTGGTAGAAATAGTTGGATATTTCCGGAACAATCAGGCCGATCACCTTGCTTTCGTTTGTTCTGAGGTATACTGCAAAAGCGTTGGGCTCGTAGTCCATCAGCTCAGCCAGTTCCCTTACTTTTCTTTTGGTTTCCTGAGCGATATCCGGATGGTCTTTCAATGCCCTGGATACCGTGGAGATGCTGATTTGCAGTATTCCTGCAATGTTTTTGAGCGTAGCTTTTGATCCCATGAGTTTTTTATTTTTCCACAGAAAACATTACCGCAAACCTTTGCAATTTTAAACAATTTATTTTTTCGCACAAATCTTTTTCTGGTCATGCAGCGTTGCTGGGAGTGTACATTGTCTTATTGACCGGACCGGGACAATGCATTTTTTCATAACAATTTAATAATCAATATTTTAAATTATTTTAAAATGCTAATTCAGTTGTCAGTTCAAGCTTTTTTCGCTTTTGGCTGTTCAATGTTGAACAGTTCGCTATTCGGTTCTGCCCTCATCAAGATGTCTTTATTATGTAAAGATTACATATTTTGCAAGTCTTAATTTTTAAACCCACTGTTTATGACCTCAAAACGTTTACTCAAAGCCATGCTGCTTCCGGTGGTCATGCTATTTGCATTCCAGGTTGCGGTTGCGCAGAACAAAACAGTATCCGGTAAGGTGACAGACGGCAAAGACGGAGCTCCGGTATCAGGTGCTTCTGTTGCAGCCAAAGGCACTACCACGGGTACTTCAACTGCTGCTGATGGATCTTTCCAGCTCAGCGTTCCTGCCAGTGCCAAGGTACTGGTTGTTTCCTCCGTCGGTTTCGGCACTGTAGAAGTGAACATTACCGACAACATGAATATCGTTCTTGCCGCCTCCGGATCCAACCTCAACGAAGTTGTGGTAGTTGGTTATGGTTCTGCCCGCAAGAAGGATCTTACTGGTGCAGTAGCACAGGTTAAAGCCAAGGATTTCAACAAGGGTGTACTGACAGGTGCAGACCAATTGATCCAAGGTAAGGTTGCCGGTGTTCAGGTGGTGAACAACTCAGGTGCTCCAGGTGGTGCAACCACTGTAAGGGTTCGTGGTAGTGCATCCATCCGTTCCAGCAACCAGCCCCTGTTTGTAGTTGACGGAGTTCCTTTGGATGGCGGCAACGCTCGTCCGGGTCTCGGTAACTCACTTGGTGGTATTCCCGGTGGCAACCCACTCAACTTCATCAACCCCAATGACATCGCCTCTATGGAAATCCTGAAGGATGCCTCTGCTGCAGCTATCTACGGTTCCCGTGGTGCCAACGGTGTCATCCTGATCACGACCAAGAAAGGTCAGTCTGGTGCTCCAAGGATTGAATTCAATGCAGGTGTTGGTGCTTCCAGCATCATGAAGCGTATTGATGTGATGGATGGCGACCAATACCGTGCTGCGCTGTCTAAGTACAGCCAAACCAGCGGTAACTATGGTGACAATGTGGATGCACTCGGAGCAATCCTGCGCACTGCTGTTACCCAGAACTACAATGCTTCTGTAAGTGGCGGTAATGAGAACGGCAAGTATCGTCTTTCTATCGGTTCCATCAACCAGCAAGGTATTGTTAGGGAATCCGATCTGAACAGGGTAACTGCCAACCTCAGCAGCTCTTTCAAATTCTTGGAAAGCAAGAAGCTTGGTTTGGACTTCAACCTCTATACTGCGCAATCCAAGGAGAATGTGGCTCCCATTTCAAACAACGCCGGTTTCCAAGGCAGTTTGATTGGTAATGCGTTGCAGTGGAACCCAACCCATCCCCTCAGGAAGGCTGACGGTTCATTGTATGTAACGCCACAGTTCGGTAATACCAGCATCAACCCATTGGCTTTGTTGGATGCTTACGACGACAATACCAATATCACAGAAGTATTGGCAAGCATATCCCCATCTTACAAAATCACCAATGATTTGGAGTTCCGCACACTGTATTCAGTGCGCAGGGGTGCTGGTGTACGCAAGAATGAGATGAAGAAATTCCTCAACTTGCAAGGTAACCTTGGTTCTGCTTCAATTGGACTGAGTGAACAAACCACCCAACAGTTGACGCATACACTCAATTTCAACAAGCAAGTGACTTCTGATTTCAATTTGAATGCCACTGCTGGTTATGAGTATATGAAATATGACAATTTGGGTTATGGTATGTCTGGTGCTGATTATGCTGATTTCGCCGGTCTTTCATACTACAACTACCTCCAGAATGCTCCTGCCGCCCAGCGTGGCATTGGTTCTGGTGTTGGTCCCATTGTTGAATTGCAATCTTATTTTGCCCGTGCGGTAATCAACTGGCAAGACCGTGTTGTGTTCACCGGTACTGTCCGTACTGACGGATCCAGCAAATTTGGTGCAAACAACAAGTATGGCGTTTTCCCTTCATTTGCCGCTGCCTGGAACCTGATGAACGAAAAGTTCCTTGCTTCCAGCAAAACTTTCAGCACTTTGAAGTTCCGTGCTGGTTGGGGTAGAACAGGTAACCAAGAGTTCCCTGCTGCCGCTTCCCTGAATCGCTACCAAATCAATGGTCCTAACGACGTTACCCGTTCCAACTTCGGTAACCCTGATCTTTCATGGGAACAGTCTGACATGGCCAATATCGGTATTGACTATGGTTTTGCTGACGACCGCATTTGGGGTACAATCGACTGGTTCAACAAAAACTCAACCAACGTATTGTTTGAGCAAATCGTTGCCCAGCCTGGTCCTCCCGGTTCTGCGAAATACTGGATCAACCTGCCTGGTAACATCCTGAATACCGGTGTTGAAATCGCCGTTAATGCAGCTGTTGTTCGTGGTAAGGAATTCAACTGGAACATCGGTGCCAACGTATCACTCCTCCAGAATGAGCTTCAGAATTTCGGAAGCCAATTCTTCGAGACTGGTGCTTTGAGTGGACAAGGTGTTTCTGGTGCTCGCGTTCAGCGTCTTGTTGATGGTCAGCCGCTCAATGTATTCTATCTGCGTCAGTTCGAAGGAATCGACAAAGCTACAGGACAGAGCATCTACACCAACGACGGAAACAAACTGTTTTATTCCGGTAGCCCGAACCCAACCACGCTGCTTGGTGTAACGACAGATCTTCAGTACAAGAAGTTCTCTTTCGTTGCCAACCTGAATGGTGCTTTCGGTCACAAACTGTATAACGAAACCTTGACTGACGTAATTCCCATTGGTAACCTCGGCACCAGGAACATTGCTGCATCACTTGTTGGTGACAATGTAACCAAAGAGGCCATTTCCAATGCCATCGCTCCTTCCACACGTTTCCTGGAGAGCGGTAATTACATCAAGTTGCAGAATGCCACACTGACTTACAGTGCAGGCAACCTGGGCAAGGCTTTCCGCAATGTAAACTTCTCCATCACCGGTCAGAACCTTTTCGTTATCACGAAGTTCACCGGATTTGATCCAGAAGTTAACGTAGACAAGCAAGTTGATGGCATCCCTTCATTCGGTATCGAGTATATTCCTTACCCAACTGCTAGGACCATCCTGTTCGGTGTTTCATTTGGTCTTTAATCAAACATAAAAAACAATTGTATGAATATCAAACAACTTCTGCTCGTCTTCTTTGGAGTTACCGTGCTTGCAGCCTGCTCCAAACTGGAAGAAAAGTACAGGGGTGGCGTTGAAGCAGTAGCTCAAGGTGGAGTAAACGTAGCTGACGTTCTCCAAGGTGCCTACAATGCCCTCAACAACCCTTTCCAGGACCAATCAAGGTTCTGGGCTGCCTCACAGCACACTACAGACGAAACCATCGGCCCCACAAGAGGTCCGGATTGGGATGACAACGGTGTATGGCGCGTACTCCACAGCCACAATTGGGATGCTGACCACCTGTTCCTACGTGACACTTACCGCGAACTGTTGCAGGCGCAATATGCAGCCTCCAACGTACTCGCTCTGAACCCTTCTGCTCAACAGGCTGCTGAAGCCAAGTTCATCAGGGCCATCTCCATGTGGTGTATTCTTGATGGCTGGGATCAGGTTCCTTACAGGAAGGATCTCGACAAGGTAACAGTACTCCCTGAAGTATTGAAAGGTAAAGCTGCATTCGATTTCATCATGAAAGATTTGACTGAAGCTCTCCCCAACCTGACTACAAGCTCAAAAATTAAGGCCAACAAAGATGCTGCACGTGCCTTGATGATGAAGCTCTACCTGAATAAAGGTGTTTACACCGGCAGCAGGAAGACGCCAACTTTTGACGCAGCTGATATGAACCAAGTGATTGCTCTGGCTGACCAGATCATCGCCGGTGGATATTCTTTGGAGACCAATTATTTTGATGCATTTGCAGCAGATAATTCTTCCAAGTCAAAAGAAATGATCTATGCATTGGAAAACACCAATGGTCTGCGTGGTGGTAACAACCAATCTCGTTGGTATTGCACACTCCACTACAACCAGCGCCCCAGCGGTTGGAACGGGTTCACTACCATTGCAGAAACCTATGATCGTTTTCAGGCTGGCGACAAGCGTCTGACTGCAGATTATGCAGGTGTAACAAACGTTTCAGGTTTGAAAGCAGGTTTGCTTATCGGTCAGCAGTTTGATCAAACTGGTGCTGCATTGAAAGACAGGAAGAATAACAATCTTGCATATACCAAAGCGGTTAAGTTGAAAGAGACTGGAAACGATTTGGAAATCACCGGTATCCGTGTAATCAAGTACACACCTGACTATCCTCGTGAAGGTCAGCAAGCAGAAAACGAATATGTTATCTTCCGTTTGGCTGACGTTCTCCTGATGAAAGCTGAAGCCCTCCTCAGGACCGGCAAAGCTGCTGAAGGATTGGTTATTGTCAATCAAATCCGCACTAACCGTGGCGCAACAGCGTTTGCTTCTTTGACACTCGACAACTTGCTTGACGAGAGAAGCCGTGAGTTGTACTGGGAAGGATGGAGAAGGAATGACCTGATCCGTTTCGGTAAGTTCTTGGGTGCATGGACTGAAAAGTCTGCCTCAGGTGATGAGCGCCTGCTCTTCGCTATCCCTAGCGAGCAGTTGGCTGTTAATCCGAACCTGACACAAAATCCTGGTTATTGATAAACGCTCATACTGACATTAAGAAAGGCCGTTGCAAAACGGCCTTTCGTCATTTTATGAGGGCAGGAAACTCCTTCCTGTTCTCAGTATCTTTGCAAAATATTGTGCTTGAATTGAAACCCAAGCCATACTACAAGTGTATTAAATTTGCCATGATCAAATTGTTTAATTTTTCAGCTGCTTTCCTTTTGCTTTATAGCATTGAAGCCTGTAACACCGAACATCCTGTTTTACTGCAGGAAATGGACAATACGGGAATTGATTTTCAGAACAAGACTGTCAATACCAGTGAGTTCAATATTTTCAGTTACCGCAATTTCTATAATGGTGGCGGGGTGGCGATTGGAGATCTCAATAATGACGGTTTGTCTGATGTTTTCTTTACCGCCAACATGGGAGCCAACAAACTGTATCTGAATAAAGGGAATTGGCAATTCGAAGATATATCTGAAACTGCCGGATTCCGCAATAAGCAAAAGTGGAGTACAGGGGTAGCTTTGGTGGATATCAATCAGGATGGCTTCCTGGACATTTACGTATGCAATGCCGGATATCAACCTGGCGTGAATACAGAGAATGAATTGTGGATCAATGACGGCCAAATGCATTTCACAGACCAGGCTGCAAAGTATGGCTTGAATGATTCGGGTTTCACCACGCATGCCGCTTTCTTTGATTATGATATGGATGGGGATCTTGATTGCTATATCCTCAACAACAGTTTCATCCCCGTCAATACACTCAATTATTCCAACAAGCGGGAATTGCGCGCAAAAGACTGGAATGTGGCAGAAGAGCTCAAGGGCGGTGGCGATAAGCTCATGCGCAATGATGGGGGTGTGTTTACCGATGTCAGTGAAGAAGCCGGCATTTACGGCAGTTTGATCGGATTTGGTCTGGGTGTGACTGTTGGTGATGTCAATGGCGACCTGCTACCTGATATTTACGTAAGCAATGATTTCTTTGAACGTGACTACTTATATATCAACCAAGGGAATGGCAAGTTCAATGAGGAACTGACCAAACGGGTGAGGCACTTGAGCCACTCCTCCATGGGAGCGGATATGGCGGATGTCAACAATGACGGATTGAATGATCTCTTTGTGACGGAGATGCTCCCGGACGACGACAAAAGGTTGAAAATAACCACCTCATTTGAGAGTTATGATGTTTTCAAATACAAGGTGAAGTCCGATTTTTATTACCAATACATGCAGAATTCCCTGCAGAAAAACAACGGACGCGGCATGTTCAGCGATGTCGCGCATTATGCTGGCGTTTCTGCCTCAGACTGGAGTTGGGGGGCATTGCTCTTTGATGCCGACAATGATGGGTTGAATGACATTTATGTGTGTAACGGTATTTACCATGACCTGACTGACCAGGATTTCATTGACTTTTTTGCCGATGAAGTAGTGCAACGCATGGTGGTTACCGGCAAAAAGGAAGAGGTGGAAGAGGTGATCAAAAAGATGCCTTCCAGGCCCATCAAGAATAAATTTTATCTCAACAAGGGTTCATTCAGCTTTGCTGATGCAGGAGATTCAACAGGCGTAACAACTGCCTCATTCTCCAATGGTGCGGCCTATGGGGATCTGGACAATGATGGCGATCTTGATCTTATCGTCAATAACCTGAACCAACCGGCATTTGTATACCGCAACAACAGCAGGGAGTTGACAGGCAATCACTACATCGGCTTCAAGCTCGAATCCAAAGCTCCCAACAGAAATGCGGTGGGTGCGAAAGTGGCCATTTACCGTGGTGAACAGGTTCAGGTCAAGGAACTACTTCCTACACGGGGATTCCAATCGTCTGTAGATACCAAGATCCTTTTTGGTTTAGGAAAGGATACCCATATGGATTCTATCAGGGTGTACTGGCCAGACAGAACATTCAGTACTTTAAAAGGACTCAGGGCAGACAGTGTTTATCACTTGAAACCACAAGCGGCTGATCACAAATTTGTGCCCGAAACAGAAGCGGCACCTTTATTTGCAGTGAATGAACAAGTCCAATTGGA
Organism: Bacteroidota bacterium; assembly: GCA_039805245.1. Classification (GTDB taxonomy): domain Bacteria; phylum Bacteroidota; class Bacteroidia; order Chitinophagales; family Chitinophagaceae; genus Pollutibacter. Next base: position 28,534 of record JBDLUN010000176.1, read on the forward strand.
TTCTCATGTGGAAGACAATTATGTCGATATATATCAGGAAAGGAATATTCCAAGGTTACTTTCTCATGAAGGTCCACGTGCAGCTGTAGCCGATGTAAACGCTGATGGTAAAGACGATATATTTATTGGTGGTGCTACAGGCAAACCTGCTGCCTTGTATGTACAAACGGTAAATGGTTTCAAGCCATCGAATGTGCAACTGTGGCAACAAGAAAGGGAACATGAGGATGTGGCTGCAGTGTTTTTTGATGCCGATGGTGATCGTGATCTGGATCTGTTTGTTGGTTCAGGTGGTAACAACAGACCTACTTCATCGAAAGCCATGTCGCACCGTTTATACCTCAATGACGGGAAAGGAAATTTCTCAAAACATGCCGATGCCTTCCCTCCCGCAATAGGCAATACCAATGTAGTTTTGACAGTGGATATTGACCAGGATGGCGACCAGGATTTGTTTACCGCTTCCTGTTCTGTTCCGGTGCAATATGGTCCGATGCCTGCTCCCGCTTTCTACATCAATGATGGTCGAGGATCATTCAAGGAGGATGAAAAGATATTGTCAGCTGTCAAACCTGGAATGATCACCGCAGCGATCTTGTCCGACTTGGATGGAAAAGGACTACCGGAACTCGTGTTGGTGGGTGAGTGGATGTCTCCGGCCATTTACACATACGAACAAGGACGTTTTGTTCCATTTAGTGAAATAAATAATAGTCATAGTGGCTGGTGGCATGCAATTGCTGCAGCAGATCTGGATCAGGATGGTGACCAGGATTTGATTTTGGGTAACATGGGAGCCAACAATTATTTGCGGCCAACTGAAAGTTCACCCGTGAAGATGTGGGTCAACCAGTATGATCAATCAGCCAACCGGCAGGTGATTTTGACCAGAACTGTTGGTGGTAAAGATGTTCCGGTGTTTTTGAAAAAGGAGTTGACCGATCAGATTCCATCTTTGAAAAAGCAGAATCTGCGCCATGACGCCTATGCCAACAAATCAGTTCAGGAGCTCTTCAGTAAGGAGTTGATAGAAAGCAGTCAGGTGCATACGTACAATTATTCAACCTCTTGTATTGCCTGGAATAAGGGTGGTGGCAAATTTGATTATACACCACTGCCACTCGATGTGCAGGTTTCTGCAGTCACAGCTATTTTGCCTGCAGATGTCAACCAGGATGGCAAAATGGATTTGTTGTTTGGCTTTAACCTGTACGATTGGTTGCCCCAGTTTTCAAGGATGGACGCCGGATATGGATTGCTGTTGTTGAATGAAGGTGGCCGCCAATTCAAGTCGCTAAGGCCTGCTGAATCAGGTATTGAAATTATTGGAGAAACCAGGGATATACAACCAGTTAATCTCATGGGTCAGCAGCATTACCTGTTTGTACAGAACAACGACGTACCATTGTTGTTTCAACATAAATTGAAGAAGTGAAAGGGATTAAACTGATTGCAGGCATTTTATTTTCATGTGCATTTTATTCCTGCAGTGAGCAGACAGCACCTTTGTTCGAGGTGCTTGACCAGGATAAAACCGGGTTGGCCTTTGCGAATAACCTGCGTCCGGATGGCAAGGTGAATATGCTCAATTACATGTACTTCTACAATGGAGCTGGCATGGCCGCCGGGGATTTCAATGGTGATGGCAAGGTTGATCTCTTCTTTTGTTCCAACCAGGGAAGGAACGCTATGTTCCTTAATGATGGGGAAATGCATTTCAGGGATGTGACCGCAGAAGCCGGCATTCCCGATGATGGTGGATGGTCTACTGGTGTTTCAGTGGTTGACATCAACCAGGATGGGTTATTGGACCTGTATGTGTGCCGAGTAGGCAGGTACGAGACCTTACAGCAGGGTAATTTGTTGCTTTTGTGCACAGGAATTGGTGCTAATGGCATCCCGCGTTTTAGCGATTCCACTGCAGCGTATGGACTCCAGTTCAATGGATTCAGTACACAAGCGGCCTTTTTTGATCAGGATTTGGACGGCGACCTCGACATGTATCTGTTGAACCATTCCTTGCGATACAACAGTACATTCAATGCCCGGCAGACCTATTTCAATACATACGACAGTCTTTCAGGTGATCGTTTTTACAGAAACCGGGATGGCAAGTATGTGGATGAAACCAAATCATCCGGCATCCATTCATCCATCATTGGATATGGACTAGGCATAGTGGTGTCAGATATCAACTCAGACGGCTATCCCGATTTGTATATTGGCAATGATTTCCATGAAAACGATTACCTCTACATCAACAACAGGGCAGGAGGATTCACGGAGCGTTTGGACAGTTCCATGATGCATACCTCCCAATTCTCCATGGGTGTTGATGCGGCCGACATCAATAATGATGCACAGCAGGATATTGTTTCGGTAGACATGCTTCCGGAAGATCCCTATATCCTCAAGCGTTCTCTTGGGGAAGATGAATATAACCTGTTCAACATGAAATTGCGTTACGGATACAACCACCAGTATGCGCGCAACAATTTGCAACTCAACCGTGGCAATGGCTTGTTCAGTGAAGTGGGCATTTATGCCGGCATTCACGCAACAGACTGGTCTTGGGCACCCTTGTGGGTTGATTTCGACAACGACGGTTTGAAGGATTTGTTTGTCTCCAATGGTATTCCCCGCAGACTGAATGATATCGACTATGTCAATTTCATTTCCGATGCCGATATCCAGGAGAAGATCCGGTCAGGACAAATGTCTGAAAAGGAAATGCAGATGATTGAAAAGTTCCCACAAATCAAACTCAAGAATAAGTTTTTCCTCAATACCGGTGAAGCAAGGTTTGCTGATATGGCATCCGCAATACAATCAGACCAACCCACATTCTCCAATGGTGCAGTTTATGCCGACTTAGATAACGACGGCGATCAGGATATCGTAGTGAATAATATTGACGCGGCACCATTGGTTTACCGAAATCTTAACCAGGCTAAGCCCGGTCAAAAGCAGTTTGTTTTGCATCTGGAGGGACCTCAAGGGAATCGCCAGGCAATAGGAGCCAAAGTGATTGTTTATACACCCCGTGATATCCGAACGTATGAAAAATTTCCGGTGCGGGGATTTCAATCAAGTATGGAAACGCCCCTGCTGATTGGCCTGGGTGATGCACAAATTGATTCAATTCATTTGATATGGCCGGGAGGAGCCTATCAACCCCTACAGATCGATGATTCATCAGGTAAGGTAAATGTTATTTACAGAAAAGGTTTGCCACAATTCGATTTCAACCGCCCACTCATTGCAGGTTACAATCTACCCTCGTGGGAGGAAAATCATAATGATCTTTTGGTGCATCAGGAAAATTCCTTCAATGAATTTGATAGGGAGCCCTTAATGCCCCATATGTTATCAACTGAAGGGCCTGCCTTGGCCGTTGGAGCTTCCAAAGAAGGGGGAGCCTCCTATTTGTTTATGGGTTCATCCAAAGGGAAAAAAAGCCGTTTGTTGCTCGTTAGCAAGGATTTGGAACAGGAAATATTTTGTACCGATCTGGCAAATGATTCAACCTACGAAGATGTGGATGCCGTATTTGCTGATTTCAACAATGACGGATCGCAAGACCTTGTTGTTCTTTCCGCAGGCAATGAATATTATGGGGAGACCCCCTACCTTACCCCAAGATTGTATGTCAATTATCAAGGGGAATTCAAACGCAGCCAGGATGCATTTCCCAGGTTCGATATTACCCTTTCCTGTGTCAGGCCCTATGATTTCAATGCAGACGGCTATTTGGATTTGTTCATAGGAGGGAGGGCTACGCCATTTGGCTATGGCAAGCCAGTGCAGTCCTTCCTATTCGCCAACAATAAGAAAGGAGGTTTCGAAGACGTAACAGTTGAATGGGCTCCAGCGCTGCTGCAGGCTGGCATGGTAACGGATGCCCAGTGGGCAGATATGGATGGGGATCAAAAAGCCGATCTGGTGCTTGCCAGAGAATGGGGTGTCATAAACATATTGACTGCTGGGAAAGATAGGCATTTGAAGGAGTCGGCTATTCCTGTTTCAGAAGCCAAAGGCTGGTGGAATTTTGTTTTGCCGGTGGATCTTGATGCCGATGGAGACCTTGATTTGGTTGCAGGCAACCTGGGAATGAATACCCGTTTCAAACCGAGTGTCGCAGAGCCGGTCAAAATGTATTACAATGATTTTGATGGCAATGGTATTGGAGAGCAGGTTATTACCTATCATTTGCAGGGCAAGGAAATTTGTTTTGCAGTGAAGTCTGACTTGGAGCGGCAGTTGCCCCCCCTTAAAAAGCAGTTTCTCTATGCGGAGGATTTTGCCAAAGCCTCCTTAAACGACATCTTTGGCAGTGCTGCTTTGAAAAAGTCCGTCCAATGGACAGCCACCGAGATGCGGAGTATGGTATTCATCAACGAAGGTGTAAAAGGCTTTATTGCCAAGCCATTGCCTTGGCAGTTTCAGTTATCGCCCTTGCGTGCGGGTTTACCCATTGATGTAGATAAAGACGGCGATATGGATCTTTTATTGGCCGGCAATTATTACGAGAATAATGTACAGTTGGGGAGGAATGATGCAGACTTCGGTGGTATTTTACGCAATGAAGGTTCCGGTAATTTGGCTTATGCAAGCATACCCGGTGTTGCGCTGAAAGGACAGATCAGGAAACTGGTTCCCTTCGGGAAAGGCGTTTTGGTAGTGCGCAACCAGGGGGCTACCACATTTTTGTTACCATCAATCAAATGAGGATAGATTATGAAAAAAAAGTTGAAATGGATTATTGCTGCACTTGCAGTTTTGGTTGCCCTTTTGTTTTTGTTGAGTCCGGTAGAAGATGAGGTCATTGTGAAGGTTCCTCTGCCCTTGGAGCGTGTGATGGCTGAGTTTGAAACGCCAGAAAGTGCCGGCAAATGGTTTAATGCTGCAGATTCAGGCAGGTATAAACTCCGTATTGAAAAACCCAACCCGTTTGAGTTCATTTTTTTTGTAGATCATGGCGGCAAGGAGCTGCCGCTTCATTTTGTAGTTAGTCCGGATACTTCAGACTCCAAGCTCACCAAGATCATTTACCGGTACAGCAGCTCCCGTATAGACGGCAAGGAAAGGGCTTTAAAGCTTGATGCTGCGGCCTCTTTGTATAATTTGGGTGATTTGCTTGCCACTACGGAATATGTTTATGGGTATAAAATTGTGGTTACGACGGTGACAGACAGTTCGTTTTTGTTTCAGCAAAAGGTTGTGAATTTGGATGAAGAGGCTGCTGCAACCAAGCAACTGTATGATGAGTTGATTGCTTATGCTATGGCCAGGGATGCAGACTATAATGGCGTAAGGATTTTGTACAGCCAGCGGGTGAATAAGGAGCAGGTGGCGCTTTACTGTTCTGTTGGGGTTAACAGGTATACCCCAACCCAACACGATGAAAAAATCCAATACAAGATGATGCCTTATGGAAAGAAGTTGCTGGTGATGGACTACGAAGGACCTTATGGCAAAACCAAGGACATGTACCGTGTTTTGGAAGACTACAAGCGGCACAACAGCCTGGTAAGTATGGCCATTCCCTTCCAAAAATTCATTACTCCTGGCTACGGATTTGCCGATTCCCAGGTGGTAAAAACGAGGATATCCTATCCTGTTTTCTAAAAATTGCAAAATATTTACTGATAATCAATTAGTTGCAAAGGCGTCTTTCAAAAAAGACGCCTTTTTTAGTGTTTTTGATTTCAAGATTTTCTAACTTTGCAATCCTTTCCAAAAAAAGGGATGTACCCGGGATGGCGGGGCATTATTCTTAAACCCGGATGGAAATCCGTAAATAAAAACAAATGAGCAAATTACACTTCACCACAAAGCATGCAAATGCAGCTTCCGTACAACGCAAATGGCACGTTGTGGACGGGACCAATCAAACTGTGGGCCGAATCAGCAGCAAGATCGCTTCCGTATTGCGCGGAAAGAATAAGGCTTACTATTCGCCCCACGTTGATTGCGGAGATTTCGTTATCGTAGTCAATGCAGAGAAAGTTGTTTTCACCGGCAACAAGTTGAATGACAAGGAATACCAGCATGTTACAGGGTATCCTGGTGGTCAAAAGATTGAAATCGCCAAAGACCTCCTGAAGCGTCGCCCTGAGCAGGTAATTGAGCGGGCAGTAAAAGGCATGTTGCCCAAGAACAGACTTGGACGCAAGATGATCAAAAAGCTTTTCGTCTATGCAGGTGCAGAGCATCCACATAGTGCACAACAGCCAACCCCATTCAAATATTAATTTTCAAACGCATTCAATTAAAGCATAATGGAAAAACAGAAAAACGGACTTGGTCGCAGGAAAGAAGCGGTTACCAGGGTATTCCTCAGCAAGGGGGATGGTAACATCATCGTAAACGACCACGACTATAAGGTATATTTTCCGCAGGTTTACCTGCAAAACCAGGTTGAGCTTCCCATCAAAACCGTTGATGGTGCGGGCAAATACGATATCAAGATCAACGCTGCCGGTGGCGGTAAAAAGGGTCAAGCTGAAGCTTCCAAGCTCGGCATTTCCCGCGCCCTCATTGAACTGAATCCTGAATTCAGGCCTGTACTGAAAGCTGCCGGTTTGCTTAGAAGGGATCCTAGGGGTGTTGAAAGGAAGAAATTCGGTAAGAAGAAGGCCAGAAGGAGCTACCAGTTCAGCAAGCGTTAATCGTATCATCAATCTCGTAACAAAAACATACAGTTTACAATGGAAAATAATACTTCACTGCAGCAGCAACTTCTGGAAGCAGGTGTTCATTTCGGTCACCTCCGCAAGAAGTGGAATCCAAAGATGTTGCCTTATATCTATGCAGAGAAAAAGGGTATACATATCATTGACCTGAACAAGACTGTTGAATGTCTTCAGGAAACAGCTCTTGCCCTCAAGAACATTGCCAAAAGCGGCAAGAAAATCATGTTTGTGGGTACCAAGAAGCAGGCCAAGGAAATTGTAACCGAGTGCGCACAGCGGGTTAACATGCCTTATGTTACAGAGCGTTGGTTGGGTGGTATGCTGACCAACTTCAATACCGTACGCAAGTCTGTTAAGAAAATGCAGAGCATTGAGAAGATGCTCAGCGACGGCAGCTTTGACAACATCACCAAAAAGGAGCGTCTGCAATTGTCTCGCGACAAAGACAAGATGGAAAAGGTGTTGGGTGGTATTGCCCAGCTTGGCCGTGTACCGGCTGCCTTGTTCATCATCGACATCGGGCATGAGCATATTGCCATGGCAGAAGCCAAGCGTTTGGGTATCACCACATTTGGTATGGTGGATACCAACTGCGATCCCAACAAAGTTGACTTCCCAGTTCCTGCCAACGATGATGCTACCAAGTCTATCGCCATCATTACCAACTACATCACTGCTGCCATTGCAGAAGGTCTTGCCGAGCGTCAGGCTGAAAAGTCTGATGATGAGGATACTGAAGAGTCTGGTGACCAATCATCCAAATTCTCAGTAGACGAAGAGGGTGATGCTGAAGGTGGACGCAGGAACAAGCCAGGTGCTCCCAAGCGCAGGGTACCCGCTGCCGGTGCCGGTGGCAGGAAGCCAGCCTTGAAAAAGTAAGATACCACATAACCATAACTTAAAATAGCGTGTCTCTTGTTATCATTAACTTTGAGACCGGAGGATAAATTATGTCAGAAGTAACTATTACAGCAGCTGAAATCAACAAGCTGCGTCAAATGACTGGAGCCGGCATGATGGATTGCCGCAAAGCCCTCACAGAGAACAATGGCGACTTTGAAGCTGCCATTGATTGGTTGAGGAAAAAGGGACAAAAGGTTGCTGCCCTTCGTGGCGACCGTGATGCGAAGGAAGGTGTAGTATTGGCTAAGACCAATGCTTCCAACAGCACTGGCATTGCGCTTTGTCTCAGCTGCGAAACTGATTTCGTGAGCAAGAATACAGATTTCATTGCCTTTGCTCAGAGCATCATCGATGCTGCTATTGCATACGATGTCAAATCTGCAGACGAGCTGAATAGCATTGAAATTGGTGGCGCCAAAATCGCAGACCTGGTGAACGACAAACTTGCCAGCATTGGTGAAAAAATTGGCATCTCCAAGTTCGAGCGTATTGATGCAGCCTTTGTATCCTCCTATATTCATGGTGCCAACAGGATGGGTG
>JBDLUN010000177.1:0-7055 GCA_039805245.1 Bacteroidota bacterium
GATTACTTAAATCTAGAAACCAAAACACTGAAAATCAATAACAAGCATTGGGCCGTTGAAACACTATGAAATTTCCTTGTAACACATATATAATCCTTTGTATACCAATGTATTAAAAACATCCAAACGAAGAGCACGAAGGAATAGGTTTTGAAATTTTAAGGTAAATTCGCTGATGATTTCAGATTATTTATCTCATCTGCAATTTGCCACCTCGCTCATTGCTCTCATTGTATTGACAGAATTAATGGTTAGTTTCCAAAAACCAATTGTACTAAAAACATTATTGCTGATTTTCATCGGGGCCATCTTTTTACACAACCTTGCCTTACTATTAAAATTGGGGGTAATCGTCAAAGAATTTTCAAGAATACTCATACCACTTGCTGGAATTCAAATCATTCAATATTTATATAGCTTCAAAATAAACAGAAATATTCTTTTTGCTTCAGCAGTGTGCCTGATATTGTTAACCATTAATTTGTATACTTTAAATAATGATTTAAGAGAGCACACCAACATCTTTTGGCTACGCAGGGTAAACAGAATTATGATATCAGCCGTGATTTTGGCCCTATCCATATTCACTTATTTGAAAATGCTCAAATCATTAGATGATAAAAACCTTTATTCCAAAAAAATAGAAAAATGGATTAAAATCACCATCTTTCTATTCATCGTTGGTATTTTAAATAATTTATCAGTATTGGTTTTTTCAAATAACCATTTTATAATTAAAATCATTTCTTCAATTTTACATCTAACTTGTTGTTTTCTAGCTATTTACAGACCTTCGTTTATAAACAGGACAGAATTATCCGTAAGCTTGGGAAAAAGATTTAGAAAAACCATTGAAGATCAAATAGATGCCGAGAAATTTATAAATGAATTTTATTCAAAAACATATTATATACACAAAGAAACTTCAGTAGAAGATTTAGCTTCGAAACTGAGTGTTCCAGCTACAAAACTTAATGATTTTATCATTGAAACAACCAAAATGAGCTTTATTGATTTGGTCAATAAAAACAGAGTTGAATATTTTATATCACTCGTCAGAAGTGAAAAGTATAGTGATTATACAATAGAGGCCCTTTCTGAATTATCTGGTTTTGGATCCAGGCAATCGTTATACAGGAATTTCAAAAGATTCCATGGTGGAAGTCCCTCTGACCTGATCAGGATGTATGAGTAAGGGCATCATGCTGGGACTATGCGGTACTTTAGAAATTGCTTAACTTTGTTCCACTATGTTAAAAGTCGGCATATTGGGAACGGGGCATTTGGGTAAATTTCATGTGGCCAACTGGCTGGAAATACCTGATGTTGAAATAGTGGGATTTTATGACCCCAATGATCAGGCTGCTGCTGATACCATGGAACGTTTCGGGCTCAAGCGGTTTGAAGAAATGGAAGCCCTGATGGATCTTGTGGATGCTGTTGACGTAATTACGCCTACCCAATTCCATTATCCTGTTTGTGAAATGGCACTCCGGAAAAGCAAACATGTTTTTGTGGAAAAACCCTTGGCCAGTGACCTCGATGAAGCCAACCGCTTGATCAAATTGGTTCAGGAAGCTAAAGTCAAATTCCAGGTCGGTCACGTTGAACGCTTCAATCCTGCTTTTTTAGCCCTGAAAGGCCGGGAATTGGCTCCCATGTTCATTGAAGTGCACCGCTTGGCTCAATTCAATCCAAGGGGGACAGAAGTGAGTGTCATCCTTGACTTGATGATCCACGACATTGACATTGTCTTGCACCTCGTTAACAGTGACATCAAAAATATTTCTGCAAGCGGTGTTGCGGTGATGACAGACACCCCGGATATTGCGAATGTAAGGATAGAGTTTATGAATGGATGTGTAGCCAATCTAACCTCTTCCAGGATATCCATGAAAAAAATGCGTAAAATGCGTGTTTTCCAGAAAGACGCTTATATCGGCATTGACTTTTTAGATAAGAAAACGGAAGTCATCAGGCTTAAAAATGACCAAGAGACTGATGATACCTTCTCCTTTGATATTGAGACGCCAACAGGAACTAAACAAATCGCCGTTGAAAATCCGGCCATCAGTCAGGTTAATGCCATCAAAGCTGAGCTGACTGCCTTCAAGGACGCCATCATTCATAATACACCTACGGTTGTTTCAGAACAGGATGGATTCATGGCCTTGCATGTGGCACAACAAATCCTGAGCAAAATCAAACAAGCAGGTATCGTCAGAACTACCTAATGCAATCAGCTGAAGATTATGATCCTTGGTTTTGCAGTTTCCAAGAGGCATAATCTAGATCTTCCTTGAAAGTGATTTTCAAATTGGATTCTTCCCCTTCAACCAGGGTAACGGTTTTACCCGTGTATTCCAACACTGAAGCTTCATCTGTAAATTCATCCCTATAATCCAGCGCAAAAGCCTCTTTGATGATGCTGGCATGGAATGTTTGCGGCGTTTGCACGATGCGCAAATCTTCCCTGCCGATAACCTTTGAAGAACCGTCTGTTGCCATTTGCCGCATACTATCCCGAACCTTGATAACCGGAATGGCAGATCCTGTTTGGGCAGCCACCTCTCCACACCGTTTGATCAATTGGGGTGAAACCAAGCATCTTACCGCATCATGGATGAACACAATGGCATCGCGATCTACCGCAGCCAACCCATTTTGAACTGAATGAAAGCGTGTTGGTCCGCCTGCTTTCAACTCGATTTGTTTATGCTTGTAACCATGGGTTATAAGCATCTCCTGACCTGCCTCCAAATGGGATTGGGGAAGCACGATAATGACCTGCATATCCGGATAGGCATTGAAGAAAGCATCAACACTGTACAACAAGATGGGTTTCCCGTGCAGTTCAATGAATTGCTTCGGGATTGCCGCGCCCATCCGGGTACCGCTGCCGCCGGCTACAATAATGGCGAACTTTTTCAAATCAACTCTTCCTTGATCTTACAGCCAGAAAATACAATGGTACACCCAGCAATGTGATGAATAATCCCCAGCCTGCATAATCAGGCTTATACCAAATCAACGCGATGGCAAAAACCAATCCCATCACGATATAAACAGCTGGCAGAACAGGGTAAAGGAAAGCCTTGTAGGGCCTTTCTGCTTCGGGGCGTTTTTTCCGCAGTATAAATATCCCGATGATGGTGAGTACGTAAAAGAGTACTGCTACAAAACTAACCATATCCAACAAATCACCATACTTTCCACTCAGACACAAAATAGAGGCCAGAATACATTGTGCCCAGAGTGCCCAAGAAGGGACCTGGTTCTTATTCAAGGTTCCTGCCTTTTTAAAAAAGAGTCCGTCTTGTGCCATGGTATAGTAAACCCTTGCCCCGGCCAATATCAACCCATTGTTGCAACCGAAAGTGGAAATCATGATCATGACCGCAATCACATAAGTACCTACATTGCCAAAGATGACATTGGCAGCCGCTACTGCCACCCTATCCTGCTTGGCAAAGGCAATATCCTGCAGGGGCATGACACTCATGTACATCAGGTTGGCTGAAACATAGATGATGGTTACTATTAATGTACCCAAAAACAGACTGAGACCGATATTGCGATGCGGATTCCTGATTTCACCGGCAATGAATGTTACGTTGTTCCAGGAATCGCTGCTGAAAATGGATCCAACCATGGCAGCGGCAAATGCCCCCAGCAAGGCTGTTCCTGAGATAGGCAACCATTGTGCAATGATTCCTTGGCTGTCATCACCTGCTGTGTATTGAACTGCATTGAATCCGGTTGCCCAATTGGCATTCCAAATATCCGCTTTGGCGGCAAGGATGAAACCGAAAATAATCAACCCGAAAAGGGAGGCCAATTTGGTAACCGTAAAAACATTTTGAATAATCTTGCCTTGTTTGATTCCTTTGGTATTGTTGTAGGTGAGCAGGATGATCAAGATGATTGATACCAACTGTGCAGGATAGATTTTGAACGCACCTAAGGAAAACAAGAGATTTTTATCATCCAATTCAAGTACCGTAAAGAAATACCCGGCGAATTTTGAAAAGGCAACCCCCACTGCTGCTATTGTAGCTGTTTGGATAACTGCAAAAAAGCTCCAGCCATACAGAAAACCTGCCAAAGGATTAAATGCCTCTTTCAGGTAAACATACTGCCCTCCTGCCTTGGGGAACATGGCACTCAACTCTCCATAACTCAGCGCCGCCGTGAGAGTCATGAAACCAGTAACCAACCACACCATGATTACCCAACCTGCACTACCCACATTCCTGGTGATATCTGCGGTAACAATAAAAATGCCACTGCCAATCATTGATCCAGCCACAATCATGGTTGCATCCCAAAGACCCAAACTGGGTTTAAACTCTTTTTGCTCAGACATAAATGAAATTTAATAAAAAATCCCGGTAAAAAACCGGGATTAAGATAATGCATTAGAAATTGTTTTGGCTATTTTCCTGACGATTTCTTGTAAACTTCGTTGAGGCCTGCAACAACATCATTGGTTATGTCATTTGCCGTATCCTTATAAAACAATACGTTTAAAGCACTGGAATACGAGAAGATGTAGCTATAACCATTTTTTTTGTTGTAGTCGACCAAATAAGAATTGATTTTGGCTTTAAGTTCTTCCATGGTTTTGGCGCCATCATTGGCAATATTGGCTTCCAAAACACGCTTTTGTTCTTCCAGGTTCTGCATTTTACCTTGGTAAGCCCGCTGAAAATTTTCGAATTCAGCCTGGGTGATGGATTCTCCCCGCTTGGCGAATGCAATTCTTTCATTTTCTATTTTCTGAAATGCGCTGTTCAGGTCGCGGTCGGCACTCTCTTTTTTCTTCTCAAACTCCTGCATTTTTTCTTTGTACAGCACATACTTTTCTTGCAGGCTGTCCAAATCAACATAGGCAACTTTCAATGGTGCAACGGCAGCTGTACCATCTTTTTTAACCTGACCGTTTTCAGCACCGGAACTTTTGAAATGCAGGATGCCCAAAATGGCAAGAGCGGCGAATAATATGGCGTTAATCAGTTTTTGATTCATGAATGTTTGTTTTAAGGGGAATATGGAAGGGGGCAGTTGCCTGCCCCCGTAAATTTATTCTTCGTCGTCAAAGCTCATCACTTCGCGGGTGGTCTGGAGAAGTTCATACTCCTCTTTGCTGCCCACGATGATGTTTTCATAATCCCTGAGACCGGTACCGGCAGGGATATGGTGGCCAGTGATGACATTTTCTTTCAAACCGAGCATATCATCCGATTTACCTTGGATTGCTGCTGAAGACAATACCTTGGTTGTTTCCTGGAATGATGCTGCAGATATCCAGCTTTGGGTTCCGAGTGAAGCCTTAGTGATACCCAACAGCACCGGACTTGAAGTGGCTGCATGTGCATCCCTGAATTCAACCAATTTCCTGTCTGCCCTGCGGAGGATGGAGTTTTCTTCCCTGATTTCGCGCAAGCTGGCAATCTGACCGGCTTTCAGTGTTTCTGAATCTCCAGCATCAACAACAACTTTCTTGTCGTAGATATAGTCATTTTCGATGTTGAAATCGTAACGGTCTTCCAAGTCACCTTCAAGGAAACGGGTATCTCCTGGATCAACAATCTCAACCTTACGCATCATCTGCCTTACGATAACCTCGATATGCTTATCGTTGATTTTCACACCCTGAAGGCGATAAACCTCCTGGATTTCATTCACAACATACTCCTGAACAGCAAACGGACCTTTGATGGAGAGAATATCGCTTGGCGCAACCTGTCCGTCAGACAATGGCGTACCAGCTTTCACAAAGTCACCATCCTGAACCAGGATCTGCCTGGTCAAGGTAACAAGGTATTTTTTGATGATACCATCCTTGGCTTCAACAGTGATTTCCCTGTTGCCACGCTTGATGGCACCAAAGCTCACCACACCATCAATTTCAGAAACTACGGCAGGGTTACCTGGGTTCCTGGCTTCGAAAAGTTCGGTTACACGGGGAAGACCACCGGTAATATCCCTCAACTTACCCAACACCCTTGGTATTTTCACCAGTACCTGACCTGCAGTAACTTCATCACCCTCTTCGATAACAATGTGAGATCCTACGGGGAGGTTATACATTTTCTCTTCCTTACCCTTGATTTTCAAGGATGGAATCCTGGTTTTGTCTTTAGATTCGATAACGACCTTTTCCCTGTGGCCAGTTTGTTCATCAGCCTCTTCGCGGTATGTAACACCATCGATTACATTGTCGAAGATGATTGTTCCGGCAATTTCAGCAACGATTACATTGTTGAACGGATCCCAAGAGCAGATCACATCGCCTTTGGCAACCTTCTTGCCTTCAGCAACAGCCAGGATTGAACCATAGGGAACGTTGTTGGTGATGAGCACACGGTCGTTTTTGATATCCATGATGCGCATCTCAGCCGTACGGCCAATAACCACCTGGATGTCTTTGCCTTCGTTATTCTTGGCTTTGACAGTCCGCAAACCATCAAATTGCACTTCACCGTCAAATTTGGCAACCAGATGTGATTCTACAGAAGCAGAACCGGCCACACCACCTACGTGGAAGGTACGGAGTGTCAACTGTGTTCCTGGCTCACCAATGGACTGTGCCGCAATGATACCGACAGCATCACCCCTTTGGGCAATGTTTCCGGTTGCCAGGTTGAGACCGTAGCACTTCACACAGCAACCGCGCTTGCTTTCGCAAGTCAATACAGAGCGGATTTCAATAGTCTCGATGCCTGCGTCTTCGATTTTCCTTGCAGTATCCTCATCGATCTTCTGACCTGCGGAAACCAAAAGGTTATCCGACTGTGGGTCATAAACATCATGGAGAGAAGTACGTCCCAAAATCCTGTCGTACAGCGGTTCTACAATATCTTCATTGTCTTTCAGCGCACTGGTTGCAATACCACGCAGGGTTCCGCAATCCTCTTCAGCAATAATCACATCCTGGGCAACGTCCACCAAACGACGGGTCAGGTAACCGGCATCAGCCGTTTTCAGCGCCGTATCCGCAAGACCCTTACGGGCACCGTGGGTAGAGATGAAGTATTCCAAAACACTCAATC
>JBDLUN010000178.1:0-21388 GCA_039805245.1 Bacteroidota bacterium
ACCAAAAACTGAAATGGCTTGAGTCCGCGCGGCTTGAGCGCTCTCATAATGTAGAGCTCTTCATGAACCACCTTGTAGCGATTAACATCAATCAGCTCGTAAGCAATGTGTAAAGTGCGGGAGGTCTCCACCTGGTGGAGCAATGCATTGAGACTATTGATCTCCCTTTGAAGCGATGGGCCAGCAGGATGGTTTTTTTTCTTGAGCAATAATAAGTCTCTGGTAAATTTTTTCATGTCATCATCAATATCCGATCATTCCTTTTTGGGGTGGGCACCCACACTTGTTTTTGGCAAGCGAAGCGCAAGATACCACCATCAGGTTCAACAGGGTCAGCATCAACAGGTACAGGATTTTCTTGGATATGATAGACTGTTTCAATACAACTAATTTAATGATTTGTTGTTGATTACCAAAAAAATCAATCAACTTTGTCCTTAAACGCTCAACCTACTCACATAAATAGAATACCGCCCCATAGCAAACGCGTTCTGGTGGCCCCTTTGGATTGGGGTTTAGGGCATGCAACCAGGTGTATCCCTATTATTCATGCCCTACTACAGGCAGGTTGCACCGTTACACTTGCTGGAGAGAAAAAACAGGCAGAATTATTGAAGCATGAATTCCCGGAATTGGACATGATATTTCTGAAAGGGTATAGGATAAAATACCCGAGTAAAGGTATTTTTTTCATGCCACTGATGTGGATGCAACTGCCTAAAATACTCCGTGCCGTCCATTATGAAAAAGCATGGCTGGAAATGCAGCAATCCGTCATGCACGGCAAATGGGACTTGGTCATCAGCGACAACAGGTATGGATTGCATCACCCGGATTTAAACACTGTGATCATTACACACCAATTGGGTATCATATCCGGTATGGGGAAATACATAGACAACCTCATGGTGAAATACACCCACCGATGGCTCAACGCATTTCAACAGGTTTGGGTGCCTGACTTGCCAGGAGAAGACAATCTTGCGGGTGTTTTATCTAGGCCCCAAGTAATGCCTGACAAGGTCAAATACATCGGGCCGCTTTCCCGCATGAAGCCGGAAAAGCAGGACCCAGAACACGTTTTAGTCATGCTGTCTGGCCCAGAACCCCAACGCTCCATCTTGGAACGGAAACTTAACGCACAGCTGGAAAAGCTCAACTATCCCTGCCTTTTTGTAAGAGGGCTGCCGAGAAACAAGAACACAATACATCCCAGAAAGAACATCCGTTTCGTCAATCACCTCCCTTCAGCAGAACTTGCAAAAGCCATAGCAGCAGCCAAATTCGTGATCTGCCGCTCCGGGTATTCCAGCATCATGGATCTGATACGGATGAACAAAAAAGCCTTGCTCATCCCAACACCCGGACAAACGGAACAAATCCACCTAGCGAATCATCTGGCGTTTAAAGGTTGGTTTGCTGTTACCAAACAAAAAGACATCGACCTAGGTCGGGCCAATCAACTTGTTGAAGCAGCCGCAACACCACTGCCAGATTTGGATGTGGATGGCTTTCTGAAGGCATTGGCCGGTTTGGGCATCCAATAAGTATCGATTGCTCCTCACACTATTTTCTGTAACTTGTACACTTCCAAAAATCAAATCCAAAGCAAATGAGAAAGATCTGTTTGGCCATCCTCTTGGGATGCTTCAGCCTCTCCCTTTTCGCCCAACCCACCTTCCCGGTGAATGGTGTTGGCGATGAAAGGGCGACAACGTTCGCATTTACCCATGCAACAATCGTAAAAGACCCACAAAACACCCTAACCAATGCCACCATGCTGGTGCGCCAGGGTAAAATCATTGCCCTCGGCACCAATATTGCCGTACCGGCAGATGCCATCGTAACAGATTGTGCCGGTAAAACCATTTACCCTTCTTTTATTGATATCTATGCCGATTACGGCATGCCCGCTCAGGCGCAAGGTGCCGGTGGCTTTGGCCGTGGCTTTGGAGCTGCCCAACTGACCTCTAATCAAAAAGGGGCATTCGGTTGGAATCAGGCCATTAAATCTGATGTCAATGCGGCCTCGCTGTTTGTAACCGACGACGCCAAAGCGAAAAATTTGCGCGACCTTGGTTTTGGCACGGTACTCTCCCATCAAAAGGATGGTATCGCCAGGGGCACAGGTACTTTGGTTAGCCTGGCCAACCAAAAGGAAAACCTGGTCATCCTGAAAGACAAGGCCTCAGCCCATTATTCTTTCAGCAAGGGTAGCTCAACACAGTCTTACCCCTCCTCCATGATGGGGAATATTGCTTTACTCAGGCAATCCCATATCGATGCAAAGTGGTATAAGAACAATGCAGACAAAGAAGGCACAAACCTGAGCCTGATCGCCTGGAACAACAACCAGGGCCTGCCACAAATCTTTGAAGCCAACGACAAATGGAATGCTTTGCGTGCTGACCGCATCGGCGATGAGTTCGGTGTGCAATACATCATCAAAACCAGTGGCAACGAATACCAGCGTGTTCAAGAGCTGGCTGCAACAGGCGCTACACTGATCGTACCGGTCAACTACCCCATGGCCATGGATGTGGAAGACCCCAACGACGCACGTTTCGTTTCGCTTGCAGACATGAAACATTGGGAATTGGCTCCCACCAACGCAGCCGCATTGGAAAAGGCAGGCATCAAATTCTGCCTCACCACAGCCGACCTCCGCTCTCCAGCTGCCTTCATGACCAACCTGAGAAAAGCAATTGAAAACGGTCTTTCCGAAGCCAAAGCACTGGAAGCACTGACCACAACTCCTGCAGCAACATTGGGTGTTGCCAGCATGGTGGGCAGCCTGGAACAAGGCAAAATAGCCAGTTTCATCATCACCACTGGCAATGTTTTCAATGAGAAAACAGCCATCCTCGAAAATTGGGTGCAAGGCAACCGATATGCAGTCAAGGCTGATAAATGGCAGGAAGCTTCCGGCAAATACAGTCTGGCGATTCAAAGCGCAGCCGGTTCAAAAAGCTATCAGCTGGATGTAAAATCAGCCACTACTGCCAATATCATCGCAGCAGACACGATCAGCACCAAATTCAGCTTCGATGGCAAAATGGTCAAATTCAGCTTCGCCCCAGAGAAAAAATCCAAAAATTCACTCAGACTGAGCGGTATCAGCAATGGTGCTGTTTGGAATGGTTATGGTGAAGACAGTGAAGGCAATAAACTCACCTGGACAGCCACCCCACAAGGAGTCTTGGCTGCCGCAACCAAAGCCGATACTGCCAAAAAGAAAGAAGCCGCCAAACTGGGTGCAGTAACCTTCCCGTTCACGCCTTATGGCTGGACGGAAGCACCGAAACAGGAAACCATCCTCTTCAAAAATGCAACGGTATGGACCAACGAACAGGAAGGTAAACTGGAAGGTGCTGACGTGCTGATCAAAGATGGCAAGATTGCCCAAGTGGGTAAAGGTCTGCAAGATGCTGCCGCCAAAGTGATTGATGCAACCGGAAAGCACCTTTCTGCAGGCATCATTGATGAACATTCCCATATCGCCGCAGCTTCCATCAACGAAGGCGGACAATCGGTTACCTCCGAAGTTCGTATTGCCGACAACCTCAATCCGGATGATATCAACATCTACCGCCAATTGAGCGGTGGTGTCACCTCCTCCCATATACTCCATGGCAGTGCCAACACTATCGGCGGCCAGACCCAACTGATCAAACTCCGTTGGGGAGCCAATGACGACAAACTGAAGTTTGAAGGTTCCGACGGTTTCATCAAATTCGCCTTGGGTGAAAACGTAAAAAGATCCTCCTCTACGCAAGGCAATCAGCGTTTCCCGGATACCCGCATGGGTGTTGAACAGGTCTTGGCTGACGCATTCAACAGGGCAAAAGATTATGAGGTCGCCATCAAAGCCGCATCAACTCCTGCCCCAACAGCAACAAAAGGCAAAAAAACTGCTTCAGTTGCAGTAGACCCCTACAGTACAGTACGCCGTGACCTGGAACTGGAAGCACTGGTTGAAATACTCAACAAAAAACGTTTCATCACCTGCCACTCCTATGTACAAAGTGAAATCACAGCCGCATTGCGGGTAGGTGATAAATATGGTTTCACCTTCAATACCTTCACCCATATCTTGGAAGGCTATAAGGTGGCCGACAAGATGAAGGCGCATGGCGCAGCAGCGTCAACTTTCTCAGACTGGTGGAATTATAAAATGGAAGTGGTGGATGCCATTCCTTACAATGCTTCCATCATGTCTAAAGTAGGTCTCAATGTTGCCATCAACTCTGATGATGCCGAAATGGCCCGCCGCCTGAACCAGGAGGCTGCCAAGAGCATCAAATTCGGCGGCATGTCTGAAGTGGATGCCTTGAAAATGGTCACCCTCAATCCCGCCAAAATGCTGCATGTAGATAATCGAGTGGGCAGCATCAAAGTAGGTAAGGATGCCGACCTGGTGCTTTGGAGCGACAACCCACTGAGCATCTATGCCCGCGCTGAAAAAACCATCGTGGATGGTGTTGTGTACTTCGATAGGGAAAAGGATGCCCAAATGCGGAAACAACAAACAGCAGAAAGAAGCAGGCTGATACAGAAAATGAATGGTGAAAAAAGGTCAGGCGGACCCGTTGCGGCACCTGCACCCAGCTATTCCGTATTGCTGAATTGCGGCGACCATGATCACAGCCATGGACTGCTTACCATCGAACAGGATTAATCAGGATAAAATCATGAACATGAAAAATAAATTATTGCATATCATCTCCTGCCTTTCCATCATGGCAGGAGCACAGGCCCAGGAATCAGTTTACCCTGCACCAAAGCAGACAGCACCCGTTTACATCATGAACGGTACTGTGCATGTTGGAAACGGCCAGGTACTGAATAACACCTCCATTGCCATCAAAGACGGCAAAATCACCGAAATGGGTTCCAACCTGACCCCCGCAGCCGGAGCTGTGGTGGCGGATGCCAAAGGAAAGCATGTTTATCCCGGTTTGATCCTGGCCAATGCCAACCTCGGTCTGGTGGAAGTGAGCAGCGTTCGTGCCACTGCTGATGCCGTTGAAATCGGAGAATACAACCCTTCCATACGATCTCTCGTTGCCTACAATACGGATTCCAAAGTGATCAATACACTCAAGACGAATGGCATCACCCATGCCAATATCGTGCCACAGGGCGGTACCATCAGCGGCTCCTCGTCTGTTGTTCAAATGGACGCCTGGAATTGGGAGGATGCAGCTTATGCCACCGACAACGGCATTCATCTTACCCTGCCATCCCTCTACAACAGGCCCAACCCTTATGCAGCTTTTATGGGCATGCGTGAACCGCAGGGCGACCCTGTGAAGCGTGGATTGGATCAGATAGAGGAAATCAAGCAATTCCTGCGTGCTGCCAAAGCCTATGGATTGGAAGCATCCCATACAGCCACCAACCTCAAGTTTGAAGCGGTTCAGGGTCTATTTTCCAAAAAGCAAAAGCTTTATATACACTGTGATGTGGTGAGGGAAATTTTGGCTGCCATCGACTTCAAAACGGAATTCGGATTCGATATCGTTTTGATTGGCGCATCAGAGAGTGTGCAAGTGGCAGATCTCTTGAAGCAAAATGGCATACCAGTAATCCTCAGTCAAATGCATTCCCTGCCTACTTTGGCGGATGATGGCGTTGACCTCCCATACCAAACACCCGCTTTGCTGCAAAAGGCAGGTGTATTGTTTGCCATCAATGACGAAGACGGTCAGCATCGCGGCAAGAACCTGCCTTTCAATGCGGGTACTGCTGTGGCCTATGGTTTGTCCAAGGAAGAGGCACTATCTGCCATCACCCTGAATGCCGCCAAAATCCTCGGCATAGCAGACCGGACTGGCTCTATTGAAAACGGCAAAGATGCCAACATTGTAATCAGTGAAGGGGATATCCTGGATATGCGCTCAAGCAATATCACCATGGTAATGATTGGAGGCAGAATCGTCAACCTCACAGACAAACACAAGCAGTTGAATGACCGTTATGTCTATAAATATGGATTGAAATAACTAGTTGAGCGATTTAAGTTGAGAGTTTGAAAATAATTCCCAAACTCTCAACTTATTTATCCTGCCTTATGAGGTTCAACTTTAATAGCCCCTGACGTCTCGTTTCTCCATGAAATTGATGAAAGCCCGGTTCACAACTTTGTTGCCGCCGGGAGTGGGGTAGTTACCGGTAAAATACCAGTCGCCCTTGTTTCCAGGGCATGCATCATGAAGGTCCTCGATGGTTTGGTAAATCACCTCCACGGGGACCTTCACTTCTTTAGGGGTAATCAGTTCGGCAATCTTGGCAGAAATTTCCTGCGGTGTAAAGCCTGCATATACAAGCCTAACAACATTTTCGGAATGGAGCTGACCTACCTCTTCCAAATGCTTGCAGCGGGTATACAGCTCATCGAGCAAAGTCAGTTGGTTCCTGTCTTCCAAAAGGGCAAGAGCCGCCTTGAAAGCGATGAAATCACCAATCTTGCTCATATCAATGCCGTAACAGTCCGGATACCGGATCTGAGGGGCTGAGGAAACAATGATTATTTTTTTGGGTTCAAGCCTGGACAACATCCGCACAATACTTTCTTTGAGGGTTGTTCCCCGCACAATGGAATCATCAATCATCACCAGCGTATCCACCCCTTTTTGCACCGTTCCATAAGTGATATCATAAACGTGCTGAACCATTTCAGAGCGATTGGAATCCTCGGTGATGAAGGTCCGCATTTTCACATCCTTGATAGCCACTTTTTCCACACGGATCTTGCGATTGATCATCTCCGCAAGCTTCTCCGCATCAATTTCATTTCCCCAAGCAGCAATGCGCTGGAACTTGATTTGATTCAGAAAATCCTCCATGCCCTTCAGTAACCCATAAAAGGCCACCTCTGCAGTATTGGGTATGAATGAAAAGATGGTATGTTTCAGATCGTTGTTGATGGCTTTCAGCACATTGGTGCTAAGCCTGTAACCCAAGCCGATGCGCTCCCGGTAGATTTTCTCATCACTACCGCGGGAAAAATAAATCCGCTCAAAGCTGCAGGCTTTTCTTTCTTTGGGTTCCAGAACCTGCGTGATTGTCCAACTGCCATCACTCTTCACAATAAGGGCCTCACCAGGCATGAGTTCCTTCACTTCATTCTCACCTACATTGAAACTGGTTCTGATCGCTGCGCGCTCTGATGCGGCAACAATCACTTCTTCATTGATATAGTAATAGGAAGGCCTGATTCCATGGGCATCACGGATAACAAAGGCATCACCGTTGCCAATAAGTCCGCAGACATTGTACCCGCCATCAAAATGGCAGAATGCCTGTTTCAGGATTTCTGCAACTGACATATTTCCGGGGTTGGCTTCATCGGCCTTCACCAGGAAATGGTGCACCACTTCCATCATAGCGGCGAGATCACTTTGCTTCTGAAAATCTCCTGGGTCTATATCTACCAAACTGAAAAGCTCTTCAGTGTTCACCAGGTTGAAGTTACCCGCCAAGGCCAGATTGCGCGCGGGAATGATATGTCTTTTGATGAAAGGATGACAGAATTCTGCGTTGTTTTTGCCCTGTGTACCATAACGCAAATGGCCCAACAGCAACTCACCCATGAAGTTCAGATGACCCTTCATCAATCCGGGATGTTTGCGGATTTCCGGCTGATAGCGCTCCAATTCATTGATCTCCTTACCCACCTGGGCGAAAATATCTGCTATGGCTTGTGGGGCAACGCTCCGCAACCGGTGCATAAAAGGGTAACCTGGCTCAGCATTCAGTTTCACAGCCGCTATGCCTGCACCATCCTGACCCCGGTTGTGCTGTTTCTCCATCAGGAGGTACAGCTTGTTGAGGCCGTACAAGGCTGATCCATGTTTCTGCTGATAATGGGAAAATGGCTTCAACAGCCTGACGAATGCCAGACCACATTCGTGTTTAATGGGATCGCTCATGTTATCTACTTGCTTACGTAGTTGGGAAATGCCTTGCGTAAGGATTCACATTGCTGGTAATCCCTATCCACCATCACGTAATAGGTGGGTAGTTTTCCCTGAAACCAACGCTCCACAGTACGCTCTTTCTTTTCCGCCAATGCACGCTGTGCAATCCGGTCGTAATCGTCACGGAGGTTTTCACGGTGTGGCTCGGTTCTGTTTTGCAGGTAAACAATGCGCACAGCCTGCTTATCCTGCTCATCCTTGTACACCATTGGTTGGGAGTATTCACCCACCTTGATTTTATCGAGATATGGAATCAGATTCTTGTCCAATTCATCAATGGTAACAAAATTGCCACCCTGTCCGCTCATGATGCCCCCAGTGAATTTACTGTTCTGGTCATCACTGAATTTGTCCACTGCCTCACCAAAAGTGAGCGCACCTTCCACAAGTTTTGTCTGGACGGAATCCAACTTTTTCTTAGCCAGCTCAACATCTTCGTCCAACAACTGCGGTATGCGGAGAATATGACGGATGACGGCATCATCACCATTGCGACTGACCATTTGGATGATATGGTATCCGAATTTGGATTTGATGACGGGTGATACCTGACCTTCTTTCAACCTGAATGCGGCATTTTTGAAGTCTGGATCCCAATCTTTTTGCGCTTTGTTGATTTCATACCGGCCTCCGTTCTGCTTGCTGCCCGGATCCTCGGAATAGAGTCTGGCCATGGTTTCAAAAGACTTCAGTCCGGCTTCAATCTGTCTCCGGTAATCAGCCAATTCATCCTGTGCGAATTTCTCGAGTTCCCGCCCCGCTTTGGGATGCATCACAATCTGCCCGATCACCAGTTCTGTTTCATAAAACGGAAGGCTGTCTTTCGGAATCCTGCTATGGTAATCCCTTACTTCATTAGGGGTGATCTTGACGTATTCCACGATTTTCTCACGCATGGATTTGGCGAGTCTGCCTTCCCTGATCGACTTTCTGAAATCTTCTTTCACCTGATAGATGGTTCTGCCGGCAATCTGCTCAAAGGCTTCCTTACCACCATACTGCATGATGAAGTAGCGGATACGCTGATCCAACTCGGCTTCAACCTCTTCATCAGAAACAGGCAATGAATCCTTTTCTGCTTGCAAAATCAAGGCCTTATCCTGCATCATCCGCTCCAGAATAAAACAATCCGCATTCTCCGGAACTTCCGTTCCTCCGCGCTTCATGTCATCAATATAATTCACGAGATCGCTTCTCAACACAATCTTATCCCCCACAATGGCTACAATCTTATCAGCAAGCAGTCTGGCAGACTGCGCAGTGGCCACCTGTGCTGCGAGCAGGATGAAAGCAAAAACCAGTATTTTTTTCATAAACATGTTCCTGAGCACAATTTAACATCATTATGGTTAATGAATAGTTATACCTCAACGCTAAACTCTCAACTCTAAACTCTACAACGTCCTCTTCACTTCAGTCTCTTCGAAGGCTTCAATCACATCACCAACACGGATATCGCTGTAGTTTTTGACGGTAAGACCACATTCCATACCTGCACTGACATCCTTGGCGTCATCCTTGTAACGCTTCAAGCTGCCCAGTTCGGCACTTTGTCCCTCACCCCTCGGATATTCCACGATACCGTCACGGATAACCCTAATTTTGCTGTTCCGGCTGATCTTACCATCCCGCACATAACAACCGGCAACTGTTGCTTTATCAAATTTGTATACTTCCCTGATCTCCACATTGGCCACAATTTTCTCTTCCACCTTCGGTTCAAGCAAGCCTTCCATAGCACTCTTGATTTCTTCTATCGCGTTGTAGATGATGGAGTAGAGCTTGATCTGTACGCCTTCGTTCTCGGCAATTTTGTTGGCTTGTAGTGACGGACGGACGTTGAAGCCCACAATGATCGCATCGGATGCAGTGGCCAGCAATACGTCACTTTCAGTGATTTGACCCACCGCCTTGTGTACCACCTTGATGGCCACCTCAGCAGTAGATAATTTCTGGAGTGAATCGCTCAACGCTTCTACTGAACCATCCACGTCACCTTTGATGATGATGTTGAGTTCCTTGAAGTTGCCAAGAGCAAGCCTTCTTCCGATCTCGTCGAGTGTGATATGTTTCTTGGTGCGGATGCCCTGCTCACGCATGATCTGGGCTCTCCTGCCTGCAACCTCCTTGGCTTCTGATTCATCCTGGTAAACCTTGAATTTCTCACCAGCCTGTGGCGCACCATTGAGACCCAGAATCAATACTGGTGATGCCGGCGGTATGGCATCTACCCTTTTGTTCCTCTCGTTCATCATGGCTTTCACACGACCGTAATGCTGACCGCTTACCACCAGATCACCCTGATGCAAAGTACCATTTTGAACAAGGATGGTGGCAACATAACCACGTCCTTTGTCGAGTGTAGCCTCAATTACCGTTCCTGTAGCATCTTTTTCTGGGTTGGCTTTCAACTCAAGCAATTCCGCTTCCAGCAGGATTTTCTCCAGCAGTTTGTCGACGTTGAGACCTGATTTGGCCGCAATTTCCTGACTTTGGTATTTGCCACCCCATTCTTCAACGAGGATGTTCATCTGTGAAAGCTGTTCGTAAATTTTCTGGGAGTTGGCTCCGTCTTTATCAATCTTATTGATTGCAAAAATCATCGGTACGCCTGCTGCTTGGGCGTGACTGATTGCTTCCTTCGTTTGCGGCATCACGGCATCATCAGCAGCAATCACGATGATAGCCAAATCTGTAACCTTGGCACCGCGGGCACGCATCGCCGTAAAGGCCTCGTGACCAGGGGTATCCAGGAAGGTAATGGATTTGCCTCCAGGCACTTCCACGTGGTAGGCACCAATATGCTGGGTAATGCCCCCAGCCTCACCTGCAACCACATTGGCATTGCGGATATAGTCAAGCAAAGATGTTTTACCATGGTCAACGTGACCCATGATGGTAACAATAGGCGCACGGGGTGAAAGGCTTTCAGGTGCATCTTCTTCATCCTCCTCTTCCATCTCCATCTGCTTCTCCATATCGATGAATTCCACTTCATAGCCAAACTCGCCGGCTACAAGTTCAATCACCTCTGCGTCGAGCCTTTGGTTGATGGAAACCATGATGCCCAGACTCATACACTTGCCGATGATCTCTGCAAAGTTCACATCCAACAAGCTGGCCAATTCACTTACACTGATGAACTCAGTGACCTGGATCTTGTTATCGTTCTCGCCATCCGCACCGGCTTCCATCTCTTCGCGCTTGAGGCGGCGGAGCTTGGACTTGGTGATTTTGGCTTTGGAACCACCGCCTCCAGAGAGTTTGGCCTGTGTTTCCTTGATTTTGTTCTGGATTTCTTTTTCGTCGATTTCCTTCACTTCGCCCTTCCTCACCACACGGGGTGCACCCGGACGAGGAGTGGTGGTGCGCTGCGGAGCAGGACCACTTTTCTGGATGGAAGGTTTCTGCCTTTCCGGCTCCTTCTTTTCTATCGGGATACGCTTGCGTTTGCGCTTTTCATCGGCACCCCTGTTCCTGTCGTCCAACTCTGGTTTGAGTTCGATTTTACCGACGATTTTCGGACCTTCCAGTTCCGGTGCTTCTATTTTGACAATTTCCGTTTCAGGCGCTTTGGGCACTTCCTTCTCTTCTGCAACAGGCTTGCTCACTGGTGCCGGCGGCACAGGGGTCACAGGCCTTGGGGCAGGTTCTGGTGTTGCCAGTTTAGGCGGCGCCACAGTGCGCTTGGGTCGCGTGCTGGATTCAATAGCTGCAAGGTCAATCTTATCCAGGATCTTGGGACCATTCAATTCAGGTGCCTCAATTTTGTGCACACTTACTTCTGGCGTTGCTGCATCTGCAACAGGTGGTGCAGGCTCTTCCACTGCAGGCTCCGGTTCTGGAGCGGTTTCCGGTTCAACGACCGGCAATTCCACTTCCGGCTCCGGTTCTGGCTCCGGCTCGGGTTCGGGCACTACCACCACTTCAGGTTCAACCGCTACAGGTGCCGGTGGTGGCGGAGGCGCCACCTCTACTTTCTTCTTGGCATCCTTTTTGAACAGGATCTCTTCCTCATCTTTCTTTTTCTTGGTCTCCGCCATGGAACCCTTGGGGATCTCAATAGCATCACTCTTGGCCTTGGCAGCCTTGTCTGATGAGAACTCCTGTTGCAGAGAATGATACATCTCTTCCGTCAACTTAGACGTTGGTTTGAGATCATCCTTGCTGAATCCCTTACTGACCAGGAAGTCAACCAATGTATCCTTTCCGATGTTGAACTCCTTGGCCGCAGCCATTAACCTGGGTGTGTTTAATTCTGACATTTATCCTCCTTACGCTTTTTTGCCTTTTCCTTTAACTTGACGCGCTCAATCCTGATTAATCCTTTTCGAACTCTGCCCTCAGGATGTCCCTAACCTCTTCGATGGTTTCCTTTTCCAGATCGGTCCTGCGCTCCAATTCAGTAGCAGTCAGGTCCAATACACTGCGGGCAGTATCACAACCGATGCGCTTCAATTCCTCAATAACCCAACCTTCAATCTCATCACTGAACTCTTCCAGGTCGATATCAAACTCAGCCATTTCGCCTTCATTGTCGCGATACACATCAATATCAAAACCGGTGAGCTCTTCAGCCAATTTGATGTTGACACCACGTTTGCCGATAGCCAGCGATACCTGATCTGGAGACACATACACTTCAGCCCGCTTGCCTTCGTTATCGATATTCATGCGGGTAATCTTGGCCGGTGTCAGTGAACGCTGAATCAACAGCTGGATATTGTTGGTGAAATTGATCACATCAATATTCTCATTCTTCAACTCCCTCACAATGCCATGGATACGGCTACCTTTCATACCCACACAAGCACCTACCGGGTCAATACGGTCGTCATAGCTTTCTACAGCCACCTTGGCACGCTCGCCGGGCTCCCGTACAATCTTACGGATAACAATGAGGCCGTCGAAGATTTCAGGTACTTCAATTTCCAGCAACTTGGCAAGGAATGATGGATGGGTCCTGGAGAGCACAATAACAGGATTATTGTTTCGCAACTCCACCTTCTTGATGACAGAGCGGATGCTTTCACCTTTCTTGAAATAATCAGAAGGAATCTGTTCAGACTTGGGGAGAATCAACTCATTGCCATCTTCGTCGATAAGGAGCACTTCCTTCTTCCAAACCTGGTAAACTTCCGCATTGATGATATCACCTACACGGTCGCCATATTTTTTGACCAAAGCATTCTTCTTGAGATCACCAATACGGCTGGCCAGGGTCTGCTTGGCAGCCAAGATGGCACGGCGACCGAAATCCATAATATCCACCTCCTCATACAACTCTTCACCCACCTCAAAATCGGGCTCAATCTTGATGGCTTCGCTGTATTCAATCTCCATGAGCGGGTTTTCCACAGCACCATCTTCTACAATCATACGGTGGCGAACAATTTCAAGGTCGCCTTTTTCGGTATTGACAATAACGTCAAAACTTTCATCAGAACCGTATTTTTTGCGCAGCAGGGTTTTGAATACATCCTCAAGGACTTTCATGAGGGTGGGACGATCGATATTCTCCGCTTCCTTGAAATCCTGGAATGATTCGATCAGGTTGATACTGGCCATAACTTATCCTTTTTGTGTTCTTGTCTTATGGTTAAAATACAATGTTGACTGTGGTCTTTTTGAGGTCGCCAAACAACAAAAAATGTTTGACCACCTCTTTCTTTTTGCCCTTACCCTGCACTTCTTCCAATTCTATCCCTTGTTCATCAGCGGCCAACAAAAGTCCGTCAAACTGACGTCCATCCTGCAGTTCCACATGAACACTCCTGCCTACGTTGCGCAGATATTGGCGGTACAACACAAGGGGTTCATCGACTCCGGGAGAGGATACCTCCAACGCGAATTCTCCGTCCTTGCAGATCTCCTGCTCCACCAGCTGCTTGTACAAGGCGCGATTCAGTTTCACACATTTTTCAATGGTGATACCGGCATCCCCATCAACATATACGCTGATGTTATTGATGGGTCTGACATCGACCTTCACTACAAAATACTGGGGTTCCTCCCGGAGCAATTCCTCCGCAAGCTGCCTGACCTGATCTGCTTTTTCTGTTGTTGCCATGGTGCTGGAAAAAAAGAAGGGAACGCTTCCGTTCCCTTCGATATTCATTGTTCCGATGCAAAGATAGGTATTTCTGGGTAATTGTCAAAAAACTCCACTCAACTGTTTTTGCTGAAAGCCTCCCCAACCTTGTCGGCCAGTTTCCCCACCAGATTACCCACCCCCGTCTGGAGTTTTTCACTCTCCATAACCCGGGTAGCCAAATCAGCCCAAAAATTACTCCGGGCCTTTTTCCCGCCAAAAAGGGAATTCATACCCATACTCATATAATTGCCGCTGAGGTGCTGGAAATTCTGCTCCAATTTGCCCTCCAGCTCCTTTTGCCGGTCTTTCAACTCATGTATGGCCCTGTTAAGGGCATGGATGTTGCGGATAGGTCTGCTCATGGTTTCAGTATTGGTCATCCTCATCCTCTTCCTGGGTGGAAGTATGGATGAACAAGCGGATGAGTGGGTTAAGGAATAAAGGCTTTCGGAAAATGATGCCCAACACCAGGATCAACAGAAAGACGCCGGCGCCGCAAAGAAAGCCAAGGGCTGCACTGCCGGTGGCATCAGCCATCAACCAAGAAAAGGAAATCACCAAAAAAAGAAGGAAGAAGAGTACCATGAAACTGACCAAACAAACCACAATGAACATGCTGAAAGTGCGGGAAATGGTTCTGATGGCCATGAGCCTGATCAGCTGCAGGCGGGTGTCAAGATACTCAGACAAGAGCTTGCTGTTCTCCTGATAAAACTCACTGAATGTTTCGTTGGCCATGGTAGTATTGCTTGTTTGAAACTGTACTAAATTAAAGTTAGGTCTTTATCAGGCACCATTACTGATTTGCATCAGCCCAAAACATGATTTTTATTTGATTATCTTCGCATGATGTTGCGTTATATTCTCATAGGCTTCGCCATTTATTTTGGATACCGCTTCCTCTTTGAATTCCTGCTACCGCTCATCAAAACGACCCGTCAGGTAAAAAGGCAATTTGATGCCGTCAAGGAACAACAACAGGAATTCTTCCGGCAACAATCTCGTCAGCAAAAACAACCACAGCCCGAACCGGCTAAAAAATCTTCACGGGCATCAGACGACGACTATATTGATTTTGAAGAAGTCAAATGAATGGCCTAGTTGACCCGGGTATCAACCTGTTCATGGTTGGGGATGGTCGCCACAATAACGAACTCCCTGTTGGAGGGTCTTTCCATCCGGAATGAGCCCCCATAATGCGCGCTCCTGTTATACAAATTGAGGATGGCAATATCCTGCTTGAGTTCCTGTACCTGCATCCTTTCATCATTGCACACCATCTCCAAATGCATACTGTAATCAAGCGTCTCCAGCACTATGGATACTTTGGTTGCATTGGATGAAGTCAGAATCCGGTAAATGGATTCCTGTATAATGCGCAACATGGTTAGCTCATGGGCCGGATTTTTTTCAAGGGTTGCAAGATAACCGCTGCCGTCGAAGTGGATTGACATCTGCTTTTCCCTGGACACACGCTGCACAATGTCTTCAACCAAAGACACCAAACTGATGTGATTGAGGGTGTCCGGATTGATATTGTTGCAGAGCTTGTTGAGCTCATTGACGGATGCTGCAATGATATTGCTCACCCGCTGTGTATAGCACTCGAGCTCCTTGGAGATGCAAGGCATATTCTCCAACATCATCTTGGCTGCAGCAAGCACCTGATTGATATTCTCATGAAGTGCTGTTGCAATCTCACGCCTGTCGGCCTCCATGTGCTGAATGACCGCTCCTACAATTTCCCTTTGATGACGATATTTAATTTTGGGGTTATCATGGGACGATGAATCATCCTCTCTGTTGTTCAGATTTTTGGTGTTTTTGTTTGACATAATGGGATATTGGCTGGTTGAATGGTCAACAAAAATGAAGGATTTTAGGCATAACTGATTGATAATGAGATGAGATTTGGAAAGATTACGTAGAATCACGTAAACGCATTCAGTGGTAATCCACTACCTGGAATAATACCGCAGCCAAAAAATCGATACTGTAAACGAAGATGAATAGTGCCGTTTCAACTCAAAGGAACCGAGGCCTTAAAATATACACCCTCGCCCTTGGCTTTCTCAAGATGAAAAGTGCCACCGAAATGTTTGCAACGGTTGGCGAGATTCACGATGCGAAGATCCCCTGAAACGGATTCAATGTCGAAAGCGGGATCATTGGCAAACAATTCAAACAACATATGTTCCTGGTGGCAATGCAATTTGATGGTCAAACGCTCCCCCTTTGATAAGGTAAATACCCGATGAAGTGCGTCCTGCACTACCCGCAACAGGGTGAGCTCCCGGTCATGGTCTTTCTTGGTAACCGTTTCATACCCTTGCAAATCAAGCTCCACCTTGATGTGGCGGTCCTTGTTCATGCGCTGAATCATATCCCTGATCAGATCGCCCATGGCAACATGCTGAAGGGCATCAGGATTGATATCATTGAAAATCTTGTTGACCTCATCAACTGCAGTATAAATGATCTGCTTCACCTTTTCAGTATACTGCCCCATCTCCTCATTCATCACCGGAATAAATTCCAGCATCATCCGGGCAGCTACCAAAATCTGGTTCACATTGCCATGCAATTCTTCGGCAATCATTTTCCTGTCTGCCTCGAGGTTGCGGATAACAGCATCCACCACTTCACGCTTCCGCTTATGCTCCACTTCATCCAATTCATGCTGCAAATCCCGTAACGGCGTCATGTCGATATGGGTGCCCACAATCACTAAGGGTTTGCCTGCATCATCCCGCTCCACAACAACCCCCCTGTCCAGTACCCAACGCTGCTTCCCTTTGCAATCTATTATGCGGTACTCCATGGAATGTTTATCCTGTTCGGCATTTTTATACTTGGCATCACTTTCTTTAATCAAGTAAAGATCATCTGGATGAATACTTTGCCACCACAGCAAATCCGCCTTCCTGGATGTAATATCGCGATTACTGTACCCAATAAAAATATTGTAGTCGGCACTGTACCAGGTGTTGCCAGTGGCAAAATCATGTGCCCACGCATTGTCTCCCAGGTTTTGCAGGATTTCACCGAGGCGACTGAAATCAATTTGTTTTTGTCTGCCGCTTGAGGATTTTTCTATGGATTGAAACCAATTGTTAAGGGTTGGTGCTTCTACAGTAGGCATGGTGTAATGGGTTATCAACGGGATGCAGTTGGTATACGCAACTTCATCCCTTTCGGTTAATTATCTATAAAACTAATCTCATCCTATACACTGAGTTTGGTCATAATCCGATCCACTTCTCCAGCCACTTCAACAGCTGCATGGTTTCCTTGTCCCTCAAAAACTATCTTTCGCGACTGCCTATGGGTCAGCTGGACCCGCATGGCTGATGTCATGCTCTCCTCAATCCTTCCATCCATCATCCCCATAATCGGTGATGCAAGGGCTGTAGTGCCGTCACGGTCAACCGCTATTTGCATCGTGTACCAGGGATTTTCCAGCACCAATTCCACTTTGCCAGTGTCTGCCCTGCATTTGCGCAAAACGGTCCCATTGTATGTGGTAAAGCGGATCAGCCTGTCACCGAGCCACAAGCCGCTGATGAAACCGGTGAATCCCCTACCCAGCCAGGGTATACGCGCCACAGAGGCTTTCAGCGAGATGCCACTTTCTTGAAAATGATTGCATTGCATCCACATGTAGGCTGATGGAAATGAACGACCCCAATCTTTCTCAATATAGCCTCTCCCTCCATCCATGTCAATGGCTTCTCCACCATGGTAAAGCATACCGCTAATGGCATGATCCATGCTTACGATGCCATGATAGCATTCCATATAGGGCACGAATGAAAAAGGCCCCATAATACCCGGGGCATAAAATGGTTTGGGCCAGGGCACATTACCGGTGAAATGCAAGTTGCCGGAAAGCCCTTCGAGATCGAGTTGGATGCTTTCCTGAGAGAAACTGCTGCCAGCAACTTCTACATAAAAACGATCGGCTGCAGGTCTGAAATCGTCTGCATCGAAACGATGATAGGCTGCAGTTTTCCGTTTGCCGTCGAGCACCTGCACAAAGGCATGGGCATGGCCATCGGCATCCATCGCAATGCCGGGTATGAAGGCAAATGCCCTTGAACCGTCTGCACTGACAACCTTGAAGTACCAGCCTTCAAAATAATTGCGCTGCCGCCCCCAACCTTGAAAATGTTCCGGATTGAAAAAGGATTTTATTTTCCGACTGACAATCATCCTTTAGTGATGATCTTCAAGGCGTCTTCATCCTTGTATTGGATAATCAATTCCCTCAAGCGTTTTTTAAGGTCATCTACAACACCCTTTTTGCCCGGGTCATCAATAAGGTTGTTGATCTCCGCCCTGTCCTCTTCAAGATCAAACAACTCCCAACTGTCGTGGGGACCATAAAACCTGATGAGCTTGTAGTTGTTTGTTCTGATGCCAAAATGTGGCGCCACGCGGTGTGGCTCAGGATATTCGTAATAATGGTAGTACAAGGCATCACGCCAGGCTTGACGTCCGACTCCGCTGAGCATATTCTTGAAGCTCTTGCCCTGCATATCTGCTGGCACCTGCAGTCCAGCCATATCAATAATGGTGGGCGCAAAATCGATGTTCACGACCATTTCACTTCTGACGGTTCCTGGATTGATGTTTCCGGGATGGCGGATGACGAAGGGTGTACGGAGGCTCTCTTCATACATGAACCGCTTGTCGAACCAACCATGCTCTCCCATATAAAATCCCTGGTCTGAGGTATAAATGACCACCGTATTCTTGGCCAACCCCGTTGAATCAAGATAATGTAATATCCTGCCGATATTGCGATCCATAGACCTCGCCGTTGCGAGATAATCCCGGAGGTAACGTTGGTATTTCCAGCGCACCAATGCGGCACTGTCGTGTTTAATCTGATTATACTCTGCCTCTGCTTTATCAAAATAAGCCTTATAGGCCGCTTTCTCTTCAGGAGACATCCTGCCGAACATGCCGCGCTTGTTGTAATCCACACCAATCTTGAGGTCGTCATGAATGAGCATGGTCTTGTCGATGGTCATATCCTGCTCCATAGCTGCACGCCTGCCCTTGTAATCGTCGTTGAAATTGGCGGGATAAGGAAAAACCTTGTCTTCAAACTCTTTGAGATCCTGCGGATCCGGCATCCAATTCCGGTGTGTGGCTTTCTCACCCACCACCAGGAAAAAGGGCTTCTGCTTGTCCCGCCCATCAAGCCATTCAAGGGCAAAATCACTGATCACATTGGTTACATAACCTTTGTGGCGCACGGTGTCCTTATTCATGTGGATGAAATCGGGCTGGAAATAATTTCCCTGATCCGGCAATATCCGCCAAAAATCAAAACCGTTGGGCAAGGAATGCAAATGCCATTTGCCTATCCAAGCCGTTTGGTAATTGCCGGCTGCCAGCACTTTCTGAACCTGCTGCTGCGCCGGGTCGAAAAACCGCCTCGGGCCATTGTCGCGCAAACCATTGATATGGCTGTATTTGCCGGTCAGTAATACAGCGCGGCTGGGTGCGCAGATGGAGTTGGTAACAAATACGTTTTGCATGAGTGCCCCTTCCCGGGCAATCCTGTCGATATGGGGAGTTTGCATCAACTTGCTGCCATAAACACTGATGGCCTGCTCAGTATGGTCGTCAGAAAAAATGACGAGTATATTGGGTTTTCCCTCCTGTGCCTGCAACAGACACTGCAGCATGATGCATACGGGTAAGATGAGTTTTTTCAAGTGTATTTTCATTTTGTGGAGGCTTGAAAGGTAATACTTTTCAAAAGACTCATCAAAACAGACTTTTTCGCCTGGAGCTTCTGCCTCCCAATCCCAACGCACCAAGCAGACTCCTGGTGATGATTGTTGCAGCTGTTTTGCCCACCTCCCTTACTACAGGATTGTCGAAAATACTCTCTTCTTTGGGAGCACTCCCTCTAGCGGGCTTATCATCTTCCACGGGTGCTGCTGCCGCCTCAAGTTTGCGGGTGAGAATCTCATAAGCACTGTCGCTGTTGATCTCCCCGGCATATTTGGCCACCAGCTTGCTGGAGCCCGCCAATGCTGTAATCTCCTGGTCAGTAAGCACGTCCATCCTGCTGCGTGGCGTGCACAATAAGGTATGTACCAGCGGTGTGGGAATACCTTTCTCATTGAGCAGGGTTACCAGGGCTTCGCCAATGCCAAGCTGGGTAATGAGCTCATCGGTCTGGTAAAAATCAGTAACGGGAAAATTCTCTGCAGCCTGCTTGATGGTCTTCCGGTCAGCTGCAGTAAAAGCTCTCAAGGCATGTTGTATTTTGAGTCCAAGCTGACTGAGTATCGGTGCAGGAACATCCTGGGGGTTCTGGGTGCAAAAAATGATACCAATGCCTTTGGACCTGATAAGCTTGATGACCATCTCGAGCTGGTCGAGCAAGGCATCACTGGCTTCATTGAAAATCAGGTGGGCCTCATCAACAAACAATATCAGCTTGGGCCTGTCGAGGTCGCCTTCCTCAGGAGAAGAGGCATACAGCTCTGCAAGCAACTGCAACATGAAGGTGGAAAAGAGCTTGGGGCGATCCTGCATATCGGTTACGCGGAGCACATTGATCACACCCCTGCCATCACTGCTGATGCGCATGAGGTCTTCCACCTCAAAACTTTTCTCTCCAAAAAATTGGTCTGCCCCCTGTTGCTGCAACTCAATCACCTTGCGAAGGATTGTTCCGGTGGATGTGGTAGAGACTTTGCCGTAAAGCTTTTCTATTTCTTCTTTTCCTTCATCACCCACATATTGCAATACCTTGATGAGGTCTTGCAAATCGAGCAGGGGCATTTTATTGTCGTCGCAATACTTGAAAATGATGGCTACCACACCACCCTGCGTATCATTGAGCCCAAGAATCTTGCTGAGGAGAACCGGACCGAATTCGCTGACTGTTGCACGCAAGCGCACACCAGGCTGGTCGCTGAGGGTGAAGAGCTCAACAGGAAAAGATGCCGGTGTATAGGTCATTCCCAACTGCTGATAGCGGTTGAGGGTGCGTTCACCTGCAGTACCCATGGCTGCAATGCCGCTGAGGTCACCTTTGATGTCCATGAGCAAAACAGGAACACTGCTGTCGCTCAGCTGCTCGCTGAGCATCTGCAGGGTCTTGGTTTTGCCCGTACCCGTGGCACCGGCAATCAAGCCGTGGCGGTTGAGCATCGACAAAGGCAACTTGACATCTGCAGGCTCAACCTGCCCATTCAACAAGGCCCTGCCAACAACGATATGGTCCCCACTGCAGGCATATCCTTTCTCAATGGCAGAAACAAAATTTTCGCTCATTGGCATG
>JBDLUN010000179.1:0-4238 GCA_039805245.1 Bacteroidota bacterium
ATGCGCATAGCCTTTACCGCCCGCACTTCCAAAAGAACCGGCGGCGCCGATGGTTTCAGCTACAGCTTTGCGCCAGATGCCTCTGCTACCGGAGTTTCACCTGCTGCTGAAATTGGATCAGGTTCTAAGATATCAATATCATTTGCAACCTATACAGGAGGTTCCCCAGGTATTAGACTGCACTATGGTGCAGTATCCAGCCTCCAAACCACTGTTTCTGGAACCATGCTTGCGTTTCACAATGCTACTGATTGGATAGGCAAAGAACTCAAGATCCTGATCCAAATCGATAGTTTAGGCAAATTGAATATGCATGTGAACAACACCCATGTCTTTACCAACATCAGCCTGCCTGCAGACTATTTGTCTGCCAACAAATCCACTTGGTTGCATGTATTCAAAGCAAGAACCGGAGGGGCAACAGATGTTCACGGTATAGACAACATCAACATTTCATCAGGAGCAGGTACGGGCATCTTCCTGGTTGAAGGAAACAATTATTTCGGCAGGGATACGGTTGCAATTGGCCTAGACATCAAAACCAAAGCCAAACCTGCTTTCACTGCACTTAATACCCAATTCACCGCATCTGTAAATAAAGACTTTATTTCAATGCCCATTGCATCTATTTCCAATGATGAAACTAGTTTTGCCAAATTTGGGTTAACATCTACGAATTCAGGTGAAGTTGGAGTCCCGGGCTCAGACAATAGCAATGGTAGTGTTGTACAAAAGCCACGATATAATGGTTTAACAGGAGTTGCGTCAGATTATGAATCCAATCTTTA
Organism: Bacteroidota bacterium; assembly: GCA_039805245.1. Taxonomy (GTDB): domain Bacteria; phylum Bacteroidota; class Bacteroidia; order Chitinophagales; family Chitinophagaceae; genus Pollutibacter. The sequence goes on from JBDLUN010000179.1 coordinate 789, forward strand.
CGTAGCAGACAAGAGGAACATGCGTATTCGAAAAAAGACACCTGAGGGCATTGTTACCCATTTTGCAGGAGACGGATTTGTCGGTGAAACAAACGGTAACGGATCCGCAGCAAGTTTCAATTTACCCAACCATATCCATCAGTTGGAAAACGATAATTTCCTCATAGCCCAGGGCAATTCACTTCGGCTCATGACACTGCAGGGTGATGTTACCTTGTATTCCGGATCAGCCACTACTGCAGGTGAATCAACCGGAACAATTGCATCCACCCTATACCGGTTGCCTTGGGAAACAGCTTCCACGCCAGCGGGTTTGATTTATGTCACAGACAGGTTGAACAACAGAATTGTCCGCATCAACCCTTCCGCCGGAACCACAACCGCAGTAGCAGGAAGCTCCACGCGGAAAACCCATGCTGACGGATCAGGCCCTACTGTTGCCGGCTTGGCAGACCCCAAAGGAATTGCTGTTGCAGCAGACGGAACTGTTTACTTTACCGATAAAAACCGTGTCAGGAAACTGACAACAGCTGGCCTGGTGAGCACCCTTGCCGGTGGAGAGGAAGCAGGAAATGTTAATGGTATCGGATCTGCCGCCAGGTTCAATGATCTACAAGGCATAGTTGTCACTCCACAGGGCTGGCTCTATGTATCAGACAAAGGCAATAACCAGATCAAAAGAGTAGATACATCCGGTTTCACCAGGGTTATTGCCGGCACCAAAGCTAAATTCTTAGATAGCGTAAGTACGGTAGCCCAATTCAACGGCCCCCAAGGCCTTGCCTTTGATATGCTTGGTAACCTACTTGTGGCAGACTCTGCAAACCACCTGATCAGGGAAGTGGTTACCAGTGGAATAGAGGTTGTTCCAGACCTCCCAGCGGGCATTATGATCTCAATAATTGGGAACAGTATCAAACTTGACGGTACCCCAACCCAGCTGAGCTCAAATACTACCTATACTTTATACGCGCACTATCCCGAAGGCTCCGATTCCGTAAAGTTTGATTTAGCGGTAATATCCGGAAAGCAATGGAATGGAGAGGTCGACAGCAGTTGGAGCAATCCTGAAAACTGGTCGCCTACCGGTGTTCCTGAAGATGGCACTGAAATCAGGGTTCCTTTGGCAGTACCTTCATTTCCACACCTCACCGGGGAAACAGTTGTAGGCGATCTGCATATGGATTCCGGTGCTTACCTGGCCATCAACAGACAAAGACTTATTCTCAACGGAGACCTGAACAATCAGGCAACCCTGAGGGGCGATAGCCTCGCCATCCTATATTATGAGAAATTTGCCACATCCGATACGGTTCATTTCGACCAATCCATTCCCGGCACCACCAATGTATTGAAACAGCTGAGAATCAACAAAAACAGCAATCAGGAAGTTGCACTGGGCAATACCCTTGGCATCCTGGGCAGTGTTGACCTCCTTGGAGGTGTGTTGCGGTCAGACAGCAACCTCGTGCTGCTGTCAACACCAACAAGCACAGCGCGCATCTCCAGCCATGAAACCACTTCTGGTATATCAGGGCTTGTTCAGGTGGAAAGGTACCTTCTAGGCAACAGAAGAAAACATTGGCGTTTGCTCGGCTTCCCTTACCAAACAGGTACCCCGTTGTCTGCCATTTCAGGAATGTCGATTGACTTCAATGCCAGCTCCCGTTCCATGATGCACTACATTGAACAAAATGGTGATGTTACCCCGCCACTGAACAGGGGGGCAGGATACCGTAATTTCACCAGCATCAACGATAGTATCCCACTTAACTCAGGCATTTCTGCCTGGGTCTATGGCAGCCAACAAGGCTTGTCGGCTTCCGGCGGTACCCTCGATGCCGATGGCATCAGGATGAAATCATACGGATTGCTGAGAGAAAATGGTGAAGCAGTATCCATTCCACTATCATACACACCCGGGCTCTTAACCTCCGGTTGGAATATGATCAGCAACCCCTTTGCGTCAAGCATTGATTGGAGCCATCCTTCCATCATCAAAACCAATGTTGAAAGTGCCAAATACGGTTGGGATCCGGAAGCACAGAACTGGACTTCCCATAATGGATTGACAGGAACAAATGGATCGGATCAGATCATCCAATCCGGTGAAGGATTCTTTGTGCGTGCAACAGCTGCAGAAGCTACCCTGTCCATCCCCCAGGATGCCAAGACTGTAACAACAACAGCTTTCTCTCACCTTGGCAAAAACAAGCTAGTCAATGAAATAGCTCAAACTACTGCAGAGCAACGGAGCAAATTGGCCGGATGGAAAATCTATGGCAGCGGACAGGGCAACCCTGTAGCAGATCAGGTTTATCTCGACCTCAGCCAACAGGATGCCACCAATGGTTTTGATCGCCGTTATGATGCCCTTTCGATGGTGAGAACAGCTGGTGTCGACCTCAGCATCCTCAACAAAGAAGGTACAGCTTTGTCACTGCAATTTGACAGGCCTTTGGAAGTTCCAGGCAAAACCATGCGCATCTACCCCATTGCTGTGAGGTCGCCTAAAACAGGCAGCATCACCATAGCATTAGAGCGTATAGGAACACTGGATGAAACCAACAGGTATTTCCTGTTCGATAAAACTGCAGGTAAATATGTGCGGCTTACCAGTGTCAAAACCGGTTATACTTATCAGGCTGCCAAATTGTACGAAGCAGATCGCCTGGAGCTGCATGCCAATCCCGCAGGTATCCCTACAGCAACCGATGGCGATTATGTAACCATCAGAAACAATGGCAACGTTAATGAATTGTTGCAGGCTGCCATTGTGCACCAACAGGCCAAACCACAAACATGGATGGTTATGGATATGCAGGGCAGGCTCATCCAACGCGGATCATTTGAGACGCCCGATGAAATCCTGCATATGCTTAAACTCAACAGACTGTCCAAAGGCAACTATCATTTCACTGTGATTTTCAGCAATCAGGAACGCCAAACCAATCCATTCATTCACCAATAACCATCATTCCCCACTTCTTTGGAGGTGGGGAAAAAATCACGATATGAAAAGAATTTACATTGCACTGCTTTGTTTCACCGCTTTCAATTCGCTACCTCACCGGTTACTTGCTGAAGAGGAAACCATTTACATCAACGAAAACACATTTGAGAAAATTGACTTTCAAAGTGAAGGGAGAGTCAGAATTGACCGCTTTTTTCTCGATGCGCTTTTTGATGATCTTGGTACAGCAGCATTAGATAATCCGCCGGATATGGGTGACATTCCAGTAGATGGCGGCATAGGTATCTTACTTGCTGCAGGTGTATTTTATGGCAAAAGAAGGCTATCCAGGAAATATCATTCCGCGGCAGCAAACCGCCCCGCATAAATATACCTACGCTTCCAGTAGGGCTCATCCAAATCGCTGATAATCACACCCATAGAAGTGGATGCATGAACAAACTTGTTATTTGCGAGGTACATCCCAACATGGGAAA
>JBDLUN010000180.1:0-6059 GCA_039805245.1 Bacteroidota bacterium
CGATATGGGCGCCATGCTCAGCCAGTTTGATGGCAATGGCTTCACCAATTCCGCGGGCGGCACCTGTAACGATAGCGATTTTGTTTTCGAGCAGCATATGGGGTTAGTTTAGAGTTGAGAGGGTTTAGTTGAGAGAGATTAGTTGAAAGGGTGGGCGAAATTATTCAATTTCCAGCATCTTCAGGATTTCTTCCACAATTTTCCGGTCGTTGCTCAGGCGGGGTATTTTGTGCTGACCGCCCAGCTTGTTTTTATGCTTGAGCCATTGGCTGAACAGTCCCCGGGGAATGGATTGAACCATGGGTTCACGAAGGGCTATACTTTTGTGCCTTTTGGCTTCGTAGTCGCTATTCAGTTTTTTGAGCTCCACGTCGAGGATCTGGGTGAATTGCTGCAGGTTGTCTGGCTCTTTTTCAAACTCCACTAGCCATTGGTGTGCGCCATTGCCGTCGGTGCTGAAGTACACCGGTGCTGCGGTATAGTCTGCGATAATGGCGCCGGTAAGGCTACAGGTGGCAGCCATCGCCCTTTCTGCATTGTCGATGATCAGTTCCTCACCAAAAGCATTGATATACAATTTCAGTCTGCCGCTCACCTTGATCCGAAAGGGCTGGAGGCTGGTGAATTCAATCGTATCTCCGATAAGATAACGCCATAGTCCGCCATTGGTGCTGATGACAGGGGCATAGTGTCGGTTCAGTTCAACATCCCGGAGGCCAATGGTTTTAGGCTCATCCTTTCCATATTCTTCAACAGGCATGAATTCATAAAAGATGCCATGATCGAGGAACAGCAACATGCCGTCGGAGCCTGGAATGTCTTGTGCGGCAAAAAAACCCTCACTGGCATTGTACATTTCGAGGTAGTGGATATCCTCGCCAATCAGTTTTTTGAATTGATCCCGGTAGGGATGGAAGGAAACGCCTCCATGGAGGTATAGCTCCAGTGATGGCCACACCTCTTTCATATTTTGTTTGCCGGTCTGTTCCAGGATTTTTTGGAACAGCACGAGCGTCCAGGTGGGTACGCCGGATACCGATGTTACATTTTCCGCGTGGGTGGTTTCTGCTAGCATTTCAATTTTGCTCTCCCATTCGTCCATTAGGGCGATCTTCAATTCGGGGGTTCTGATCCAGTTGCCCCAAAAGGGGGTATTTTGCATCAGTACGGCACTGAGGTCGCCAAAATGCGCCTCTTCATGGAGATTGCTGATGGTATGGCTTCCTCCGATAACCAGGCCTTTGCCAGTCAGCAGGTCTGATTCGGGATTGTACATGTAGTATAGGGTGAGCACATCTTTGGCAGCCTTGAAATGGCCGTCCACCAGGCTTTCTTCACTTACCGGGATGAATTTGCTTTTGTCTGATGTGGTGCCACTGCTTTTGGCAAACCAATTGATCGGGGTATTCCATAAGATATTTTGTTCACCTGCCATGATCCTTTCCACATAAGGCTTGAGTTGTTCATACTCATGGATGGGTACAGCCTGTTTGAAGGCTTTTGTGGTGAAAAGACTTGAAAAATGGTATTGCCTCCCAAATTCTGTGTATTGGGCGGCTGTGACAAGATCCTGCAACACTTCACGCTGTGCAGAGATGGGGTGCTGTATCCAGGCTTCTATCCGCCAGGATCTCAGCCTTGCCAGGGTTGATATGGCAGGACTCAAAAGTTTCATCTTGATGGGGCCAATCAGCGATCGCCATAAAGCGATTCCTGACGGGCTTCTTCGTGAAGATAATCCTTTCTTTTGAGTTCAAAGTTTCTTCCGAGGTAAAGTCTTCTCACTTGTTCATCTTCCGCAAGTTCTTCTGCCGTTCCGTGTTTGAAGATTTTTCCTTCAATGAGCAGATAGGCCCTATCGCATATCGAGAGTGTTTCATTCACGTTATGATCGGTGATGAGGATGCCGATATTCTTCATTTTGAGTCGCGCCACCACCGTTTGGATGTCTTCTACCGCAATGGGGTCAACCCCTGCAAAGGGTTCATCGAGCAGGATGAATTTGGGGTCAACGGCCAATGCACGGGCAATTTCGGTCCTTCTTCTTTCGCCACCACTCAGGGAATCACCATTATTTTTGCGCACGTGGGTGAGCCTGAATTCATTCAGCAGTTCCTCCAGTTTTTCCTGTTGCTGCTTTTTGGTGAGCTTGGTCATTTCCAATACGGCTGCAATATTATCTTCCACAGAGAGTTTCCTGAAAACAGAAGCCTCCTGGGGCAGGTAACCAATACCCATCTGTGCCCTTTTGTACATGGGTAGTTTGGTGATGTTCTGGTTGTTCAGGAATACCTCCCCCTCATCCGGCTTGATCAGTCCAACCACCATGTAGAAGGAGGTGGTTTTGCCTGCACCGTTGGGGCCGAGGAGTCCTACAATCTCCCCTTGTTGCACTTCAACAGATACCTGGTTCACCACGGTTCTGTTTTTGTAGCGTTTGACCAGGTTATTGGTATGGATGGTAAGGTTCATGACAAGCAAAAGTATCGAATTTCATGGGTTTATATCGTACTTTTGCGGCTTCATCCACTGAATTGGCAACAAAATGAAAGTAATTGATCACATCAACCAGGCCAAAGACACCTTGGTGTCTTTCGAGGTTCTGCCTCCGCTGAAGGGCAAAAACATCAGCTCCCTCTACAATCACCTGGATCCCCTGATGGAATTCAAACCATCTTTCATCAATGTAACCTACCACCGCAGTGAGCATATTTTCAAGAAAAAGCTCGATGGCACCTTTGAAAAGGTGGAAATCAGGAAGAGACCAGGCACCGTAGGCATTTGCGCTGCCATCATGAACCATTACCAGATTGATGCCGTTCCGCACCTGATTTGTGGTGGGTTCACCCAGCGTGAAACCGAGGACGCCCTGATTGATCTGAACTTTTTGGGCATCGACAATGTGTTGGTGTTGCGTGGAGATGCTACCAAGAATGAAGCCAGCTTTGAGCCAGAGCCCAATGGCAATAAGTATGCGATTGATTTGTTGAAGCAGGTGGACAGGCTGAACAACGGCATTTACCTGGAAGAGGATATCCGTAACGGTTACCGCACACAGTTCTGCATGGGTGTTTCCGGTTATCCGGAGAAGCATTTTGAAGCCCCCAACCTGGAAGCTGATATGAAGTACCTGAAAGCCAAAGTGGATGCAGGTGCGGAATATATTGTAACCCAGATGTTTTTTGACAACAGCAAGTATTTTGCGTTTGTCGACAAATGCCGTGCCATGGGTATCAATGTTCCCATCATACCCGGACTCAAGCCATTAACCAATAAAAAACAGCTGACCGTTATCCCGCGGATTTTCCATGTGGATTTGCCTAATGATCTCATCGAAGAGATGAATAGGACCAAAACCGATGAGGATGCAGAGAAAGTGGGTGAGGAATGGTTGGTGCAGCAGTCGCTTGAATTGAAAAAAGCAGGTGTACCGGTATTGCACTATTACACGCTAGGCAAACCCATGGTGATTTACAATGCGGTGAGCAAAGTATTCTGATCAGCCTTTTTCAGGATTTGTTTCCAAACATCGGCATCGATCCAAATGGGGTATTTCTTTTTCAGGGTCGCAATCCAGCGGTTTTCAAGATATTCCTGGTAATCGTTGATGACCTCCCCAGCTGATGCATCAAAGGTTTTGGGTGATGGGTCGTTATGGATTTTATCGACTACCACAAAGCTGAAGGAACCGTCGCTTTCATTCCTGTGCAGGTCAGAAACATATCCTTCATAAGGCTTGATGTCTTTTAACAGTTGTATATCCTTCCTCTCATATCTGCCGGTATCAACCATGGCGAATTCGCTGTACATCTTTCTGATATGGTCTGCAGAGCGTTCGCTGCGGTAGGCGGTTCTCACCAATTCTGCGGCTTCCTTGTTGATGCAGGTGATGGTGGTAATGTTGAGTGATGACTGCCAGGTGTATTTCGACCTGTTTTTATTGAAGTGGTTACGCAAGCCTGCCTGATCTTTGGTTGCCTTTCCCCAGACATATTTGTCCATGATTTCAAAGAGCAGGTTGCCATCCCGGAACTCTCTGATTTGTTCAGCAAATGCGGGGTTGAATTTTTCAAGGTTTTTGCGGATGTTTGCCTCTTTGTCTTTGGTGGCTGGGGTGAGTCCGAATTTCCCGATTGAACGCTCCATCAGCCGCTTTGCAGCAAGCTGTTGCCGATCGTCTTGTATCAACTGTTCCCGCAGGGCATATTCATTGTCGGCAAAGGTTTCCGGTACCGGTATCCGCTCAATCAATTGCAGGATATGGTATCCGAAGGCGGTTCTGAAAACTGGTGATGGTACTTTGTTTGCTGAGAGGTTGAAGACCTGTGCTTCAAAAACCGGATCGTATTGGCCTACGCCGATGTTCTCAATGGCACCACCTCCTGCTGCTGAGCTTTTATCATCTGAAAAGCGAAAGGCCAGGGAATCAAACGGGGCACCTTCAATAATCAGCTGACGCAATGAATCTGCCAATTTCTTTCGGCTTGCATCCTCTTCTGGTGAAGCATTCTCTGGAACAGCCACCAGCAGGTGGTAAACATTGCGTTTGCCACTCGTTTTCCGTGTAGCCATCCTTTTGAATTGATGAAGTCCATCATCGGTTTCCAGCCAGGCTGTGGTTTCGCCATCGCGCAAGCTATAGACTGCATTTTCAAAAGCATAGGGCAGGGTGAAGGCAGTAATATGTCCGATGGCTTGAAAACCTGTATCAGCAGGTGTTGTAGCGTCTTTAGCCTGAAACCGGTAGGCTGTTTCAATCTCTACTTCTGAGCGTAAATGTGCTTCCTGAAGGAGTGAATCGCGGGTTTCCGGATCGAGCATATAAAGCGGCATGATCTGTTCCCTGAACGAAGCGAGGTCTGACAGCTGGTTGGGCAGGGTATCCATTTTCAGGTCGCGCGCCGCCTGCACTTTCAGTTTGTAGCGGATGAAAGGTTCGAGGTATTTTCTGATGGCTATGCTGTCTTTTTCTGTGCCGTCGGCATTCTTCCGGAAAGACCTGATGAACTCCTTGGCCTCAACCGGTTTGCCGCCATAGGTGAAGAGTGTTTGTGCCTGCAGGCTGCATGTTGCTGCCAGCGCTGTAACGAAAAGGAACAGGAGCCTGCTTTTCATGGTTATGGGGTTTTGGTGGATTTGTTTTTCACATCCATGAAATCATCCACCTGTAGGTAGGTCAGTTTTTTGGCCATGATGTTTTTGTCTTTATCAAGCAGGTAAACCATGGGCGTCTGATACACATCATACAACTGTCGGTATCCCGGTCTGCCTTCCTTGTAGATCTTGTCTTTTGTGGCGTCTGTTTGGTAGATGTGAATCCAGTCTTTCAGGTTTTTGTCTTTGATGAATTTGAGCCAATTGTCTTTGCCGCCATCGGTCATGACTCCTACCAGTTTGACTCCTGCTTTTTTCCATTTGGCCTGGAAGATGGAATCCATTTTCGGTACTTCCTCTTTGCAATGGCTGCAGGTGGGGTCCCAGAAACACAGCACCGTGTAAGGAGCTTGTAGGGTATAGAGTGAAAAGTTTTTGCCCGTAGTGTCGATCATGGGCAGTTCTGCAGCACGCTTGCCGATCACATTGGCCATCAGGGAGTAGCCGCGGTCGTAGATGAATTTCCGGTATTTTTCATTCATCCAGCTTTCTGCCTGGCCGGTCAGGTAGTATTTTTCAAAGAGGTGGACAAAGACCGCATCCTGCCCCATGTAACGGGGGTTGACATATTTGTCGGTCAGGCTCGACAGCACGAATTTGAACATCTCTTCATTGGGTTTGGATGCTGCAAGCATTTTATCGGCATAGCGGATGAGGGAGTCGCTTTGCTGGGGAAGCACATCATCGTAGTATCGGTCGAAACGCCCCTGTAAAACAGGTGTTCTGATAAGCCTCTCGTCGGTGAAGCTGATGCCATCCCAGAAGTGGTCCCGGTAATAAATGTAAGCAAATGTGCTATCGAATTTTCCGCCGGGATGTTTGTTGCCGGGCGGTACAACGGGTTCCTTGAGGAGGTTGAAAATGGATGTCAGCAGGTGTTTGGGGTTGTTTTGCTGCAGGTTGTC
>JBDLUN010000181.1:0-8336 GCA_039805245.1 Bacteroidota bacterium
AGCTTACTTTTTCCATCAGCAAAAATGATAAAATCGCATTCATCAGCCGCGATCCGCTGGCAGTTACTTCATTCTTTGAAATCATCAACGGTGAAATTGAAGCTGATGGCGGTAAATATGAGTGGGGAACAACCATCACCCGTTCCTATCTCCCAGTAGAAAATACCCAATTTTTCAAGGAAGACCTGGGGTTGCTCGACTGGCTGAGGCAATTTGTACCGCCACATGTAACAGATGCTGATGAGCCATTCCTGCGTGGTTTCTTGGGTAAGATGCTGTTTAGTGGTGATGATATCCAGAAGAAGACCAAAGTGTTGAGTGGGGGAGAAAAGGTAAGGTGTATGGTGAGCAGGATGATGCTGCAGAATCCCAATCTGGTGATGCTCGATCAGCCTACCAACCACCTCGACCTGGAAAGCATCCAAAGCTTCAACGAAGGTTGCATCAATTTTCCGGGTATCGTGATGCTCACATCCCATGACCACACTTTCATGCAAACGGTTGCCAACAGGGTTATTGAACTGACACCCAAAGGGACAATTGACAGGTTGATGAGTTTTGATGAATACCTTGCCGACAAACGTGTTGCTGAGTTGCGCCAGGAAATGTACAGCTAGTTTTTACAGTTTCTGTTTTGGAATGAATCATGATTAATATCATGATATGGAGATGATATGCTCATGTCTTGGTGTAGTGATAAGGCTGATTTTTACAAAAAAGCCCATGGTCATGCATTTCACCGAAACCGCCCCACAGCAGTCAGAACATGTTGAATGGATCAACGCTTTCGGGCAATTCCAGTCGTTTTTGGATGCCATCCAACAGGAACTCAACGAGATTTCCCATCTCATCGATGGTGCCAGTCGAACCGAGCTGGTTCTCTTCGAGGAAAAAATCCAGGAGCTGCGCAATGATATGTATGAGCTTTCCTATGCGGTAAGCGAGCATATGGATGAGGCTGAAACATTAGCATTTACAGATAATAGGCTTGACCTGGATTTTCAGGTGGTGCAGCATATTAGTTTGCGCGACCGCTTCCTAGCCCTGGAAGAGGACTTCCATGCATTGAGAGACGCATTTAACATATTCCAATCGCGGTTTCGGGAACCTATTGACGGTATTCCCCAAATATTTGCCTGAGCTCACCGGCTATTTCACCAAGTGTGCAATGGTTGTCGACGGCTTCCATTACCGCAGGCATCAGGTTATGACCACTGGATGCGCATGTTGCCAGATGTTTGAGGCATGCCTTTATTTTTTCATTGTCTCGCGCATTTTTCAATTCTGCGATTTTGCCGATTTGCATTTCGCGGATGGAGTCATCGATGGTCATGACAGGTATGTCCCGCTCCCCCGAAACTGTAAATGCGTTGACACCCACAACTGTTTTGATGCCAGATTCAATGGCAAGCTGGTAACGATAAGCACTGGCAGCAATTTGTTCCTGCATATAGCCTTCTTCAATGGCACGGACGCTTCCTCCTAGCTTGTCGATGTCCTCCATGATTTCGAGGATTTTCTCCTCCATGGCTTTGGTTAGGGATTCAACATAATAAGAGCCTGCGAGGGGATCTGCCGTATCGGCAGCGCCACTCTCCCAGGCAATGATTTGCTGGGTTCTGAGCGCAACGGTAGCGGCTTCTTCGGTTGGCAGGCTCAGGGCTTCATCATAACCGTTTGTATGCATCGATTGGGTGCCGCCCAGTACGGCAGACAGTGCCTGAATGGTAACACGCGTTATGTTATTCAGTGGTTGCTGCTGGGTAAGGGTGCTGCCTCCGGTTTGGGTATGAAAGCGCAGCATCATGGCTTTAGGGTCTGTGGCCCCCATGGATAGCATCATTTCAGCCCATATCTTTCTGGCAGACCGGAATTTAGCAACTTCCTCAAACAAGTTGTTGTGAGCATTGAAAAAGAAAGAGAGTCGTCTGCCGATGGCATTGATATCTTGCCCCTTTTCCAGTGCAGCCTGCAGGTAGGCTTTACCATTACTCAGGGTGAATGCCACTTCCTGTGCTGCTGTGCTTCCCGCTTCCCGGATGTGGTAACCAGAAATGGATATGGTGTTCCATTTCGGCATTTCCTGATTGCACCACTCAAAAATGTCGGTAATGATCCGCATAGACGGCCTTGGCGGATAAATATAAGTGCCTCTTGCGGCATATTCCTTGAGGATATCGTTTTGGATGGTTCCTGAAAGCAAGTGAATAGGTGTTCCCCTTCTTTTGGCAATAGTGGCATACATGGCCAGCAGGATGAAACCGGTGGCGTTGATGGTCATGGAAGTAGAAATTTTTTCCAGGTCAATGCCTTCAAAAAGCAATTCCATATCTTGAATGCTGTCGATGGCCACACCAACCTTGCCCACTTCCCCGATGGAGAGGGGATGATCGCTATCATACCCGATTTGGGTGGGGAGGTCGAAGGCCACACTCAATCCCTGCACACCCTGACCAAGTAAGTATTTGTAACGCTTGTTGCTTTCCTCCGCTGTGGAAAACCCGGCATACTGGCGCATCGTCCATAATTTACCCCTGTACATATCTGGCTGAATGCCTCTGGTGTAGGGAAATTGTCCTGGCCCCGGCAAGTGTTCTTGTATCGTTTTCGCCTGATAAACCTTTTCTATCCGTATGCCTGAGTCATTGCTGATGGGTTTATCCATGGGATTGCTTTATTGGCTGTTTAGCGCTTGTTTAGCTGCATGGCGGATGGCTTCAAGTACCATCGGTTGCATGCTCGCCTGGGGATCTGCCTGTTGAAAATGCCTGATGGCCAGTTCCAGGTGAACTCCTGGTGCATCCGCGGGCAGGGTATTGGTCAGTTGCCCCAAAATGAACAACTGCTGCTCTTTCATATCGGTTACCGCCTGCCAGATGCCATCGGCAACATAGATTTGTTGGGAGACATTGTGTTCAAATTCTGTTTTAATTCCTTCCCGGTATACGGCCAGGAGCTGGCTCGCATCTAAGGAGCCTGCAGGGAATCGATCCATCAATGCATCAAATCCGCATCTATCGGTAAAGGTTATCAGCCTCTCATAGGCTTGCATTTTGAGCATCAGGGGTAATTCAGACATGTGCTTTTGGTTGAAACAAATGTACACCATGCCAGTGGATAGATGTTGCGGGAATTGTTATTAATTTTGCAAGATGGAAACTACATCATTATTGCCGGTAAAAATTACACCTTCGGCTTTGGAAGAGCTGAGACATTTATTTGGAGACACCAGTAGGAATGGTACAAAAGTATTGCGGATAGGTGTAAAGGGGGGAGGTTGCTCAGGGTTAAGTTATGTGCTGGAAATGGATGAAAGGAAGGAGCGGGATGAATTGTTTGACATCGATGGAATACCTTGTATCATCGACCCTGCCCACAGCATGTACTTGTTTGGTATGGAGATTGACTGCAAAAAAGGACTTGACGCGCGTGGATTTGTTTTCAATAACCCCAATGCTTCTGCCACTTGTGGCTGTGGCAGTTCCTTTGCGATTTAAGCAGCTGTCTTTTTTCATTGTTTCAATAAAAGAAAAATGGCTCAACATCTGTTGAGCCATTTTCGTATGAGGCAGATTTTAATGGTATCTGCTTATTTCTTTGCTTTTTTTGCGTCTGCTTCGCCCAAAGCTTTGTTTTTGGCGATATCCACCAGTACTGGTGCTGCCACAAAGATGGAAGAGTAGGTACCGGTAATGACACCTATCAGCATCGCAAAGGCAAAACCTTTGGTTACCTCACCACCGAAGATGAAGAGGATCAGGATGGTCAGGAATACGGTGAGAGAAGTCATGATGGTTCTGCTCAAGGTATCATTGATGGCCCTGTTGATAATGGTTTCTTTGCTTTCGCCTTTCAACTTGCTGGCATATTCCCTGATCCTGTCGAATACAATTACTGTATCATTCATCGAGAAACCGATAACGGTCAATACCGCAGCAATGAAATGCTGATCGATTTCCAGCGGGAATGGAACTACACCCCTCAAGAAAGAGAAGACTGCCAAGGTTACAAAAACGTCATGGAGCAAGGCAATGATTGTACCCATTGAATATCTCCAGTCGCGGAAGCGGAGGAAGATATAGAGGAAGATGGCAATCAGTGAGAAGATAGTAGCCTGAACAGCGCCTTTCTTCAAGTCATCAGAGATGGAAGGCTGAACTGTCTGTGAACTCTGCTTGTAATCCTTTTTGAAATCAGCATAGGAGAGTCCTGCAGGAAGGCTTTCTTTCAAACCTGCATACAATGCGGCTTCCACTGTTGAGTCGGCATTCTTGCTGGGATCATCAATCAGGTAAGAAGTGGTGATGTTGAGGGTTTTGTTGTCGCCTACAGTTTTCAACACTGGATGCTCACCGAATACGGTTTTCAGTGATTCCCTGATTTTTTCATTTTCAGTTGCCTTGTCAAAACGTACGGTATAGCTGCGACCGCCCTTGTATTCAACACCCTGGTCGAATCCGTTGAAGAGTGCTCCAACACCAAGGATCAGTACTACAACAGAGATGATGTAAGCAACTTTCCTATAGCCGATGAAATTGTATTTGGCATTCTTGAAGACCTTGCGGCTCACGTTGGTGAAATACTCGAAGTGCCTTTGCTTATTGGTCCAGAAGTCTGAGATGAGCCTGGAAATCAGGATACCGCAGAACAGAGACAGAAGGATACCCAGAATCTGTGTGGTGGCGAAACCGAGCACTGGGCCAAGACCAAAGTAGAACAAGATACAGGCGGTGAGGAGCGTGGTGATGTGCGCATCCAAAACAGGAGCCATGGAGCGCTTGTAACCCTCTGCTACAGCAAGCTGGTAGCTTTTGCCGAAGTTCAGTTCGTCTTTGATGCGTTCGAAGATGATTACGTTGGTATCTACAGCCATACCGATGGTCAGAACCAGACCAGCGATACCGGGAGCAGTAAGGGTTGCACCAAGTGCACTCAATACACCCACGGTAAACAACAGGTTAAGGATGAGGGCGATGTTGGCTACCCATCCACCAGTGTTGTAGTAAACAATCATCAAGATGAAGATGACAATGAAGGAGATACCAAAAGCCATTGCGCCGCCTTCAATGGCAGAAGCGCCGAGTGTTGGACCAACAACTTGTTCCTGAACAATTTTGGCAGGAGCAGGGAGTTTTCCTGATTGCAGGATATTGGCCAAATCCTGAGCCTCTTCGATGTCGAAGTTGCCACTGATTTCAGAGTTGCCACCGGTAATGGGGTTGATTACGTTTGGTGCTGAATAAACGATGTTATCAAGAACGATGGCAATTGGTTTGCCAACATTGGCACTGGTCATTTCAGCCCAGATGCGCTCACCCTGCTTGGTCATCAACATTTTGATGGCGGGCCTTCCCCTGTCGTCATAGTCTTGTGAAGCCTGCTGTACACCATCACCTTCCAATTTGGCTTTCTCAGAACCTTCAATGGTCTTGAGGGCATAAACGGCAACGATATCGCTTTTTACACCATTTTCATTTACTTCCGGAATGCCAAAAGCAAAACGGACATTGCCAGGGAATTGGCTCCTGACGCTTTCGATAGCCATGTACTCATTGAAAATTGCGGTATCGCGACCGGCAATGAATCCGAGGTTAGGTGCGAAACTTATCCTGCCTTGTGCATCCTGCTGGGGAGGAATGGGTTGGAAAATGGTAAAGAAGGATTTGGCAACTGCTTTAGCTGTATCGGTTTTGGCAGCACCTGTTCCCTTCACAAGCTCTCCAATGGTTGCTGCTTTGGTAGTGTCAGTGCTGGTAGCCGCTGCAGGTTGAGCTGCAACAGTAGTGTCTTTCACTGCAGGAGCACCGGCATAATATGCTTGAAGTGCTTTTTCAGCGTCGGTGAAAGATTTGTCAAGTTCACCAATATTGTAAACTTCCCAGAACTGAAGGTTAGCAGTTGCCTGAAGGTATTTACGTACACGCTCAGGATCATCTTTTACACCGGGAAGTTCCACGGTGATGATGCCTTTTACTTTGTCAAGCTGAATATTGGGTTGAGCAACACCAAACTGATCGATACGCTTTTGCAATACATTGAAAGTATTGCTGATGGCACCTTCTGCAGAAGCCTGGAGTTTGGTGATGACTTCATTGTCGCTGTCTTCCATTTTGACTGTGCGGCCACCAGTACCGGCAAAAATGGTAGACAATTTGCCGTTGGGGTTTTGCGACTTGTAAGCGTTGGCAAACAAGGTGATGAAATCAGCGTCACTGTTTTGTTTTTGGGCAATGGCTGCATTGAGTGCATTGTTAAGCGCCGGGTCTTTGGGGTTGTTTGCCAAGGACTTCAACAAACCTTCAAGTTCCACTTCAAGCGTTACACTCATACCACCTTGCAGGTCAAGACCCAGGTTAAGTTCCTGTTCTTTAGCCTTCTGGTAGCTGATGGCGCCGGTAATGCCGTAGGTTACCGTAGTTTCCCGGGTGCTGTCGAGCAACCTGCGGTAACGCTTGTTGAATTCCAGATCACGGGTTTCCGTGTCTGCATTGGGGAAGTTGGCTTTCACATAAGCCTGAGCCTTTTCTTCCTGCTTACCCTCATGGTTGCGAACCACCAGCGTGAAATGGAGCTGGTAAACCGAGATCAGGATCAAGGCTATCGCAAAAAAACGAACCAAACCTTTCAGTTGCATAAATTTCTGATTTGTACTAATATAATTACACCCGAACAATCGGGGCGGGCAAAGATAGGGAATTGGGCACAAAATATCCCACGGATTATCGCTATCGTTTTTTACCTTTGCCCTCAAAATTTTGAAAAAATGAAACTTTCATCCCGTCTAGACCTTTTCGCTGAGCCGGAAACGCTCAAAATGGCCAAACTGGGCCGTGAATTGCGGGCGAAAGGTATCGATGTGATCGACCTTTCTCTCGGAGAGCCTGATTTTGATACGCCGGTTCATATCAAGGATGCCCTGAAAAAGGCTGTTGATGACAATTACAGCCATTATACCCCGGTTGCTGGTTATCCAGACCTGCGTGAAGCTGTTTGCACCAAATTACGCAGGGATAACGGATTGGAATACAAGGCCGAAAACATCCTGGTTTCTACCGGTGCCAAGCAAAGTTTGGCCAATGTGATTATGGCCGTTGTTGACAAAGACGACGAGGTAGTTATTCCAACGCCATACTGGGTAACCTATTCAGAAATTGTAAAATTGGCGGAAGGTAAAGTGGTACTTGTTCGCACCTCATTGCAAAACAAGTACAAAATTACCCCTACAGAACTTGAGGCTGCTATTACGCCTCAAACCAGGTTGTTCATGTTCTCATCTCCCTGTAACCCCAGTGGTTCAGTTTATTCAAAGGATGAATTGAGTGCTTTGGCTGATGTGTTTAGAAAGCATCCAAATGTGCTTATTCTTTCTGATGAAATTTATGAATACATCAACTTTGTGGGTAAGCATGAGAGCATAGCTCAGTTCGAAGACCTCAAAGAACGCGTGATTATCATCAACGGATTGAGTAAAGGGTATGCCATGACCGGTTATCGTTTGGGGTACATTGCAGCCCATCCGGATATCGTTAAAGCTTGTGAGAAATTACAAGGCCAATACACCAGCGGTGCCAATGCCGTTACCCAACGTGGCGCAATTGTTGCGCTCACGGGGGATATGCAGCCAAGCATTGACATGAATACTGAATTTGGAAGAAGGCGTGAAAGGATGTTGGAGCTCATCAATGCCATACCGGGTCTTGAGATTGCTGAACCTGATGGAGCATTCTATGTTTTTCCGGTGGTGAAGGCTTATTTCGGCAAGAAAATAGGAGAGGAAGTGATCAAGGATGCTGATGATCTTTGCATGTACCTGCTCAATACTGCCCACGTATCAACAGTTACCGGCCGTGCATTTGGTGAGCCTGATTGCATCAGAATTTCTTTTGCCAACAGCATGGAAAAGATTGAAGCGGCAATGGACCGCATTTCCAATGCCATGAAAGCCTTGGTATAAACTAAGAACCAGTTAACTGCAAATAAAAAAAGCCACCTTTTGGGTGGCTATTTTGTTTCTGTGATTGGCTTTTTCACCAGCCAATACCATAGTCTTCTCCGTGATTGCTGGAACCTCCCCACATACTGCCATGTTTCCAATCAAACCAGATGGCATTGATTGGTCCTGAGGTCCTGTCGTCAAAACTCAAGCTGTACCCCATCTTTTTCAGGGCTTCCCTGACATCCGCCGGTGTTTTATCGATCAGCAGGATGCTACCGGGTTTCGGCTTGCGGTCTTCTGTACTTGTGCCGCCCAACGAGAGCCACAACTGGTTGCTGTTGATATTTCCTGCTTCTGTAGCCTGTTGAACAGTCATGCCAAACTCCACCATATTGAGGAA
>JBDLUN010000182.1:0-5011 GCA_039805245.1 Bacteroidota bacterium
CCGTATCAGGAATTACCGTATCCTCATATCCAATGATACCGGGAAAGCGCTCCTCTCCCAGTTGCATTTTCCGGATCAGATTTTCCCGCATTTCTTCTTTGATACTCCTGGATTTATATCCCGAAGCCTTCAATTCACCCAGTGTAGATATCGTTGTCATAATTAATTTTTAAAATTCATTTTTCCCTCATGCCTTGTGCCTCGTGCCTTCTGCCTCGTGCCTCTATATCACCCTTTTCTTCCCTTTTTCAAAATCGTCAAAAACAAAACTACCCAGCTCATCGAGTGATGCATAAAATGCTTTACCGTTATTGCTTTCCGTGAATGCCCGAACAAAACTCTGGAGATAGGGATCACTGGTAATCATGAAAGTGGTGATTTTGATCTTCAGCTTTTTGCATTGAGCCGCGAGATTCAAGCACCGGCCCGTAATCTTTCTGTCCAGCCCAAAAGCATTTTTATAATATTTTCTTCCCTCTTTCAGACAGGTAGGCTTGCCGTCGGTGATCATGAAGATCTGTTTGTTGGCATTTTTTCTTCTGCGGAGAATATCCATCGCCAACTCCAATCCTGCTACGGTATTGGTATGGTAAGGGCCAACCTGCAGATAAGGCAGGTCTTTCACTTCAATAGGCCAGGCATCATTGCCAAAAACTACGATATCAAGGGTATCTTTGGGGTATTTCGTTTTGATGAGCTCACTCAAGGCCATCGCCACCTTTTTTGCCGGCGTGATACGATCTTCCCCATAGAGAATCATGGAATGGGAAATATCAATCATCAACACTGTTGATGTCTGGGTTTTAAAATCATTTTCCCTGATTTCCAGATCCTCTTCCCTCAAATTGAATTGATCAATACCACTGTTGATTTGGGAATTCCGGATGGAACTCACAAAATCTATCTGGTCCAAGATATCCCCAAACTGAAAAGGCCTTGTTTCGGAATTCGCTTCATCACCCTGCCCGCTTCTGAAAGTGGAATGGTTTCCCTTTCTGGTTTTTTTCAACTTCCCGAAAATTTCATCCAACGATTTTTTCCGGATGCCCTGCTCAGTTTTCGGAGTGATTTTGATTTCCCCCTTCTGATTGTCTTCATCGATATACCCCTTCTGCTTCAGATCGTCAATGAAGTCTCCAATTCCATACTGGGGAGTACTGAAATTATATTCTTTATCGAGTTGGGTCATCCAGCCCAATGCTTCTGAAGCATCACCGTTGGTATAGTTGAGCAGCTGCATGAAAACATCCAGCATCTTGCTGAAGCCTGAACCGCCTGGAGTATCGGGAATGAATTTGGAAAAACGGAAGCCCTTCATGGGTAAATATGGATGAAATGTGAAATTAGACTAAAAATAAATAACAAGGAATCGCTCAAGTGGTTGTTGGAAAGTTAAATTATGTTGACCTCAGGCGTTAATGCCACACCAAACTTTGCCAAGACAGAATCCTGAATACGTTTGGCGAGGGAAACTATTTCGCTTCCGGTGGCATGGCCGTAATTGACCAATACCAATGCCTGCTTGTCATGACAACCGGAATCCCCCATCCTAAATCCTTTCCACCCTGCTTTTTCTATGAGCCATCCTGCGGCTAATTTGAACTGTTCGCCAAAGGGATATGCAATCATATCCGGGAAATCCTTTTTCAAAAGCTGCAAAGTGGCAGATTCCACTTCGGGGTTTTTGAAAAAGCTTCCTGCATTGCCAAGCCGGGCAGGATCCGGCAGCTTGGATTGCCTGATGGCGATTACTGCACATGATACATCAACAATTGTAGGCTTATCTACACCCATGAGCCGGAGTTGATCGCCGATGGCTCCATAACCCAGCTTCAACCTGGGCTGTTTCTCTAATCTGAAAGCAACGGAAACAATAACCAACTTCCCTTTATGCGTTGTTTTGAAAACACTGCTGCGGTAACCGAAAGCACATTCCGCAGCGCCCATCTCCACAAAAAATTTGCCCTCCACATCCCATGCTTTCAGCATATGAAAGCAGTCTTTCAACTCAACTCCATAAGCGCCAATATTTTGTACGGGAGCGGCACCAACAGTCCCTGGTATAAGGGAAAGGTTTTCCAATCCGCCCCAACCGTTGTTTATGCAGTAGATGACCAATTCGTGCCAATTGACTCCGGCGCCTGCCTGAACAATTACGGATTCATCATTTTCCTCCAAAACAACGATGCCTTTGATTTCGTTTTTAATAACCAATCCGTTGAAATCCTGGGTAAAAAGCAGGTTGCTGCCTCCGCCCATCAAGAGAAAAGGCCGCCCTGCATCGGAGGCGTATTCAAAAACGGCTTGCAAGTCTGATTCATCCTGCACAATGACAAAGTCCTTGGCATGGACTTCCACACCAAAGGTGTTGAAAGGCTTTAAAGAAACGTCATGCCTGATGTCCATTGTTTAATTATGATGATTGTCAGCCCAAATCACCATCCCATCTGCTCCCTGAGGTTGGTGATGTGTGCGGCATGATGTTTGCCATGCCAGGCATAGATGGCCAGCAATTCCCACAATGATATTTCACGTTGTTGCTCCGGATGAAAAACGGTGCGGTGCCAGTCTTCATCATGCAAGGATTTCAACAATTCATACCAGCGGTGATGCAAGGCATGTAACAAGGTTATGGAGATATTTACTGGCACAAGGGCGACATCAGCTGTTATGCTCCAGCCATCCTGGTCATATGGCTTGATAACCGGGTTATCCTCAGTCAGCCCCAATTTGAAACGGATATAGGCATTCATGTGGGAGTCTGCCACATGGTGAACTATTTGGTTGATGGTCCAACCGCCCTCCCGATATGGCACGTGCAGGTGACTGTCATTCAAGTTGAGCACAGCATATTCAAGCATGCGCGGCAGGAAAAGGATATCAGCCAATCGGGCTTCCTTTTCATTTTCTGAAAATGCAGGCACGGTATATCGGCCAATGGGATATCTGATGTCCATGGCTATCCGTTTTGAACGATTTCAAGCAATTCAACTTCAAAAATCAACAAAGATCCTCCGGGTATATCGGCACCGGCTCCTTGCTCACCGTAACCCAATTGATACGGTATGTAAAACTTGAATTTTGAGCCAACCGGCATCAACTGAACACCTTCAGTCCAACCCCTGATCACACCATTCAACTGAAATTGAGCAGGCTCTCCCCTATCTCTTGAACTGTCAAATTTAAATCCACTTAGCAGAAAACCTTCATAATGAACTTTTACTACATTGGTATCTGCAGGTTTGGCGCCAGTACCCATTTGAAGCACTTCATATTGCAAGCCACTGGCGGTTTGAACAACACCTTGCTTTTTGGCGTTCTCGGTAAGAAAATCATTGCAGGCTTGGATATTGGGCAATATTTTTTTAATGGAAAGCTTTTGCATCTGGTTGCGCACAATGCCATCTGCCTGATCAGGAGTAAAAATGGTTTTACCTTTCATGACATCCGAAAAACCTTGGGCAAGCGAGCCTGCATTGACTTGATCAATTCCCTGGGATTTGAAAAAATTGGCATCGAGCATTCCAATGGCATAACTCAAGGAGTCGGCTGAGGTTTTCAAAGATACCAAGGGCGCTTGTGCAGGCTTTTTCAGTGGTGGTGTTGGCGGAACTGCCGGCTTCGCAGTACTTTTTACAGGAGCTTTGGGAGCCGGCTTCGCAGCAGTTTTCGTTTGAGCATACATATTGAGTACGCCAATACTCAACGCCAGAATCATCATTGTTTTTTTCATAACTGAAAGGTTTAATTTAATTGAATCAAATGTCAAAGCCATTGGCATATCCCTGAGATATCAGCCCTTTTACTTTCTTTTCCACCTCCTTGCGCATCTTCACTTTATATGCCAGCAGTTTTCGGGCAATCACTTTGCTGCTGATCGAAAGCATGGACGCTGCCAGAATTCCTGCATTTTTGGCTCCATTCAGGGCAACTGTTGCCACCGGAATGCCATTGGGCATCTGCAAGATAGATAGTACAGAATCCCATCCATCAATGGAATTGGAGGATTTGACTGGTACGCCAATGACCGGCAGCGTGGTTACGGACGCCACCATCCCGGGAAGATGGGCGGCACCGCCAGCACCGGCAATAATCACCTTTATTCCTCGCTTTGCCGCAGTGGAGGCAAATTTCATGAGTCGCTCAGGTGTTCTATGGGCCGATACAACAGTCAATTCAAATGGGATACCCAATTCTTGCAAGAATTCAGCAGCCGGTTTCATAACCAGCAGATCACTGTCGCTTCCCATGATGATGCTCACAACAGGCCTTTTTAAGGTAGAAGTGGTTTTTGCAGGCATTTTGATTTTATTTAGATAAGCTGATTCCCTTTGATTGACAATATTTTTTTGATTTCTCCTGCTTGAATAAGCAATTCCTCAAGATCCCTTCCCAACAGTGTTGCATGCCCCATTTTCCGACCAGGTTTGGTTTCTTTTTTGCCATACAGATGAACAAAAACATGCGGCATAGCCAACACTTTATCAAGATTTTCTGCCATAGCTGCGCCCTTATAACCGGGAGCGCCAAGGATATTGAGCATGATGGAGGGTTGAATGATTTCAGGATTCCCGAGGGGGTATCCCAACATGATCCGCCACAACATGTCGAACTGTGAACTGTAGTGCGCTTCGATGGTATGGTGTCCGGAATTGTGAACCCTGGGAGCCGTTTCATTGACCCAAACCTTTCCGGCATGGTCCACAAACATTTCGACTGCAAACAATCCGGGTGACGCAAAATGCCTGGCAACAGCAAGAGCCAGGGCCACTGCTTCATCGGCAGTCTGGCCGTTGATGGCTGCAGGACAGACTTGCAGGTCCAACAAATTGAGTTCAGGATCGAAGACCATTTCCACTGGCGGGTATGCACACATGGTACCGTCTTGTGCCACAGCAACAGTTACAGCAATCTCCTTGCTGATGTCTACCATTTTTTCCAAAACGGAAGGGGCATTGAAACCTTTGGAGATGTCCGCGCTTGTCCTGATCACCTGAACACCCTTTCCATC
>JBDLUN010000183.1:0-5109 GCA_039805245.1 Bacteroidota bacterium
GACATGTACAACATGACAGCCATCATCCGGGCCATCGCACTCAGTTCCAAAGGAATTGTTGCCGGAAAGGAAACCCCTTCCCGGGTAGACACTTCAACCCTGAAGTAAAAATGGAGAATCACCGAATGTAACAGGAACGATAATTACAGTTCGCATTAATCAGGTTTTCAGATATCCCAAAAAAGAAAGGCTGCCTCTAACGGGCAGCCTTCTTTTTATCATGGATGATGGATATCAATATCCGGGGTTCTGCTTGAGGTAACCAGGGAGGTTGGAAGCACCATCAATAGCAGTCTGCGGTATGGGGAATACACGCTTGTTTTTGTCGCTACTGGTCTTTTCCGTCCAGGAAGCTTCAAACTTGCCAAAACGGACCATATCCGTTCTGCGTTGCAGCTCCCAATACAATTCAAAACCACGCTCGCGATAGATCAGGTCAAGGTTGACAGATGACAAAGCAGCTGCCTTCAAATTGCCTGAAACACGGGCGGTACGGAGTGCATTTACATCAGTCAATGCACCTGCTGCATCACCCTTGCGCATTTTGGCCTCAGCACGCATGAGGTAAACATCACCCAAACGGACAATCGGAATGTCAGCCTGACCAAAGTTACGGCCGCTGACAGACTTTTGACTGAACTCATATTTCAATACGCGGTAACCGGTGCTGTAATCACTGCCGGCAGTACTGAAATTGATCTGCTCGGTATGGATAACCGGCGTGGTTGGCCTGTTGCGGGTATTGTTGAACAGCTTGCCGACCTTGAATTTACCATCCGGACATTTTTGGAAAACACCAGCAACCCTGATCAAACCATATTGTTGTCCACGCAGAATTCCCCTGTCTACCCGGTAATTAGCAGCATCATAACAAGCTTCCTGCGTTACGGGATCAACATTGACATTCTTTTGGTAAAAACGGGGATCGGCATCGGCAGGATCCAATGGTGCATAGGCATCAACCCATGTTTTGTAGTAGTCAGGACCAAGACCGGGGCCATCAGTACCATTGGCACCAGTGTAGGCGGGCAGCGGGAATTGGTCGCCAGACAGGGAGAAATAAGCCAACCTATTGTGTCCATTCAATTCTGCGCGCTGATCAACTGCAAAGATGAGCTCCTTGTTGGTGTTGTTGTCGTCGTTGAAAATGGCCCAATAGTTGGGTGACAAAGCATATTGGTTGCTGGCAATAATCCTATTAGTGTACTCAATAACCTTGTCCATGTCTTCCGGCTTGAAAGTGAAAGTAGCCGCATAGCGATCACGGTAAACCGCTGCATTCAGATGCAGTTTGGCCAATAAGCCCCAAACACCGGCTTTGGTCAGGCGGCCAGGACCGGTGGTATTGTCCAACAAGGGCTCAACTTCCAGGAA
The DNA here is from genome assembly GCA_039805245.1 of Bacteroidota bacterium. GTDB lineage: Bacteria > Bacteroidota > Bacteroidia > Chitinophagales > Chitinophagaceae > Pollutibacter. The sequence goes on from JBDLUN010000183.1 coordinate 1,375, forward strand.
TACCTTTTTAAGATACTCCACTGCTTCATCACCACGGATGATTTTGGAAGCGGCTCCCGGATCCTCTTTTACAAATACGATACCCCACAGATCCAAGAAAAGCAGGTTGTAAAAACCATACATACCTTTGGCTTCAGCAAGGTATTTGGCTGCATTGGGGTCTTTGCTCGACTGCAATGAACTCACAGCTGACACTGCGCGTGACAAACTCTGTGTCAGGGGATTCCAGGTGTTGCGCACATTGGCATTGCTGCTGGTGGTGGCATGACGCTTCAAATCCTGGTAGATGCCGTTATCACCCCAATCGGTACCGCCACGGTATGGCAGGATGGCTTCGTCTGAAGAGATTTCCTGCAGGGCGAACAAGCCGGTGTGGATATAGATATTGGGCAGGTTGGCATATACCGGAGCAATAGTGCCATCTGCAATCTGCTTTTCGGTGAGACCGGTTACGGAAGACTCATCGAGGATGGTCTCATTGAGTTTGGAGCAGCTTCCCAGGAGGGAAACGAAGCCCATCGATGCGAGTAAAATGGATACTTTATTTTTCATGATGCGTGATTTAGAAAGTTACATTGAGTCCGAATACAATACTTCTCGCCTTGGGATAGCTCAAGAGGTCGATTCCATAAGAGGAGATACCGTTGATGGTTCTGTCGGCATTGACCTCGGGATCATACCCGTCGTACTTGGTGATGACAAAAAGATTCTGTCCGGTTACAGACAGCCTCAGGCTGGAAACCGCTTTACCCAATGCTGAATTGCGGGTATCAAAGCTGTATCCCAAGGCCAGGTTGTTGAGACGGAGGTAAGCTCCATCTTTGAGGAACCTTGAGCTTACGGGAGCAGAGTTGCTGATCGACTCCTTGGCATCACGAATGGCTTCGGCAGTGGTGTTTACACTCTTGGACAACCTGTTCTTGTAGAAACTTGCATTGGCGGTATTGTCGTAGATCTTGTTTCCGGAAACACCGTTGAAATTGGCCACCAGGTCAAAACTCTTGTATGAAAGGTTTCCTGAGAACGCATAAATCACCTTGGGAAGAGCTGTTCCCATGGCCTGCCTGTCTTTATCACCACTGATACCATCGCCATCAATATCCTTGTAAGTGCTTAACCCCTGTGCATCAAAACCGGTCCATTCCCTAAGGAAGAAAGTACCGATGGGTTGGCCATTGATATAACCATTGATGGTGGCGGAGGTCAGACCGGCACCGGAAGCTGAACCCGACTGGATAACGGAATAGGGTGAGTTCTCCACGATATTTTTCAGGAATGCTGCATTGGCAGATACAGAAAACTTCATGTCTTTGTTGATGCTACCCCTGTACTCCAGATCAAATTCAATACCGCTGTTGGTGATGGTCATATCCTCAACGTTGGTCCAGAAAGTTCCTGCTGGCTGGATAGGATCAGCGGGAATCACTTCCAACAGGATATTGTTGGAGTTTTTGATGAAATAATCCACAGAACCGTTCAGTTTGCCTTTCAGCAATCCGAAATCAAGACCTACGTTGGTTTGTGTGGAAACCTCCCACTGGATATCCGGGTTGGCGAGGCGAGAATATACAATACCGGCAGGGAAAGTAGACGAAGGATCCAATGGATAACTTGAAGAGGCCGATACGGTTGAAGTATACAGTGCCTGGGTAATCTTGGATGGAATTTCCTGATTACCGGTTTGTCCCCATCCCGCACGCAGTTTCAGGTTGCTGAAGGGGGAGTTTTTCATGAAATCCTCTTCGCTGATTCTCCAACCGAGTGAGAAAGAAGGGAAATAACCGTATTTATTATTGGCACCAAACTTACTGGAGCCATCCATGCGGAAGTTGATTGTTGCCAGGTATTTGTCTTGGTAAGAATAGTTCAGCCTGGAGAAGAATGACTGCAACTCATTAGCAATGGCATATCCGGAGGGCCTGTTGTTGGCGAGTGTAAGTTCCTGTCCGATACCCGGATTGTAAATGGGCTCTACGGGAGTCAATGGTATTTTATTGATGCTCCATCCCCTGCCCTGCAGGTAAATATCCTGGAAGGAATGACCGGCCAAAGCAGAAAACTTATGGTCGCTGACATTGAAATTATAAGTCAGGTAGTTTTCTATCAGGGTATTCTTGTTGATGATATTGTAGGTTTCAAGGCGACCATCACGCTGGGGAACGAGGTTGCCCAAACTCTGGACATCACGGGTTGCCGTTGAATTGTCTACACCAAAGTTCATCTTATAAGTCAAACCCTTCATGATCCTGAGTGAAGGGGAGATGCTTCCGATAACCCTGTTGGTAATGGTATTGTCTTTGTCGAGCTTGAAAGTCAGCAGAGGATTGTTGAACAGCTGGTAAGCCGCAATATTGCCCTGTGCATCGTAGGCACTGTAGGTAGGATTGTTGCTGATGGCATCACCGATGGCACCACCAACATTGGGCCTTACTTGCTTGGTGCTGTTGGCACTGAGGTTTACATCCACTACGAGACGGTCATTGAAAAATTTCTGTGTGGCATTGAACCTGCCTGAATAACGGTCGAGGTTATTGGTTTTGATGATACCCTGCTGCTTTTGCATGCCGAAAGATGCAAAATAGGTCAGTTTATCAGCACCGCCGCTCATGGTCAGGTTGTGGTTTTGGGTATAAGCCCTGCGGAAAATCTCATCCTGCCAATCGGTATTGGCACCCTTGTCGTCCAACGTACCGCCAACTTCCACTACCCTTTTCCTGAACTCATCAGCAGTGAAAACGGGGAGCTTGTTGGCCACTTCAGAAACGGCCAAGGTGGAACTGAAATTCATGGTGGAAACACCAGCCTTTCCTTTTTTGGTGGTGATGAGGATGACACCGTTTGCACCGCGGGCACCATAGATGGCAGTGGCGGAGGCATCTTTTAACACGTCCATAGACTCAATGTCGGCGGGGTTGATGAAGTTGAGCGGATCACCATTACCCGTGGAGGAATTATCCAGGGGTAATCCATCAACAACAAAAAGGGGAGTACTTCCAGTACGGACACCACCCGGACCGCGAACAGTAATGCCCATATTGGCACCAGGCTCACCACTGGCAGAAACCACATTCACACCGGCAACCTTACCCTGTAACAATTGTTGGGGTGCGTTGATCACACCACGGTTGAAAGCTTCGGCCTTTACGCTTTTCACCGCTCCCGTTACATCTTTTTTGGTTTGCGTACCATAGCCCACCACCACAATCTGCGACAGTTCACCGGTTGCAGATTGCAAAGCGATATCCACTGCATTGCGGTTGCCTACGGCAATTTCCTGGGAGGTGAATCCCACAAAGGAAACGACCAAAATGGCTTTATCATCGGGGATGGAGAGGGAGAAATTACCCTGTCCGTCTGTCAGTGCACTGGTGGAACTACCTTTAACAGATACGCTTGCTCCTGCGAGGGCAGATCCGTTGGAAGCGTCTGTAATGCGCCCCTTGATAATCCTGTCAAATGATGTGGCCCGGGAAAGGTTTTCTAGCGGTTCAGCAGCCTCTGCAGGATTAGCTGATCCGAGAAACAGTCCCAAAAGCATTGTGCAGGCCGTCAGTTTGGGCCATGCACATGAAGTTTTGGAGATGCTCATTGTTGGTTAAATTTTTTCTAAAGTAGTTAAAATATGTGCAATGCTAGAAAGGAGAATTGAATTAAGCATGACCTTCATGTTAATAAACTGTGAGCTGTATGAAAAAACAATTTTTTACCCTCGCTTTGTTACTCGGAATGACTGCC
>JBDLUN010000184.1:0-19475 GCA_039805245.1 Bacteroidota bacterium
TTATCAAATGTTTCCGGAACCTGCATAAATTCAAAGGCGAATCGGCTTTTGGAACTTGGCTTTGCAGCATTGCCTACAGAACTGCAATAGACCTTTTTAACAAAAGAAAAAACAGACTGGCCAGGTATGTTAGCCTGCCTGTTGACATCAATCATAGCGAAGGAACTACAGTTTCATTACAAAATGGAACAGAATCCAAGGAAATTAAAGTAATTTTAAAACAAGCCATTGATGCACTGCCTACTGATGATGCACTGATGATTATGTTGCATTATTACTGGGATATGCCGTTGAGAGAGATTGGAACCGTGTTGCAAATTTCAGAAAACAATGCCAAAGTGAAGCTCCACCGAAGCAGAATTAAACTTCAGGCATTTTTGAAACAAGTAAAAGATTTACAACCTTCCTAAACTGATGATATGATACCAGATACCACTTTAGATATGCTGCTAAAAGATACCATAGCTGAAAACCTGGTCAAGGATCCCGGAAAGGAATTTACAGCCTCCACGATTAAAGCTATCGGGAATATGCAATCAGCATCGAAACCGTTGCTTTCAGGAAAAGTGATCACCCTTATCTTTTCGCTTCTGACTGCAGGCACAATAATCCTTGCATTAAATCCTTCGTCCAGCACAAATCTCCCAACCGGATTGTTCAGGTATATATCCTTATCCAGCCTTTTCAACAACATCAATTTCCAAATCAAGCTGGACTCAAATGTGTTGATGATTTTGGTGAGCAGTTGTATCCTCCTCCTTTTACAGCTCACGATGCTGAAAAAAATTATCCTGAAGTGATTCACTTCAGGCAAGCGAACCAACAAGAACCCAGATTGTTACTATAAAAACCCTAACATGTACGCCAAGGAATTTGAAGAGATTGTCAATAAACGCAGATCCAATAGAGCATTCGACGAACAAGTGGAAGTGCCGGATGAAATCATCAAAAAGGGACTTGAACTGGCCATCCTTTCGCCAAACAGCAGCAATATGCAACTTTGGGAATTCCATTGGATCAGCGATAAAGCGCTGCTACAGGCCATGCATCCGCTTTGCCTGAAGCAATCTGCAGCCAGAACGGCCAAGCATATGGTGGCTTTTGTTACCCGTCAGGACCTATGGAAAAAGCACGCCAAATGGAATTATGACAATGTCAAAAATACCATAGGCGACCGCGAGCCTAGCAAAAGGGAGAAAAGGGGGTTGGATTATTACGGCAAACTGATGCCCGTTGTCTACCGACAGGATTGGTTTGGTTTTTCAACCCTGTTCAGGAGGGTATTGTGCTTCGTCATGGGATTGAAAGACCCCTTTGCCCGTATCAGTGGCAGCAGGGATCAAAAAGTTATTGTACACAAATCCTGTGCATTGGCAGCTCAAACCTTCATGTTGTCTATGACCGCGATGGGTTACGACACTTGCCCCATGGAAGGCTTCGACCCCGTTCGCGTGAAAAAACTACTCAAACTACCCAAAGGTGCAGAAATCAACATGATCGTTGCAGTAGGCAAGGGAACAGAAGCAGGTATTCACGGTGAAAGGAAGCGCTTGCCTTTTGATGAGGTTGTAACCAGGTACTAGAAAAAGATTCAGGTCATTTTCGTTGGTAAACGCGGACATAATCCACTTCAAATCTGTTGGGAAATGCTGTTTGGGATGGATCACCACCATTGTCACCACCGATAGCCAAATCCAATAGCATGTAATGCGGTTGTTTGAATGGATTGAACCCTGAACCATCTTGAAGGGCCAGCTTTTCCAGTGAAACTTTGTTCAACAGCACATTGTCAACATATATAGCAATGTACTGCTCATTCCAATCCATGGTCCATACATGAAATTGACTGGCCCATTGCTGACCGCCCATGGAGTCAATATTAAAATGTGGATCAAACCACTTCGTTTTTCCATTTTCACCTTTGGTGGCCACGTTGGCAAGCAACATGCCCCGATAATATTCCATGATATCGATTTCACCATTGGCAGGCCATGGTTTGCCGACACCCAAGGTCCACCAAGCTGGCCATAGGCCATTACGGATATCAATCCTGGCCCTCATCTCAAAAATCCCATACTGCCAGGCGGCGATACCTCTGGTCAGGAGACAGGATGAGGTGTATTCAATTGACTTCCGTTGCGTTCTCCAATCCTTGCCTTCAGCCGAAAACCTGGGGTTAGGAAGATTTGCTTTCCTGGCTTCGATTACCAATACCCCTCTCTCACAAAATGCATTTTCCGGCTGGTACCATTGCCATTCATGGTTGCGCACAAAACCCCGCTCAAATGTCCACTTCGTTGAATCCGGACTTCCCTCCTGATTGAACTCATCAGCCCAAACCAAATGGTAATTGCCTTTGGTGTCATGCGGAATGGATGTTTGTGCCAGTCCATAAAACGGGAAAACTACAATACACAATGAAAAAGCCAGGATGAATCTCATCCTTTAAAGTTAAAGGGGAAACGGGTCAATCCAATGGACAAACATCAAGAACGTGGTGAATGGCCTGTTCCAGTTCAGCTGCTGTGGTGAACCGGCCCAAGCTGAAACGGATGGAAGAAAGGGCCTCGTCGTCGGAAAGACCCATAGCTTTCAAAACATGCGATGGTACAACAGAAACAGAACTGCAAGCGGATCCTGATGAGATGGCAAGGTTTTTGGAAAGCTTCCTAACCAACTGATCCCCCCCGGCAAAGTTGAAACGCAAATTGGCCACATGAGGGAGCAACTGTATTGCAGTAGCATTGGGAAGGATGGTCGATTTTGCTGTCAAAGCGCTGACGAGCTGATCACGATACGAAGCAAGCCGAACAGACTCTCCTGACATTTCCTGCTGGCAAATCTCTACCGCTTTGCCCAGCCCTACAATACCGGGAACATTCAACGTGCCGCTCCTCATCTTCCTTTCATGACCGCCACCATACTGGAGGGGGGAAATCTCGACCTTAGGTTTTTTCTTGCGGACATACAAACAGCCGACGCCTTTGGGACCGTAGAGTTTATGCCCGGAAAACGCCATCAAATCAATTCCATCTGCTACCACATTTACTGGAATTTTACCAATGGCTTGAGTGGCATCCGTAAAAAAGGCAATACCCCTTTCCTTGGCAAGGGCACCCAACGCCGGGATGGGAAGAACAACACCCGTTTCGTTGTTGGCATACATGGAAGCAAGTAGCATCGTATCCGGACGCATGGCGGCTTCCACCTGGTGAGGATAAATCATCCCATCCGTATCGACTGGCAAAACGGTAAGGTCAAAACCGATAGAAGCCAAATATTCGCAAACTTCCAACACAGCTTTGTGTTCGGTAGCTACCGTGATGATATGATTTCCTTTTGCCCCATTGGCTTCCGCAAAGCCTCTGATCGCCAAATTGACAGATTCTGTAGCACCAGAGGTGAATATGATTTCCTGGGGATCGGCACCAATGAGGGCTGCTACCTGCTCCCTGGCCAGGGCTACTGCTTCTTCTGCATACCAACCATAGGCATGCGATTTGCTGGCTGCGTTTCCAAAATGGGTGGTGAAAAACGGCAGCATGACATCAACCACCCTGGGATCACAGGGTGTTGTGGCATTATAGTCTAGGTATATGGGACAACTATTCACTTTCCTTAATTGTGCCTAACTCCTTCTCTTACTCTAAATACGTGTAAAATATAGGGGAATACGGCATCCATGCTTTCTTCTGCACCACGCGGCGACCCCGGCAGGGTCATGAGCAGCGTTTCACCGGTAAATCCTGCAATACCCCTGCTCAGCATGGCGTAAGGTGTACGTTGCTGACCATAATCCCTAGCCACTTCCATGATTCCGGGCACTTCCCTTTCAATCAGTGGGCGCAAAGCATCTGGCGTTACATCTCTCGGAGAGAGTCCGGTACCGCCTGTAAACAGGATCAACTGATAACCGTCTGCAATCAGTTGTTTTGCCGTCGACTGGATGATATCAAACTCATCTGCAATGGCTTTCCTGAATGACACGCTGAGCTTGTGTTTCCGCAATTTCTCTTCAATGACATCGCCGCTTTTGTCGACATTCAAACCCTTGCTGACACTATCGCTGCAAGTGATGACCGCCACCCTGACCGTATCTGGGTAGGCATATTTGATGTCTGACTTGCCACCTTTCTTTTTTTCCAGTTTGATGGATCCGATTTCAATCCCATCATCTATAGGCTTCAGCATATCATACATGGTGAGAGCCGTTACGGCTACGCCATGCATGGCTTCCACTTCTACCCCAGTCTTGTAAATGGTATGCACCTCAACGCGGATGATAACCGACAATCCATCAATCTCATGGGTGATGGCAGTATACTCAACCGGCAATGGATGGCAATCCGGAATGACCTCATAGGTCTTTTTGCAGGCGAGCAGACCTGCAGCGCGACTGAATTCAAATACATCACCCTTGGGAACCTGCCTGTTGACGATGGCATCTATGGTTTCTTGTTTGGAAACCTTCAAGACACCCACGGCAATGGCCTGACGCAGGGTGGAAGATTTATGTGTGATATTGACCATGATAATTATTTATTGGTTTACTTTCCACTGGTACCCTTCTCCCTGAAAAATCTCTTTACCCCATACCGGTAATTCAGCCTTGATGCGCTCCACACATTCATTGCAGGCATCGATGGCCGCTTTCCGGTGGGCCGATGAGGTGAATACAAAAAGGCAAATCTCCCCGGCTTTGATGGCACCCAAGCTGTGGTGAACATGCATGCAGGTCAGTGGATATTTAGCGAAGATGGCTTCCCGTATTTCCGTCATTTTCTCCAGCGCCATTGCTTCATGACTGGTGTATTCAATGGCCTCCACCTGTTTGCCTTCAATTACATCAGCCCTGACCTGCCCCAGAAAAATACTGTGGCCGCCAATGGATGTTTTGGTGGCATGTTTAGCAATGCTGTCTGCAATGAATGCAGGATCAACGGGGCCCTGCGTGAAAATGTTTTTTGGTTTTTTTTGTTCACTCATAATTCAAATGATTTGATGCGACAAGTGCTTGAACGCCACCCTTCAAACTACAAACACTGCCACGGAAATTTTGTTTCAAAATGATGGATGCAGCCTGTAAACTTCTCCTGCCTGCCTGGCATACGCATACCACATCCTTGCCGGCAATTGCATCCAGTTGTCCATCGAGTGCTGAAAGGGGAATCTCGATAAGCTGCATTTCCATTTGCTCGCACAAGGTTGCAAGCCGGGGCAATTCATGGGGTTCCCTTACATCAACCACCACATGATGGTGATATGTCTTCAACCAACTTGTTGCATCAATTTCCATGATCGAGGCTGATGGAACACCACATAGCCATTCATAATCTGTTTGGATAAACGCATCCACTGCCGCAGGAATCTTGGATTGGGCATCCGGATGGGCAACCAACCCTATAGTAAAAACATCCTGGGTGAGGGCATTGTAATTCCACAACTTATTGGCCAGGGGAGATCCGATTCCGGTAATCAGTTTGATAACCTCTGTTGCCTGCATGCTTCCGATAATACCCGGCAAAACGCCCAATACACCGCCTTCTGCGCAATTCAACACTTCTCCGTTTGCTGGAGGTTCAGGAAAAAGATCGCGGTAGTTGACTGATCTCAACCCATCCTCCATCACATGATTGAATACGGCGACCTGTCCTTCAAATTGCGAAACAGCCCCAAACACCAATGGTTTGCCGAACAATACACAGGCATCATTGATAAGGTAGCGTGAGGCAAAATTGTCTGTTGCATCAACAATGATATCAAACTCCGGAAAATGCGAAGCACAATGTTGCTGCGTCCATTTCTCTTGCCAGATCTGAACCTGTGTATCGCAGTTGAGCGCGTGCATTTTGCGTTTGACAACCTCCACTTTAGGCAGGCCAACATCCTCCATTCCAAACAGGATTTGTCTATGGAGATTGGAAACGCTTACCTTATCGTGGTCGGCAATGCCGATATGTCCCACTCCCGCAGCCACCAGGTATTGCATGATGGGGCAACCCAATCCACCTGCACCAATAACGAGCACGCGCGCAGCTTGGAGTTTCTGTTGCGCTGCCGCTCCAAACCCTTTCAAAATGAGCTGCCGCTGATACCTTTCAAAATTGATTTGTTGTGGCATCATCATCCTCCTGAAAAAGGTGGCATGAAGGCAATCTGGGCACCTTCCGGAATGGCCTCATTACCAGAGACCAATTTGTTGTTGATTGCAATCATGAATTTTGCCTGCCGCATGGCGGGATACTGTGCATATAGCCATTGGCGTAAAGCGTCAGTATCCGTTACCGCTGGCAACCGCTGTGTTGAGCAGCCTGTTATATCTGTCAGTTGTCCGAAATACATCAATTCCATTTCCATAAATTCCGGTTTCAGGTCAACAATAATTTGAGTGCCGCCATTAACAACACCACGGCAAGCATGTATTTGAGCATTTGCTGATTGAACTTCCCCGCACCCAACCATCCACCGAGCGTACCACCGGCAAAAGCCACCCCGGCATATACAAACATCCCCGGTTCAAAAGCAATGCCTTTTGAGAATTGTCCTGCCAAGCCAGACATTGAATTGACAAAAATAAACAAGGCACTGATGGCAGCGGTCTGTTTCTGGTTGGTCCATTTCAACATGAGCAATACCGGTGAAAGGATGATGCCTCCACCTATTCCGATGAGGCCCGACAAAAACCCAATTACTGCACCAATCAAAAGTGATAAACCCGTTCGGCCCTCCTTCAGTTCATTTTCAGGTGCATTGGGCAAAAAAAGCATCCGTGCAACGGGAATCAGCAACAGTGCTCCAAGAATTTTTTTGTAGACATCAGCATCCAAGGCGATCATACCTCCCACAAAAGAGAGAGGAATGGATGCCAATGCAAAGGGAAGAAACAGCTTCCACTTGAAATGACCACCCCGATAAAACAGGATGAATGCCGACAAAGAAACAAAGAGATTAAGCAGCAATGCCGTGGGTTTCATGAATGCAGGAGACATGCTGAAAAGCGCCATCAGTGCCAGGTATCCGCTTGCACCACCATGCCCTACGGAGGCATAGAGGAAAGCGACAACAAAAAGGAACAGGATGAAAAGTACTTGGAATTCCATGGCGAAAGAATCAGTAAGGTAACAAATGAATTTGAATCAAGTCGCCTGCAGACCAAGCTGTTGCTGTTTCCGGTAATACGGCCAGACAATCCGCCTGCGCGAAACTGGCCAATTTGTAGGATTCCTGTCCGGTCAAGAGCCTAACTTGCTTTCCATCATACACCGCTTTCAGGAAATGTGTCAATCCCGCCGGCTTCTTGTGTCCTTCTGCCAAAGGCACAAGGGCTTCACGCAATGAAAGATCCGTACCCATCAGTTTGCCCAATGCCGGCCATACATATTGATAGAAACAGGTGAGCACGGAAGCTGGGTTCCCGGGGAGACCGAAAACGGGCTTGTTGCCCTGGATGCCAAAAAGGATTGGCTTTCCAGGCTTTTGCTTCACCTTGTGGAAGATCTTGTCAACGCCACAGGCATCGAAGGCACGCATGGTGAAATCATAATCTCCTACGCTCACTCCACCGGTCATGAGCACCATGTCGTTTTCAGCCAATAACATGGCCAACATAGCGATGAGCTGATCAGGGTCATCTTTGGCATGCAAGGGTTCAGCACACTCAATTCCCATGGCTGACAATGCCGCGCGCAGGGTGTAGGAATTCGACTCATACACCTGTCCATATCCCAATGAAGTACCTGGCTCACACAATTCATTGCCGGTTACCAATATGCCCACCCTGGGGAGAACCAAAACCTCCACCTCATTGATACCCATGCCGGCAAGAAAACCGATGGATGCCGGTGTGAGTCTGGTGCCTGCAGGCAAAGCCAAAGAACCTTTTTGAATTTCAGAGCCTACAGGTCTCACATTATCGCCCCGCTTCAGGGGATGGTCATCAATAACCAATTGTCCGTTTTCGACCCTTGATTTTTCCTGTACCACAACAGTATCCGCTCCGGGAGGAACAGCTGCTCCCGTAAAGATCCTTACAGCATTTCCCACTTCAATCTGCATGCCATTGCTACTGCCGGCAGCCATTTCCCCTTGCAGGGTAATCCGGTCTCCCATGCTCTCAAATGCCAAAGCATAACCATCCATACTGGATTGGGGGTAAGCGGGGATGTCAAGTTGCGCAAAAACATCAGTAGCCAGCACGCGTTCATGGGCTTCAGCCAAACTGATATGGCAGGTGCTGAGCTGGCTCACTGCTCCATGTATCAATGTTTTGGCTCTTTCAACTGGAATCATCACCTCCATAATCACATTTTTTTGAATCAATTATTAACCACCAATGGTAATCATACTGCGGTTCTCGAGCCGGGTTGTTTCAATTTTTTCCATGTCGGTCGTGAATTGACCACCCAACGCCTGTTTCTTGTCCAGAATACTCTGGTGGATTAGCGGAACAATATCTTGACCAGATCTGAATGCAGTAAGCAAATCGGTTTCTGTAGCAGAGAAAAGGCAATTCTTCATTTTGCCGTCTGCGGTCAACCGCATGCGGTTGCAATCGCCGCAGAAAGGTGCGCTCATGGTGCTGATGACGGCAAATGTTCCCTGGTGGCCAGGAACGATATACTTTTTGGCTGTATCGTGTTTCTCCCTGTAGAGTGGCAGGATGGCATAAGCATCACTCACCTGGGCAAGGATTTCCTGCCAGGTCATGACCTTAGCACTGTCCCAACGGTTGCCGCTGAAAGGCATGAATTCTATAAAGCGGATATGGACGGGTTGCTCTTTTGTCCAGGCTACAAAATCATTTATTTCAGCATGATTGACACCCTTCATCACAACAGCATTGACTTTTACGTGGATGCCTTCGCTGATCATGAGATCAATATTGCTGCGTACCCTATCAAACTGATCTCTTCGGGTCATGAGCATGAAACGGTCCTTTTGCAAGGTATCCAAACTGATGTTGAGCGAAGAAATGCCTGCCTGCTTGATGACATCCACAAATTCATGCAACCTTGTGCCATTGGTGGTAATGGTCAATTTTACAGGCAACTTCGCAATCCGTTGGATGATGTCTGCCGCATCCTTTCTGACCAATGGCTCGCCACCGGTGAGCCGGATTTTTCGCACCCCTAGCGCCACGAAAACCTTGCAGATGGCTTCAATTTCATCTGCCTGCATGAGCTTGCTGGCAGGAGTAAAAGTATATTCCTCCTCTGGCATGCAATAGAAACAACGCAGGTTGCAATTGTCTGTCAGTGAAATGCGGAGATAATCATGCACGCGGCTGAAACCATCTACAATCATACAAGATTTTTAAAGTCACTTATCAATCTTTCATAATCCTGGGGGGTATCAATATCCTCAATACCCTTGTCAAAAGGCATCACTACCACTTCACCCTCCATGCTTTCCAGCAGTTTCCTGGCACCGGTATCCCCCCGCAAAGACAACAGCCCGGGAAATACGGATTGGTGAAACAATGCAGGCGTTCCAAGTTTTCCGCCGTAACTGCTGGCTGCTACGGGCAGATCTGTTTCCTGTTGAAGTGCCACCAGTGACCCCAACAAGCCGGTCTCCAAATGGGGCTGATCGCATACCAGAAAAAGGATGCCATCAACCTGTGGATGATGCTGTTGCATACTTTCGATTCCGGTGCGAAGCGAAGATGCCATTCCTTCCTGCCAATTGTCATTCACCACCCACTCAATCCCTTGCAGATGGAAACCGGATTTGATCGCTTCGGCATTTGCGCCCAGCACAATCAATACCGGAATATTTTTCATACCCAATGCCTCCGTGGCAACCTTTTCGAGCAAGGTCATGCCATTCAGCTGAAGCAGTTGTTTGGGCCTGCCGAGCCTGCTGCTTTGGCCGCCTGCCAGGATTACAATACCCATTGATGAGATAGGATACTTCATTCAGGCATCGATTTTTTTAACACTGATTTGCGTTGCGGTACGGGCATGAATGACATCCGCTTTCCATTTCAACTGTCCGCCAGGGGCTTTTGTCAGTACTGCCTGTATTTCCGAAATGATGCTCAGAGCAATCTCTTCGGGCGTTTCGGCACCGACTTCCAATCCGGCAGGTCCATGAACCTTGCTGAGCATGGACTCATCAATCAATTCCCCTCCGGCACGCAATTCTTCCAACATGCGGTCAAGCTTTTTCTTCGGCCCCAACATGCCAATATAAGGCGTTTGCAAAGGCAAGAGCGCCTTGAGCATGGCCAAGTCATAGTTGTAATTGTGGGTCATCATCACAAAGACCGTCCTTTCATCCATCGGCAGCTGTTCCAAAACCTGTTCAGGTCTGCTCACCAGCACTTGGCAAGCACTGGCAAAGCGCTCAGGGCGGGCATGGGTATTTCTGCCATCCACCACCCTAACATCCCATCCTAAAGTATCAGCGAACTGCATCATGGGGATGGCGTCATTACCTGCCCCTACCACTACAAGGGATACAGCGGGTTGGAGGTATTCAATAAATGCTGTCATGGATACTCCCGCTCCGGTAAACTGTCTGAATACGGATTTACCCGTTTGCATCACCAGCTGCATCTCCTCCTGGAGGGCTTGACCGATGGCGGGGATGGGTTGCTCCCCGGAAATATGTCCGTCAGCTTCCATCAGCAGACAGGTTCCGGGCTGCGAATTTTTTTTGTCTGAGAGGTCGAACAGTGTCACCAATACGGCATGTTGCCTGATGGCCAAAGCCTTTCTGATCAGCTGGATCGGGTTGGAAGGATTATTCGGATTGATCGGCTCAAACAACACTTGAATCACACCTGCACAGCCGAGCTGTATACCGATGGTCATATCATCTTCATCACTTGTATCGTAAGTGACTAGCTTCGACTGCTGTTGAGACAAGGCGAAGAGTGCTTTCCGGAGGGCATCCCCTTCCAGGCAGCCGCCACTGATGGCTCCTGTCAACTCCCCTTCATCACTCACTAACATGCGGGCTCCCGGCCTCCTGTAGGAAGATCCATCGAGGTGAACCACTGCAGCCAATGCGGTTTTTTTTCCGGCATGTACAGCTGCATCATACGCTTCGATGATTGCTCTTAATTCTTTCACATCTAAAATTAGTAATTATAACTAAGAGATGGAAAAGCCCGACTATTCAAATTCGGATCAGGAACGCTTTTTATAGCTGATGATGGCCAATGTATTGATCAACACAGCATAGCAGGTTATGATAATTAGTTCTCTGGTAACATCGGCCAGCACTGCCCCTTTGAGCACAACCCGGCGCATCACCTCAATGAAGTAAGTAACGGGATTTACCCGGGTGATCCATTTGGCCCATTCCGGCATGCTGTCGATGCTGGTGTACAAGCCGCTCATCAGAATAAAGATCATCATGATGAAAAAAGACACCAGCATAGCCTGTTGTTGGGTGGCTGAAAAGGTAGAGACCAACAAACCCATCCCCAGGATGACCAGCAGATAAATGGCGGCAAAAACATATATGGCACCATAAGTGCCTAGTGGAATGATCCCATAGGCCAATCGGGCAATGCCAAACGCGATGGTCAGCACCACCAAACCCAGCACCCAAAAGGGAATGAGTTTGCCCAAAATGAAATGGTGTTTTTTGATGGGAGAAACATTGATCTGTTCAATAGTGCCAATCTCCTTTTCCCTTACAATATTGATGGCGGTCAGATTCATGCCCACCATAGTCAGGAGCAGGACCAGGATGCCAGGCACCATGAAGTACTTGTAATTCATTTCCGGATTGAACCAATTGGTATGGGTGGTTTTGATGGCATAAGGTTGCATCAGCCGCTCGGGTCTGATCCATTCGGTGCGGATATCTCCATTGAACTGCCTGATGAGGGTGTTCAGGTAGGCGCCGCCCAGATTGGCCTTCACGCCATTGATGGCATTAACAGCAATCATCAGCCTCGCTGATTCTTCGCGAATCAGATCCTTTTCAAAATGATGTGGAATTTCAAGGATAAGGTCAGCCTGGTCCATTTCAACGGCAGCCATCGCCTTTTTGCTGTTGGTACCATAACCGACCACCTGGAAATAACCGGTGGCACTGATATTGTCGATCAACCTGCGCGACAAGGCGGAATGGTCATGGTCTGTGACCTGGAGATTGATATGCTTGATCTCGTAATCAGCGGCATTGGGCAATACCAGCAACTGGATGATGGGCATCACAAAAATGAGCCTGATGATGGCGGGGTTGCGGATGATCTGCCGGAACTCTTTCCTCAAGATGACTGCCAGTTTACTCATACCAACCTCACTTTGAATTTTTTAATGGCCATGGTCATGAAAAAGCCGAACATACCCAGCAACACCAAGGTCTCCTTCCAGATATGTTGCAGGCCTACCCCTTTGATCATGACAGACCGCACAATATTATAAAACCATTTGGCGGGAACGGCATTGGATACCACGCGCATAGGCAGTGGCATATTTTCTATGGGGAACATGAATCCACTCAACATCACCGTTGGTAGAAACATCCCAATCAGGGAAATGAACATGGCAGATTGTTGGGAAGCCGTAGATGATGAAATCAGCAATCCGAGAGACAGGGCCACCAGGATAAACAGGATGCTCTCTGCAAAAAGCAGCGGCAGGCTTCCCCTGATGGGTACATCCAATACGAAAACACTCAAAAGCAAAATGCTCGCAATATTCAAAATGGAAAGCAGCAAGTAAGGAACAGCCTTGGCCATGATGATCTTCAATGGCCTGATAGGTGACACCAACATGATTTCCATGGTACCCAATTCCTTTTCCCTGACAACTGTCAAGGCTGTCATCATGGTGCACACCAACAACAACACCATGGCCATGACACCAGGAACAAAATTATAGGCTCCTTTCAACTGCGGATTATACAGCATCCTGGTCTCTGTTTGGATCGTATAGGGGATTTTCTTTTCTCCGGAAACGTTCCGCTCAAAATCCAGCACCACAGCATTCGCATAATTCACTAGCGTATTGGCCACATTGGGATCACTCGCATCAGCAATCAGCTGGAGTGCTGTGCCACCCGGCCTTTCCATTTCCTTCCCAAACGCTTCGGGAATGACCAATCCCAATCGCACTTGCCCTTTCCTGAATGCCCCTTCCAAGGATTCAATAGAGGGATATTGAGCAGTCAGTTCAAAATAGCGACTGGCATCGAGCTGTGCAATCAGTTGACGGGAACGTTCGTCTTGTGCCCGATCAATCACAGCAAACTTCGAATTCTTTACTTCGTTGGTAAGCGCAAAACCAAAGATGAGGATCTGCACCATCGGCATGCCGATGAGGATGAAAAGTGTCCTCCTGTCTCGCAGAATATGGATGAATTCCTTGATTACAAAATTATAGAATTGCCTCATGGATCAGTTTTCGGTTCTTGTTGCTTTTCTGGCCAGTTGAAGAAACACTTCATTCATGCTGCTCACGCCCATATTTTTTTTCATGCCCGCTGGCGTATCGAGTGCCTCAATCCTGCCATCCACCATGATGGAAACCCTGTTGCAATATTCGGCCTCATCCATGTAATGTGTTGTTACAAAAACCGTGATGCCTTCACTGGCTGCCTCATAAATCAGCTGCCAGAATTCGCGGCGCGTAATGGGATCAACTCCTCCTGTAGGCTCATCCAAAAACACAATGCGTGGTTCATGGAAGATGGCCACTGAAAAAGCAAGCTTTTGCTTCCAACCCAACGGCAGACTGCCCACAAGCATATTTTTTTCAGCTTCCAGCTCCAACCCTTTCAAAATATGTTCTGCCTTCACCCGGATGGCTTTGCTGCCCATACCATATATGCCGGCATAGAAGCGGATATTTTCCAAAACCGACAAATCATCATACAGCGAAAAACGCTGGCTCATGTAGCCGATGGCATTTTTTATTTTTTCATTCTCCCTGTAAACGTCAAATCCTCCTACCGTTGCCTGTCCGGATGTGGGCAGCGACAAGCCACAAAACATGCGCATGGCGGTAGTTTTGCCAGCACCATTGGCACCAAGGAAGCCGAAAATCTCGCCTTTATTCACATCAAATGAAATGCGGTCAACCGCAGTGAAATCCCCAAATTGCTTGGTCAGGTTGTTGGCGGTAATGGCTTTATCCTTCATGTGATCGCATTAATGAAATGAAACAATCCTCAATATCCGGCTCAACCTCTTGCACTTCGATACCATCCGGCAAATGGAGTGTATTTGCCGATGCCTTCAGTACGGCATGGTGGTGCTCCCCAAAGGGATAGGCATTCTCCACACCCTCCATATGCTGCAATTGCCTGAGCAGCTGCAACATATCCGGACCCTTCACCGACAGAAGCTTTTTGCCAAAAGCCCTCCTGAGTTGCTGTGGGGTATCCACCCCCATGATGCGACCCTGTTGAATCAACCCAACCCGATCGCATAAGGAAGCTTCATCCATGTATGGCGTTGACACCATGATGGTAATGCCTTCTGAGCGAAGCGACCGTAAAAGCTCCCAAAACTCCTTCCTGGAAACGGCATCCACACCGGTTGTGGGCTCGTCGAGAAACAGCGTTTGAGGCCGGTGGATGAGCGCACAACTGAGCGCCAACTTCTGTTTCATACCGCCGGAAAGCTTGCCAGCCCGCACTTTTTTGAAGGGCTCAATCATTTTGTACACCTCCTTGATGAGGTGATAATTTGCCTTGACGGTTGTATTGAAAATATTGGCAAAGAAATTCAGGTTTTCCTCCACAGTAAGATCAGTATACAACGAGAACCTGCCAGGCATATAACCCACTTCCTTCCTGATCTGCATGAATTCTTTCGCAACATCCAATCCATTTACCGAGGCCGTACCGCTGTCTGGCAACATCAGTGTGGTAAGGATACGGAAAAGTGTGGTTTTGCCTGCACCATCCGGACCAATCAATCCGAACAATTCGCACTCGGGAATTTCCAAGTTGATATCCCGCAAGGCTTCCAGCTTCCCTTTTTTCAGGGGAAAGGACTTGCTGATGTGGTTGATGGTGATTCCTTTCATGTCAGAATTTGGCCTCTCCATACATACCAATCTTCAACAAACCGTCATTCTTGACCCGCACTTTGATGGCATAGACCAGGTTGGCCCGTTCATCTTTGGTTTGAATGGTTTTGGGGGTGAACTCCGCTTTCGAGGCAATCCAATAAATGGTTCCTTTGTAGGAGGCATACTCCTCTGCACCTTTATCAACCATCACCGTAACTTCCTGATTGAGTTTGACCTGGGCCAGCTGGCTTCCGGTAACATACATGCGCAAAGTGAGTTCAGAAAGGTCAGCAATCTTGTAAAGGGGTTTGCCCAGCATAGCCATCTCTCCCTGCTCGGCGTATGTGGCGATGACGATTCCTGCAGTAGGATTGATAATAAACGACCTGGCAACCAGGTCTTGCAGTTGGGCGGCACGTTTTTGTAAAGGTGCTGTTTCACTAAGTATGGCCCTGTTTTGATTGGCTACAAGAGCCTGTTGCACTTTGATTTGCTGTTCTGTTACACGTATCTGCTTTTGGATGGATTCCACTTGAAACCGCAAATCATCCACCTGTTTGGCTGTTGCAGCATCCTGCTGCAACAACTTTTCTGCACGGGCAAGCTCTTTGTCGAGGTTGCGCAACTGGGCTAACTGCACATCACGCTGCTCCTGCAACAATTTCACCTGTGGTGCATCATCAACCGTTTTCTGTTGCAAGGCGGCCAAGCTCGCCTCTGCCTGTTCCTGTTGGAGGATGGTATTGCTGGCATCAATCCGCCCAACCGTATCCTGCAGTGCAAGCGAATCCCCTTCCTGTAACGGAAAGTCAATCAGCCTGCCACTGGCTTCAGCAGCCACCATCACTTCATTGGCCTCAAAAGTGCCTTGTGCAT
This sequence comes from Bacteroidota bacterium, assembly GCA_039805245.1. GTDB lineage: Bacteria > Bacteroidota > Bacteroidia > Chitinophagales > Chitinophagaceae > Pollutibacter. The sequence continues at coordinate 15,858 of JBDLUN010000184.1, forward strand.
CAAAATCCCCATTATTGCCGTTACAGGCTATTGCAGCCCATGCACAGGTGAGGATAATCCATTTTTTCATATTGTGCTTTTGTGTGTTTATTGTTTTCCCCTGATGATACCGAGTTGCATACGGGCTTGCAAGAGTTGCAGCTCATGGGCCTTCAAAGCCTGCCTGGATTGGTCTTCTGCATTCACCTCTCGCACATAATCATTCGCCGTAATCACACCCGATTCGAGCTGTGCTGCTGCAGATTCCTTGACGGAAGTGCGCAACGCGATGATACCCTTGTCTGTTTCCACCAGCTGACGGAATTTTTCAATCTCCGCAAGCTGTTGCCTGACCTGGGCATCTGCATTCTTCAGGAATGTCTCCTGTTGCACTGCAATGCTGTTTGCTGCCACTGCATTCAGCTTCCTTTCACTTTTGGCTGTATACAAACTGCTGATAGCCCAATTGAATCGAACCCCTCCTATACCAAACCACTGGAATTCATTTTTCAACATATTGAGACCGGGCCTGCCGTAACCGGTTTGCAGAAAGGCATTGGCCTTCGGCAGGGATCTTGCCCGCAACAAATCAAGTTGCTTGGCATTCACAGCCTTTTGCGCACTGAAAATACCGAGCTGTTTTTGGATTGTTCCTGCCGGCTCAAATGATTTCAGATCAGGCATAACCAATTGCAAATCCTGCGTGTAAACTGTATCGGTCATAACACCCAACACATCAATCAATCCTGTTCGGGCCGAACGCAATTCAATCCGGCGTTGTTCTATTTTCAAGGCCTCCGCCTTGAGCGCATTCAGGGCTGATTTGAATGCCACGCCGGCCTCCAGTTGGGCGCCGACCTTCCTGATGCCCGTTTGGATGTCCGCTTCAACCAAATGCAGCTGTTCCAGTTGCGCATCAACAAACAAGATGCTGCAATACAGTTGGTCAATCCGCTCCTGCAATTTATACATCTCCAAATCCAACCTGCTGGTTTCCAGCGCCGACTGCTTTTGCGCCAAATCCTGTTGCTTACGGATCATACCGCCGTCGTAGATGAGTTGCGACAAATCCATAGTCAACCGGTATTGATCTTTGGATGGAGGCTCCACGAAATAGGAAGAAATGGGAATGGAAACCCTCGTTACATCAGACTGGTAGGATGCCTGTCCGCCCAAAGCCAACTGCGGCACCAACCCCTTGGCCAGGTTGTTGACAGTCAACACAGCAGTCTTTTCAATAAGACCCTGCTGCCTTACGAGCGGATAACTTTTTTGGGCCCTACGCTCAGCTTCCTCGAGCGTGAGGGACTGGGCGAATCCAGATGGACGGCAAAACAGCATCATTGCCAGTATAACGGAAATTCTCATCAACATACGTTTCACTTTTTTTTCTTTTTTAATGACGACAAAATAAGCTCTGGCACAAGCTGTTTTCGTTCTTCCATCATGGTTTTGAATTCCCGCTCACCAATGCCCATGTTGAACTGCATCATGGGTTTGGCAATTGCGGGGAAGATGCACAACCCGAGGATGTGCATAATCAGTTGATGGGGAGCAATAGGTCTGATCAACCCCTTGGCCACAGCCTCTTCCAGCTGTCGTCTGAAAATCTCAAAATCAGGTCTGGAGCGTGTTGCACTAAACATTTTACGAATGAAAAGATCTTCCGACCGGTGCATCTCCCCAATGATGAATACCGGTATGAAAGGATTTTCGGAAGTCATGGTGATATACGCCTCACACAAATTCCTGATTTTGCTAAAAATATCTATCTCACTTCTAAGGATATCATTCAGGTTGGCAAAATAGAGTTGCGCACTGTCCATGAAAACACGTTCAAATAATAAGTCCTTTGACCTGAAATAATAATGCAAAAGCGCTTTGTTAATCCCTGCAGCATCAGCTATTTCCTGCATCCGGGCCCCTTCACGGCCCTTTTCCCGGAACACTTTCGTAGCCGCCTCCAGGATACGCAATTCCGTATCCATCGATTGATCCGATATATTCCGGGAATTAACCATTCAGTTTAACCACTTGATTTAACCATTTGGTTAACAAAAGTAAAAAAAGAATCCGGACTGCCAAAAAAAGTCCGGAGACCGACATACTAACTGCCCCTTCCCTTCTGTCCGGGCTTCCTGCCCCAGTTGGGCTTGTCCAGATCCAGATCGTCACCTGCAGCGGACATTTCCATCTTCAGCAGCCTATTCATATCTGCAACCCTTTGTTGCATGTCAGGATGATTTGTCAGGTCATTGATCTCCCATGGATCCTTTTGCAGATTAAACAACTGGGTATGCTCCAGTCCGTCAACATTATAGCGGATCAGTTTATAGCCGTCGGCCGACTTGACACTGCGGGTCCAGTGGCCGTAAACATTGTAGATCGACTTGCGCACAGGCTGATCAGGATTCCGGAACACACGGATATGGCTCTTGCCTTCCACACTGGGAGGTTGGTCCATTTGGAGGTAATCATATACGGTGGGAGCAATATCACTGAGATAGTTGAATCCACCATAGGAAGAACCAGCTGTTATGCCCGGACCGGACATGATCATGGGAACGCGGATACTGTGTTCATAGAGGTTCTGTTTGCCGAGCAATCCGTGCTGCCCAACAGCAAGCCCATTATCGCCAGCAAACACGATGAGGGTATTGTTGCGCAAGCCGTTTCGTTCCAGCGCTTCCAGAATCCTGCCCACCTGATGATCCATTTCACTGATCATTGCATAATAGTTGGCTATATCCTGCTGCATCACGGGTTTGGTGAGCGGACGTGGAAAGAGCTGTTCATCCCGCACATTCATGTCGCCATTATCGAATGGATGCTGGGGTGTAAAGTTCGGTGGAAGGGTTATGTGAGCAGGATTATAACGCTGTGCAAATGCGGCAGGCGGTGTCCGCGGATCATGTGGAGAGGTGAAAGCCACATAGCAGAAAAAAGGCTTTTCTTGCGCCGCTTCACTGTTCAGGAAACGGATGGCATTGTTGGCATAGAGTGTTGAGCTGAAAGTGTCTGCAATCCTTTTGCGGCTGGCAGGATACAAACCTGATGAATCGAAACGATAAACCGTTGGATGGGGTTGGCCACCATCCTTTTCAAAATGCATGCCGCCGAAAAAAATATCACCTCCTGTGCTGAAAAAACGGCTGTGGGAGGCTTTGTCGCTATGCCATTTGCCGGTGTGAAAAGTGGTGTACCCGCGCGAACGGAGTACCTCAGGCAACCCCACAATACTATCGGGAATGGTACCCCCATCACCAGGCAAACGGTTAACCAACCTCCCCGTAAGCAACATGACCCTGCTGGGAATGCACACGGCTCCTTGATGTCCGCCCATCACATGGGTCTGCTTGAATAACATACCTGATGCTGCTAACTTATCCAAGTTGGGGGTCTTAACTTCTTTGTTTCCCATGGCTCCCAGAGCATGGTAGCTGTGGTCGTCGCTATAAAGAATCAACACATTTTTCTGTTTCATGGTTGCCTGTGCTTGCACAGCAGTCGAAGCCAGTATTGCAGCGATGATTAAGACAATGGGTCTCATAACTCAGTTTTGGGGGATGAGGTCTGCAGGCCAGGGAATCTGTTTTCCTGAATTTTTGAATGTGGGCATGGGTGCTTTGCGGGATTGCA
>JBDLUN010000185.1:0-5893 GCA_039805245.1 Bacteroidota bacterium
TTTAGTGACATACTGAGAATTTGTCGCCAAAAGCCCGGGTGGTGGAATTGGTAGACACGCAGGACTTAAAATCCTGTTCGCCGAAAAAGCGAGTGCGGGTTCGATTCCCGCCCCGGGCACAAAAAAAGGATTTTCAAAATCATTTTGAAAATCCTTTTTTTATACCTAAAAGTCTAGGTTGTTTCGGTTGTGTGTTATAATAAAAGAAAACCTTTTTTCCACTACCCTATTGTGCAACTGAGATATAATCCACTTGTACTTTTCCAATCTTGCCGTTGAAAGCAAATGGAGCTTTTTGGTTATACCTTAGAGATACCGGAGAACCGAGATCAAGTCCTACATCCAAAGTTTCATTGGCACTGAACAGGCCTGGAACTGTGCGACCAACAACACCCTTAACCATTTCCTTTCCATCAACAATTATCGTAATATCTGCAGGAGAAAATGGCTTTTGCACCTGTGTGATGATTTCCACTTTATGCTTGCCTGCACTTAGGGGCTGATCGGTTTGAATGGTATAACGTTCAATGAGCATCATATTATACTCATAAACAATCTTCCCATTTTCCATGAAGCAAGTCAGTCCCCCTGCAGATCCTCCCATGGCATACAACACACCATTGGCATTATCAGGAATTTCCAAATCAACTACGACCTTGTTGCTTTTCTTACCCAAACCTGGTGCAGTAGGCTCTGGCATGCGACGTGTTTCTTGGTTGAAAGTCCAACTTTTATAAGGTGGCGCTAGTCCGTCTTCCGGATGAATTCTAAGCCAGATCCCAGCTCCAATTGGAAAATCCTTATTTTTCTCCGCTTCAACCAGGAAAACTTTTTTCATTTCTTCCAATTTTGTTGGCTCTGTTCCAGCCAGGTCATGAAACTGGGTAAAATCTTTGTTCAGGTTATACAATTCCCATCGATCTTTTTCTGAATCCCAAGTGTCAAGCCCTTTCTGGGCAGAAATCCAAGGATAGAGCGGACCAAATGCACAGGCATACCAACCATCTTTATAAATACCTCGGCTTCCATTGTTATCAAAAAACTGGGTCTTGGGTGCGGCAGGAACTTTGGCATCATCAAAGGTATATTTCATGCTAATGCCATCAAGCGGCATTTGTTGAAAACCATTCACTGTTTTAGGCGGCTTTATGTTGAGGATATCATAAATGGTAGGTGCAATATCATTAACATGGTGAAACTGCGAGCGGAGCATTTTATCAGGCTTGATACGGGCTGGCCAGCTGATGACCATGGGATTTCTGGTGCCGCCAAAATGGGATGCTACCAACTTGGTATGTTTAAAAGGGGTGTTACCTGCCCATGCCCAAGAAGCATGATACATGTTGTCTGTCGCTGGCGATCCCAATACTGACAATCCACCCAAACCTTCCAATGCTTTCAACTGCATCGCAATGGTATTGTAGATATTATTCTGCGCAAGCAACTCACTGATGGAACCATTTTGCCCCTCCGCGCTGCTGCCGTTATCACCCCAAATGTAAATGAAGATGGTGTTATCCTTCTCTCCCAATGCATCAATGGCATCGTACAATCTGCCAACCTGTGCATCGGCATGTTCCACAAAGCCCGCATAAACTTCCATAAGGCGCGACTGAAATGCCTTTTCAGAGGCTGGAATGCTGTCCCAAGCTGTCATGGTATTATCGCGTGGTGTAAGTTGAGCATTGGCCGGTATTGAACCCATTGCTTTCTGACGTTTGAAAACCCGTTCGCGATAGGCATCCCATCCATCATCAAATTTTCCTTTGTATTTGTCGGCCCATTCTTTAAAAATATGATGCGGACCATGACCAGCACCAGGTGCGAAATAAAGCAAGAAGGGCTTGTCGGGACTGAATGATTGTCCAGACTTCAGCCAATCAATCGCCTTGTCGGCCAGATCTGCAGATAAATGATAAGACTCATCTTTCGGTGGTTCAATCATGGTGAAGTCATTGACCAACCTAGGCTCATATTGGGATGCTTCTCCTCCAAGAAAACCGTAAAAATGTTGAAACCCATAGTTTATTGGCCAGTAGTCAAATGGACCTACTGAAGTGGTTTGATCTAACGGAGTATTGTGCCATTTGCCATATGCTGATGTACGGTATCCATAATTCTTGAGCACTTCAGCAACTGTAGCTGCTTCCTTGGGTATGATACCCGTATAGCCGTCCCAATCAACAGCACGTTCCGAAATTGTGCCGCTTCCCACATTGGTGTGATTTCTTCCGGTAAGCAATGCAGCCCGTGTAGGTGAGCAAATGGCAGTGGTGTGAAATTGATTGTAAGCTATGCCTCCATTAAACACTCGGGTGAGTGTGGGTGTATTGATCTCTCCTCCAAAAGTGGAAGGGGTACCGAACCCCACATCATCCATGAGCACAATTACAATATTGGGTGCATCTGCATTGGTATGGCTTGGATGTTTCCTCCTAATCATCTTGCTTTCAGCCAAAGTCTTGCCTGCAATACTGGCTGAAGGCGGTTCAGGAAAAGGCAAAACAGAACCGTCTGCAGGAACAGATACTTTTTTAACCTGAGTAGGAACTTTTTGGAAAGTTTCAAAGGAAGATAAAAACAAAAGTAATAGCACAAAACAAGAAAAATGGGGTTTCAAAATCATTTTCTCAAAATTTTTAATTGTCTGGACTGAAAAATCATATTCCAAAAGAATTCCTTTTCTTTAAAATGACTGTTTACAGTCAAATTACAATTGCTTTGATTGGTATACCGTTTAACATGAAAAAATTCGAACACCAATCAATGAGCACCTCCCTTTTTTAAAAGATCAAATGCCTCATCTAAAGTAAAACTTCCAGGCTTCTGGCGTGGCGGAAAATCCTTGAATGAATAGAGGAATTTCCCCATAAAATCCTGAAGCGGATACCCATAGAATGAATGTCTATACGCCCAGTTATCATAACCCATGCCTTCTCGTCCCCGCTCTGAGGGATCTGAACGAAGATCGAATACGATGGGAAGCCTGAGTACCTCAAAAGGTTTTCTCCACACATCAAATCCCGTGGCATTTTGTATCATAAAATGCAGCTTGGTATGCTCATAGCGTAATGCCAAAAGATCGCCATCATCACTGAAATAAAAAAACTCCTTCCTTGCACTAGGTGCTTTGCCTGCAAGGAATTCAGTTTGATCGTAGCCATCGAGATGCACTTTATATTGGTTATTACCAACTGTTTTCCCAGTCAAGAGTTCTGATTTTACATTTTTATTTCCTGCAGCAGCAAGCAAAGTTGGTAGCCAGTCTTCACCAGACATGATCTCATTGAGAACTGTTCCCGGCTTTACATTACCGGGCCAACGGACCAGGGCAGGCACTCTCCATCCACCTTCCCAGTTGGTGTTTTTCTCTCCTCTGAATGGAGTTGATCCTGCATCAGGCCAGAGGCAGATCATTGGACCATTATCTGATGTATAAATAACGATTGTATTTTCTGTCAGTTTTGTATTGTCGAGATAATCAAGCACCTTCCCAACCAAGGCATCGTGTTCAATCATGCCATCAGCATATTCTCCTAGATTGGTTTTGCGATTCTCAGTCTTTACATGCGTAAAGTTGTGCATGCGGGTGGTATTTAACCATACAAAAAAAGGTTTGTTTCCACTTTTGGCATTCTGCATAAAATCCATAGCGGCTTTGGAAAACTCTTCGTCAACAGATTCCATTCTCTTTGTATTGAGAGCCCCCGTATTCTCTATTCGCTGAGTACCATCTGCATTACTCCAGCTGTGAATTACACCACGCGGTCCATATTTCTTATAAAATTCAGCATTACGCGGATAGTCCTCATTCTGAGGTTCTTCCTCCGCATTCAGATGGTATAGGTTACCAAAAAATTCATCAAAACCATGTGCGGTAGGCAGATATTCATCTCTGTCACCAAGATGATTTTTGCCAAACTGTCCTGTTGCATAGCCCAATGGTTTGAGTAATTCAGCGATAGTTGGATCTTCTTTCTTCAATCCCTGTGGGGCTCTCGGCAATCCCACTTTCGACATGCCAGTCCTAAAAGGCAACTGACCCGTGATGATTGCGGCCCTTCCAGCGGTGCAGCTTTGTTGGCCATAATAATCTGTAAGAAGAGCTCCTTCCTTTGCCAGCCGATCAATATGAGGCGTTCTGTAACCCACCACTCCATTACCGTAGGCACTAACATTATTTATGCCAATATCATCTGCCACGATAAGCAAAATATTTGGCTTTTTGGACTGCGAAAACACAGCACCAACGAAATACAGCATTAGAATGAGTGCGATTACATTTTTCATACATCAATATTTGGTTTGTTTAGGAACTTGTGAGGATTGTTTTTTTGCAGATAACTTCCTTCCGTAAAATGAATATTTACAATTAATTCGTCAACCTGCGGCTGAATGGTCACGTCAGCTTCAGTGATCCCATTTTGTCGAAAAGTTTCATAGCGGATTGTTTTGGGTTTCTTTCACGGAAAAGAGAAGTGTCAGCAGGGATATTAAAGAAGCTCCGGCCACCCAATAGCCAGGTGCAGACGGGTTGTTTAGGTATTCTGTCAGCCAGGTGATCACCAACGGGGTGAGACCGCCAAACACGCCAACAGAGAGGTTGTAGGAGAAAGCGAGCCCTGTGCAACGGATATCGCGGGGCATGAGCTCCACATTGGCGGCTGCAATGGCCCCTGACACGATGCCGAGCCCCAGCGAGAGGGCCAGGTGACAGGAGATGGTCACCCAGCGTATCCCCTGTGCGATCACATGGAAGAGCGGGATTGCGCTGAGCGTAAGCATGAGGAAGCCGACCAAGAGTACGTTTTTGCGACCGTATCGGTCAGCCATCTTGGCAGAGAGTGGCATCACCAGCAGGATGAAGGCCATGGCTATGGAGTTGTTCCGAAGGGCCTTCTGGTCAGAGAAATGGACGACCTGCTCGAGGAAACTCACGGCATAGACGAAAATGGTATAGAAGGCGACCGCATTGCCGATGTTAAGCAATGCCACTCGCATCACTGCCCAGCGATGTTTGGTGAAGATGTCCTTCTGAGGCGCTTTCGACTGACTAACAGGATGCTCTTCTTCATGTCCGCGGCGCAGCCAAAGGCCTAACATAGCGACGAATCCTCCCATGATGAAGGACAGCCGCCAACCCCAGGAGACCATCTCTTCCTGTGTCAGGATGGAGGCCACCGAGAAGCCCACTGCCGAACCCAGCAAGGTACCGAGTGTGGCGCCCCATGAACCCCACATGGCGCTGAAGGCCCTTTTTCCATTCGGGGCCTGTTCCACCATATATACCAGTGAACTCGTGTATTCCCCTCCAACAGAAAGGCCTTGTATAAGCCTGGTAAGCACCAGGAGGATCGGTGCCCAAATACCAATGGTAGCATAGGTGGGAAGTAACCCCATCAGCAGAGTCGGGACGGCCATGGTCACCACCGAGAGGTACATTGCCCGATGTCGACCAACCATGTCACCAATGCGACCGAAGACCAGCCCACCCAGGGGACGGACCAGAAAGCCTGCAGCGAAGGTGCCGAAAGAGGCGATAAGTGAGACCACAGGGTTGTCTGAAGGGAAGAACAGTTTGCCAATGGTGGCCGCGAAGAATCCATAGACTGCAAAGTCGTACCATTCCATGACGTTACCGACGAGCCCCACGATCGTGTTGTGGAATGTGGAAGTGGATTTTGTTGAATGTGTCATAAGTTGTGTATGCCGTTTTTTTTCAGACTAAGTTTTTGTACTTTCTAAATATTCAGACCTTGATAATTATCCTAAAAAATGTTTGTTGATAGCCCTCATGAAAACATATGATTGACAGATGATTCCTTTCTCCTTTATTTCACCACCACTTTAAAGCTCTTCATCTCCTGCCCAGCATAATACCTGATCAGGTAAA
>JBDLUN010000186.1:0-6606 GCA_039805245.1 Bacteroidota bacterium
CGGGCATCAGACTTTTTACCATTACAGGAAATGCCGTATTCACATCATCGAGTTGGATTTTGCCCTGCTCTTTCAACACAAAAGCAATCAGTCCGGGAATCAGGAAAATGAAAAAAGGCAAGAGCTTCAACAAAGCCGCAAAAATGGTTCCTCTCCGGGCTTCTTGTTCATTGCGCGCTGCCAGGCAGCGTTGAACGATATGCTGGTCGGTACACCAATACCACAATCCCACAATGGGTGAGGCAATCAATATGCCGAGCCATGGAAATTCGGGATCACTGAGAGGAGGGAACATGTTCAGCTTTTCTTTGGGCACAGCAGCCATCAGGGCATCCCATCCACCCACTTCTTGCAATCCGAAAACCATGAGTATCAGTGAACCAAGAAGCAAAACAATAGCCTGGATGGCTTCGGTATACATCACGGCATGCAAGCCACCTAACACGGTATAAAATCCGGTGACCACCACGAGGATGATGGCGCCTGTCCAGAAATCCACGCCCAGGAACTGGTTGAACACCAGCGCACCGGCAAAAATGGTAACGGATGCCTTGGCTATCACATAACTGATGAGCTGGATGATGGTGAGCAATCTCCTCGCTTGGGGATTGAAACGGCGCTCCAGGAACTCGGGCATGGTATACACAGAGCTCCTGAGGTAAAAGGGCACAAAAACCCAGCCGAGTATCAATACAATATAAGAATGCAATTCATAATGACCCAGTACTGTGCCGGATTGCGCCGCCGATCCTGCCAATCCAACGATGTGTTCAGATCCAACATTGGAAGCGAGTATGGAAGCACCAATCACAAACCATCCCAGGTTCCGGTTGGCCAGAAAATAATCGGATGTAGTCTCTTTGCTTTTGCGTATACTCCAAACAGAAATGCCGGCGATGACCAGCAAATAGATGACAACAAATATCCAGTCGATCAGTCCGAGAAATTGCATACAGTTGGTTTTGGTTAAGGTTTCCGAATTTAAGTCAAATATTCAATATCTTGAATGCAAGGATTTATTCACGAAAAAGCATCAGATTAACATGTTCAAGAAAACCCTGCTGTCTGTTTTGATACCTTTTGTACTGCTATCAACAAGCCACTCCGAAGATGGCTATGAACTTTGGTTGAGGTACAAAAAATGCGACCAGCCACAACTGCTGGCTTCTTATAGGAATCATTTCTCAGGAATTTTTCTTGCAGGTAACCATCCGAGTATAGATGCAGCTTTTAGCGAAATGGTTCATGGCTTATCGGGCATCATGGATAAAAATATCCCTTTACTGAAATCTCCTCAGGAAGGCGCTATTCTAATCGGAACGGTCACTGAACTCATTCCTCATCTCCAGAAATTGTCTCCTTCATTCAAAATGCCCGTTGTACCCCAAAAAAAGGAGGGTTATGTAGTGGTCAGAATACCCTACAAACAACATGGGCTCACCATCATCACTTCAACTTCACCTGTAGGTGTCTTGTATGGTAGCTTTCATCTCCTCCGGTTACTGCAAAGCCAGACACCGGTTGAAAGGTTGGCAGCCAACGAGTCACCTGCATTGGATCTGCGCATGCTGAACCACTGGGACAACCTGACCCGTCACGTGGAAAGGGGTTACGCAGGCATCGCCCTATGGAACTGGCATACTTTACCTGATTACAAAGACCCGCGCTATACCGATTATGCCCGGGCCAATGCCTCCCTGGGCATCAATGCCGTTACGGTTACCAACGTAAACGCAAATGCGTTGGTGCTGACCAAACCCTACCTGGAAAAACTCCAGGCATTGGCAGATATCTTCAGACCCTATGGTATCAGGCTGTTCCTAACTGCTCGCTTTAGTGCACCCATTGAATTGGATAAATTCAAAACAGCCGATCCGCTGGATGAAGGGGTAAAAGACTGGTGGAAAAGGAAAACCGATGAAATCTACCAATACATTCCCGATTTCGGTGGCTTCCTGGTGAAAGCAAATTCTGAAGGCCAGCCCGGCCCTCAAAACTATAAACGCAACCATGCAGACGGTGCCAATATGCTCGCTGATGCGGTTGCCCCACACGGCGGAAACATAGTCTGGCGGGCATTTGTCTATAATCCGGAATCAGACGACCGTTTCAAACAAGCCTATGAGGAATTCAAACCATTGGACGGACAGTTCCGGAACAACGTGCTGGTGCAGGTGAAGAATGGTCCGATCGACTTCCAGCCGCGGGAACCTTTTTCACCGCTGTTTGGCGCGATGTCCAAAACACCGCTCATCATGGAATTCCAAATCACCCAAGAATACCTTGGTCAGGCTACCCACCTTGTCTACCAGGCACCCATGTTCAAGGAAGTGCTCAACGCTGAAACTTTTTCAAACGGAAAACCGGCAACAGTTCAAAACGTCATCGAACAAAGGTTAAGGCCGGATGCGCTGACAGGAATTGCCGGCGTGGCCAATATTGGAAACGACCGGAACTGGACAGGCCACTTGTTTGGTCAAGCCAACTGGTATGCTTTCGGGCGACTGGCTTGGAATCCGAATCTCAGCAGTGAAAGCATTGCCGAAGAATGGATCCGCCAAACCTTCAACAACCATCCGGTGACGGTTCAAACCGTCCAAAAAATGATGATGGTCTCTCATGAATCCTTGGTCCGGTACATGACACCATTGGGACTGGCCCATATCATGGGCAACGGCCACCATTATGGTCCGCTGCCCTGGGGCAATACCCTGGGCAGGCCCGACTGGAATCCTGTTTACTACCATCGCGCCGACAGTTTCGGAATCGGTTTCAACAGAACGGCTACCGGCACCAATGCATTGGCACAATTTGCACCGGAGGTGCGCAAACATTGGGAAGATAGCAACCATTGTGATGAAAAATACCTGCTTTGGTTCCACCATGTTTCTTGGCAGCATAAAATGAAATCAGGCAAAACCCTTTGGCAGGAGTTGACAGACCAATACTATCAGGGTGTAGCCGAAATGCGGCAAATGAAAAAAGAATGGTCTGCGCTGCGCTACAGAATCGACCCGGAAAAACATTACCACGTCAGCATGTTGCTCGATATTCAGGAAAAAGAAGCTGTTTGGTGGCGAAATGCCTGTCTGCTGTATTTCCAGACTTTTTCAAAAATGCCCATTCCGGCGCATTATGAACAACCCGACCATACGCTGGATTATTACAAATCCCTGCGGTTCCCTTATGCACCCGGTAATTAATCGAGGTGCACTTTCTGCTCGCCGGCAGTGACCTTAAGCGGAAGTACGTTCTGTTTGGGAGGTATCGGGCAGGTGGCAAAGGCTGAAAAAGCACAGGGCGGATTGAATGCCTTGTTGAAGTCAATCACCGTTTGGCCATTGGCATCGGGTTTGGGAATATACATGAACCTGCCGGTAGGATAGGTTTCCACATCATTGGTGTCGTCTCCAAAAAGGATGAACAGGTTGTCATCCCCTTCGTCAACAGCATCCAACTTATAGGTTTTGCCCTGCAATTCAAACACCACCTTTCCCGGTGAGTTTTGCATGGATGTTTGTCCGAGCACATTGGTGATGGCAACCGAAGGAATCATGGATGGCTCCAAACGGGCCTCTACACGCCATTTGGAGTCTGCCGGATATCGCTTGATATGGTTGAAGGTCGACAAATGCGGATGAGCAAGGTCGCGGAAACGGATACCCACGAGATCGCCCCGTTTGATGACAGTCCACCGGAATGTTTTATAGGCAAGCTGGCTGGACTGCATCGAATCCAACTTGAATTGCACCAGGCGGGTGACCCTATTCCCTTTTTCAAAAACTTCTTGCCCAGTGGCTGTTTCCCAAATCACCTCTTTGTCGGTCAAGATGAACTTGCCCAACAAATCCGGAAACAAAGCATGTTTGAATGCCAACTCATTTCCTTCCGCGCTGCCGAACCGGTTTTCTCCAGGCTTCAGCCAAAACAACCCAGCCAGGTTTACCCAGCCATTGGCAGACTTAAGTGTACTGATACGGGAAGCATCCCAAGCTTTGATTTCTGCTGCATAGTCTGCTGCCTTAGGCTGTGCGGTTGTTGCGATGGCTATGGCGGAAAACAATATCACTTGGGTCAAGATTCTGATAGGCATCTTCAAAGTTTGAAAAACAAAGTTAAGCATTGTTTTTTTACTATGTAAAATCAGTAGACTTCACAGAGCATACACCTGGCACTGCCACCGCCGAGGGTTTCGATGGTGGTTAACGGACTGTGCAGAATGCGGTTGTAATGTTCAAGCTGTTCGCGTTGGAAGGGTGTGAAACTTTCATAGGCCTGATCAGACATCACCAGTACTTTTTCACCCTTATCCGTTTGCAACTGCAAAAGGTTGCCACAGAAATGGTTCATCTGGTTGAACTGGATGGGAATGAGTTCCTTTCCGGTTTCCCGGATGCTGTTGACCAGCAGTTCCGGATTTTTCACCGCCTCCATACAGAGCACTACATATTCATCGGCTACACACATGAGCACATTGGTATGATAAATCTCCCTGCCAGCAGCATCTGTTGCTTCAAAGAGAACCGGCTTATAACCCATTCGTTCACAAAAAAGATTCACCAATTCAGGATGTGTGCGTTGCGACAGCGCCGCATAGGCAATCCGGTTTTTCCTATCGAGCACCATACTCCCGGTGCCTTCCAAAAACTGACCACTTTGCTCAAAATGGGTTAAATCGATCCATTCACGGACATCCCTGACTTTTTTGATGGTATCCTTCACCGTCTTTTTCCGTTCGGCACGTCTATTAGGAGCCAGCATGGGGTAAAGCACCACTTGACCATCCTCATGAAACGATATCCAGTTGTTGGGGAAAATGGAATCTGGAGTTTGGGGTTGGGGCGTATCCTCTACCACATGAACAGTTATGCCATTCTCTCGCAGCAGTCGGGCAAAGCGGTTGAACTCTTCAAGAGCCTTGTCCTGTGCCGAGGGGGTATCGCTTTTTTGTTGGAAATGATTGTCTTTGGCAGTTTCTTCGTTGAATCCAAAAGCACAGGGTTGGATCATGAGCACCGCTGATTGACCTTTAGGCAATACACTGTGGCGGTAAAGGGGCATGCTCATGCAATGAAATCCGCCTCTGGCACGCGACAGCTCAGCGGATGGCATGAGGATAACCGTATCCTGAATAGCATCCACTTGAATCCTGTCCTTTTCAAGGGCATCCAACAGATCTGCAACCTTAATCAAGTTGAAGCCCACCTTTTGCAAAGCTGCATTGGTTTTTTCATTGCGGTCATAAGCCAAAACCACGCCCTCTTTCAAGGCCAGAAGATTGCAGGAATCTGTCCACTGCTCGCGGGCTGAATAAGGGTATTCATTGTTACCGGAGAAAATGATCTGCACCTCCTTACAACCATAATCCGTTTTGCTGATATCGCGCAACAACGTTTCAATGCTGTTGAACACAACAGGATGGCCAATAGCGTTTTTGCTGAACTGCATGATTTTGACACCATTTTGCCGCTCTCCACTGATCTGCCGGGCTATATCATTGTTGCTGTTTTGTTTCCAGGCTTTTTCGGAAAAAACGCCCATCATCACCCATACGTCCCGCCGCACTGCCGTAAACAAGGTGTCGATATGCATATAGTCGCGCTTGTGTGGAATGGTGATGAGGGTAACTTTTTCAACCAGTCCGTTGTCGAAAACAGCCTCTGTAAGCTGCGCCGCCGCTGAAGCGGTAGTCCTTTCACTGATACCAATGAGCAGGTGCTGGGGAGACACCATCATCACATCGCCGCCTTCCAACGTGATGAGCTCAGGATTGTCATGTTCAGGCATCAGGTATGCCGGCCTGTTTTGATGGAGTTCGATAATGTTATGCCGGAACGGACTGAACAAGGGATGATGGAAAAAGATATAGCGTGCGAGCAATGCCTCCCGCAACCTGGCCGGCTTGGCGGGTTTGTTGAGAATGAGGTGGTCTTTGACCACAATGCCAATATCTCGGGTGAAAATGAAATTGGGGATGGGGGCAAACAAAATCGACTTGTCATTACCCGTGCCGGAAATGAAACAATTGGCCAGATCTACGGGACCATATCCCATCAGTAATTCCTGGGTAAATTGGGTGCATCCCTCCAATGCACATACCGCTGCAATCATCTGTGCCCGCAATGCATCATCCACGAGCACCTCGGCGAGCAACCACTGCAATTCGATGACCTGTTCCGAACGATGAAAATGATGATGACCCGGTTGGTAAAACTGTCTGTTATGTTGCGGATCATCAACATCCTTTAACCGCCCCTTTATTTTTTCGGGATCCAGGAAATACAAGAGAAGCTTGACATAGTGGTCGTACTCGCCCCTGCGGATCGTGTCCAAGTGAACGATATCCTCAAAAAGCCAATCCTGGGCTTTGGAAGGAATGACTTTTCCCAAACCATTGTCAGGACTGTGAATAAGGATTTTTTTAAGTTGACCAACTTCAGAATCTATATGGAACAGATTAGACATAATATAATGATTTTTAATGACTTACACAAATAATTCCAGCAGCACCCTTGGAGTGATTTACAAAGACATAAAAATTGTAATGGTCGGGTAAAAGAGACGCTAATGATCGGGCATAGGGTTCAGTCCTGCATATTGAATCGC
>JBDLUN010000187.1:0-3466 GCA_039805245.1 Bacteroidota bacterium
TTAAATTGCCTGATGGAGGTTCCTTATACGAATTGCCCGGAAGAAAAGGTATTGGCATCGATGTGGAGACAGGAGATATGCGCCTCTGTGAAAAAGGATGGGCTGTTGCAGCATTCATTCCGCCTGCTCATACAGGCACCTTCATAGCAGCCTTCGAAACCGATCCAACCGCCGAAACCCTTCCCTTATTTTGCTATACTGCTGCCGGTTGGTTCAATGATGAATTTTATGTTACGGCCATCAGAATAGAGCAGGATATCCGGCAAGAATGTGCGGGTTACGATCCAGAAGTCATTGAAAATGGAGTGGAACAACTCATGAGCGCCTACCCTGAAAATAGGCTGGTGACACACCTGGCAGAAAACTGTTGCAGAACCTACACCTGCCCTGCCGCCAGAAATTATTTCATCGGCAGGTGGGAATGCCCGGTACCCACATCACCGGCATGCAATGCCAACTGTATTGGCTGCATATCCTTTCAACCCGAAGTGGAACAAATCACCTCCCCACAAGACCGGCTACAATTCAAACCATCAGCGGAAGAGATCGTTGAATTTACAGTACCCCACCTCATGCATGCTCCCTTTCCGCTGATCAGCTTCGGTCAGGGCTGCGAGGGTGAACCATTGCTAATGTGGGAAACCATCGGCGAAGCCATACGCGAAATCAGGAAACATACCCCTCGAGGCAGCATCAATATCAACACCAATGGCTCCATGCCCAAAGCTGTTAGAGCACTTTGTGAAGCAGGACTCGATTCAATCAGGGTGAGCACCAACTCATTGCAAAAAGGATGGTATGAAAAATATTACAGGCCAAACAACTACAGTTTCGAAGACATTATCGAAAGCCTTAAGGTGCTTGATGAATTTGGAGGCTGGAGTTCAATCAATTACTTTGTTTTTCCGGGGATGACTGATACCGAACCTGAATATGAAGCTCTGCGCAAAACCATCAGGGAAACCAATCTCAAAATGATCCAGTGGCGTAATTTCAACATTGATCCAGATTGGTATTTGGGCAGGATGGAGCTTACCGAACCATTGGAATTCATAGGCATCCGCAACATGATGAACCTGATCAGAGAGGAATTCCCAGACCTGAAATTCGGTTATTACAATCCTCCAATGGAACGGATCAAAGGGAACTTTGCGCAAGATTTTGCACATCTTTAAATATCTGTGTGGCTTTTTTGAATTAATTTCAATTGATGTCCAGTTTCGACCAAGATAAAAACCTCAAGGCCAGCACCTACACCATACTCCTGGTGGGGGGACTGCTGATCATCAGTTTTCTGATCTCCTGGGTGCCTCCATCAGCACCTCCACTTCCGGAAGAGGAAGGAATGGAAGTGAACCTGGGAAACAGCGATATGGGGGAAGGCGACCTCCAACCTCTTTTACCCGATGAACCGGTGGATCTGGTTGAAGAAACCAAACCCAGTCCCCCACCTCCGGCTGTTCAGGAACCTCCAGTAAAAGACATTGAAACCAATGATAATGATTTGGAAGCTCCTCCAGCAGTAGTCAAAAAACCACTCGAAAAGCCAAAGAAAAAGCCTGAAATCAAGCCCACGCCAGAAGTCCCTAAACCCACTACCAAACCCAAACACGAAGCAAAACCGGTTGAAACCCCACCGGCACCCAAACCCAAATTTGTTTACAAAGGGCAATCGGGGAATACCAGTGGACAAGGTGGTAACAATGCTGATACCTATCAGCCCAGCAACGGACAAGGAATAGCTGGAGGAAAAGGCGACCAGGGTAAACCCAACGGCAGTGCAGATTCCGACAGCTATACCGGCAACGGTGGGTCAGGATCAGGAGGCAGTGGCATTTCTATTGCGAGAGGCTTGCAGGGCAGAAGAATCAGCAGCAGGCCGGCTTTTGAAGAGGATTTCAATGAAAATGCCAAGATAGCCGTTGACATCAAAATCGATACCCGTGGCAATGTAATCAGTGCTTCCATCCAGCCCCGAGGCACAACTACCGGTAATGCCTCCATGAAATCGATTGCCTTGCAAAAAGCCAGACAACTGAAATTTTCTCCGGATGAAAACGCCCCTGATGAACAGTTGGGCACAATCATCTTCAATTTCAGGATAAAAGGATAAATAAATTCAATTAATTCCGATATTTGCCGCAGAAAAAATAACATCATGGATAAAAGAATTCACAACCTGATTTTCTTCTACGTAATTTACTTCATCATCGCCGTTAGCATGTGCCTCTTTGCTCCAGTTCAGAAATTCCTGACCGGATTTCTCTTTGGTGCAACAGGCGTATTGATTTTCCTGATGTTTTTCGGACTCTGGTTGCTGAAGGAGAAGGAATAGGGAGTAGGGATTAGGGAATAGGCACGAGGCATTAGGCACGAGGCATTAGGCACGAGTTTTTTACTAAAATCCCCTCCTGGACAGGAGGGGTGTCCCGATAGCTATCGGGAGTGAGCGGAGCGAACGGAAGACGGGGTGGTGGAGATAATACAATTTAACTGTTGCCCTGTTTTAATCTTATAAGTTATGGCTAGATAGAAAGATTCTGCTGATTCGCATTAAGCTCATCAGGAGAATTGACGGAGTGGTGGGATTTTATTAAGAAACGGTAAATAACAAAAAAGCTGCAAGATGAAAATCCTGCAGCTTTTTTTATTTTTAATCGGTGAAAGCGAGCTAAAAAATTCTTTCGAATCATTCAGCTCACTTTCAAATGATCTCATCACAATTCCAGCTTCCAACCTTCGCGGTAGTCGCGCTTCACGAACTGGTTGGCTGGCTCGAAATTGGTGATCCTGATATTTTTGGCATCCCACAGCAACTTCTTTCTGCCGAGGTATTTGTCTTCCCAACCTTTCAAATTCGGGTTCTTCATCATCCAGCTTCTGATGGCCAGGTTGCCAATCAGGATGCTTTCGGTGAACGGACCGGCAAACTCAAATGGAGAACTGGTTTGACCCTTGCCATGACCGGCGATACAGGCATTGACCCACTGGAGATAATGGCCTTCCGGAACACGCTTGATGGTTTCTGCAGGCAAGCTGGTTTCTTTCATCAACTTGGTTGGAAGCAATCTTGGATTGGCTCCATAACAATCTGCCAACAATTTACCTTTGGTACCTACAAAAAGGACTCCACCATCCCAGTTGCCGAATGCTTCCTCCGGGAGGAGTTCATCAGGACGCTGAGGCAGCAAGCCTCCATCATACCAAGAAACTTTGATATCTCCTTTCTTACCGTCTGTACGCGGATAAGTAAGGTGGATGATGGTTGAAGGGGGACAAGCATCTGTATTGGCTGTATCATCCCACATGCCTTTCCAAATGGAAGCAACAGAGCACTCCACATCAGAAGGATACAAAATAGGCAGACAACGGAAGACAGGATCCATGATATGGCAGGCCATGTCTCCAAGAGATCCTGTACCATAAGCCCACCAGCCTCTCCAATTGAAGGGCAGGTAAGCCGGAT
>JBDLUN010000188.1:0-12113 GCA_039805245.1 Bacteroidota bacterium
ATTTCATTGCACCCGTTAATTGTTTGCTCAGCAACAGCATTGACAATATCCCTGACATTACGAATATTGCTGGTACCACATTTAGTGGAGGTATTACAATCCTGGCTTCCTCAACTATCCCCAATTCAGAGATTTCTGTCAAATATGGCACCAATTTCGGGTCCACTGTTTCTACTGCCACCTTGAACACGGCACAAAAATCAGTAACCGGCACTTCCGAATGGAAAACTTTTT
The DNA here is from genome assembly GCA_039805245.1 of Bacteroidota bacterium. Classification (GTDB taxonomy): domain Bacteria; phylum Bacteroidota; class Bacteroidia; order Chitinophagales; family Chitinophagaceae; genus Pollutibacter. The sequence goes on from JBDLUN010000188.1 coordinate 235, forward strand.
ACATCCCTGATCTTACCGGAAATGTATCTGTAACGGCTACAGGCCCCATTGCAGTTGGGTTTTTCGGATATAGTGGTGTTGCAGGAGCCTCTGGTTATTTTTCCGGTTTTGAGACCATCCCTTCTGTGGAGGTGACTACCATTGGCAATGGCTGTCTGCCTTCTTCCATTCTCACCGCAACAGCAGGGTTCTCTCAGTATATCTGGTACAACAATGGCACCATCCTGCCTGACGTATCTTCCAACACCTATACCCCTACTGCAGCAGGATCATACAGCGTAACCGTATCTAATGGCTCCTGTACCTATGAGTCTGCCAGCCAGAATATCTTCGACTGCACGCCCGAGATCATCGTCAGAACCGAAGCCGATAAAACCTTCACCACACCCGGTGGGGCAGTCGTCTTCAAAGTCTACGTCAAATACCTCGGTGACGTAGATGTCACCAATGTGGTGGTCAACACCACCTTCCCCAGCAACTTCACCCGGGGCAGTTCCTCAGCCACCTATGGCACAATTGGAGGGTCCTCTCCCTATACCTGGACCATCGGTACCATGCACAACGGTGAAGAACACATCATGACCATCAACACTACTGCCAACAGTACCGCTTCCACTGTTACTGGTACCATGACGGTCTCCACCACCCAAACATTCACCGGTACCGAGAGCAACAAAGCCATTGACGACTTCACTGAAACCGTCACCATTTACCCCACTGCACCCACCTGTGTGGACCCCAGTTCCGGCGGCACCATTGCCACCTCACAAACCGGAACATCACCCTTCAACCCCAACGCTTTCACCAGCACCTCCGCTGCTTCCGGTAACACCGGAACACTCGAATACAAGTGGCAGTCATCCACCACCAGCTCCACCTCCGGCTTCTCGGATATCTCCGGGGCTACTGCCACCATTTATGACCCTGCGGCGCTTACCAAAACCACCTGGTTCAGAAGACTCGCCAAAGTCACCTGCAGTACCGATTGGACCACCGCTGCCAGCTCCAATGTCATCAAGACAACCGTTACGCCCATCAACTGGACTGGCACTACCTCCAACCTCTGGAATGTGGCCACCAACTGGAGTACCGGCGTGGTACCCACCACCAATGACAATATCGCCATCAGCTCAGGAACGCCTGAACTCAATACCGACTTCGACGTGGCCGGTGCGCTCGTCATCAGCGGAACCGCATCCCTCACCGTACAACCCGGGTACACCCTCAGTGTAGCCTCCGGTGGTACCATCTCGTTAGGCGATAGGCCCGTTACCTTCAAAAGCTCCGCTGCCGGTACTGCACAGCTAGGCAAAATGCTCGGCAATATCAGTGGCATCTCCAATGCCACCATTGAACGCTACTTCCCTGCCAAACGTGCCTTCAGGCTCTTCTCTTCGGCCGTCACTACCACCACTTCCATCAAAGCCAACTGGATGGAAAATGCCACACCAGGGGTTACAGGAAGCTATCCCTATACCGCAGGTAGCGCAAACAACCCGACAGCAGGGTATGGTACACATATCACCGGTTCCAGTGGCAACACCAACGGGTTCGATGCCACCACCACCAACAATACATCCCTGTTTACTTTCAACAGGGCATCGCAGGCCTGGGCAGAAGTGACCAGTGTTTCCTCCGGAACCATTACCGCCGGAGATGCCTACCGCATCTATATCCGTGGTGATCGCGGAACACATCTTGGCAACAATCTGGCATCAGCTTCCGCCACCGTACTTAGAACGGCAGGATCACTCCTCTCCGGTACCCAAACCATTAGCCTCAGTGGCACACTCAACGACTGGAGCATGGTTGGTAATCCCTTCCAATCCGTTGTAGACATGGCCGCTGCCACCAAAACCAATACTACCGACTACTACTATATCTGGGACCCAACCCTCGGCACACAAGGTGCTTATGTGGCTTGGAACTTCACCGCAGGAACTTCCAACAACCCCAGCTCTGCCATGAATAGGTTCCTTCAACCCGGACAGGCCTTCTTCATTCAAACAGCTGCCACAGCAGCAGCTTCCATCGCCTTCCCCGAATCAGCAAAAGGAACTGCAGCCTCACAAACACTTACCTCACAGGCTTGGAGGGCCAACGCCAACCCAACTTCACTTGCTGTAACACTCTACTACACCGACAGCCTCAAAAACAACGCCAACGCCACTGACGGACTTCGCGTCATCTTCGCTGACGGTGCCAACAATGCAGTGGACCGCTTCGATGCCAAAAAACTTGAAAACATTGACGAAAACATTAGTGTAAACCGCAACGGATCAAGGCTTGCCATGGAAATCATGAGCTCCTACGATACCACTACAACCATCCCCCTCCATATCAACAACTACAGACAAACACAATATACCCTGCGCATCAAGCTGGAGAACCCCACCAACAGCAACTTTACCGCTGTGTTGAACGACAAATACACCGGTAAAAAAACAACCATCAATGCGGCAACAGACATACCCTTTGATGTAAATCCCACCATTGCCGCTTCCATAGCAGCCGACAGGTTCAACATCAGCTTCACCAAAAACACCGTCACTTCCGTTTCCAACTTTAGCATCAACGGAACCAACGCACAAATCAAAATACAGCCAAACCCCATCCGCAACAACACCATCAATACACAAATCAACAACCTGCCCGCAGGAAAATACACCATCACCCTTTACGATATCAACGGAAAATACATCACACAAACAACCTACAACCATTACAACAAAAACTTCTCCTGGAAAATGCCCATTATACTGAATAAAGGGAACTACCTCCTCAAATGGAATGGGAATAGTACCAAGGTGACCAGTAAAATTGTAGTGGAGTAAGCGTGATAGTTATCGGCAAATAAAAAAGGTCTCAAATGAGACCTTTGTAGCGAGATCGGGAGTTGAACCCGAGACCTTCGGGTTATGAATCCGACGCTCTAACCACCTGAGCTACCTCGCCAAGCTAAATGGGGTGCAAAAATAACCATAAAGTTGATCAAAACAAAAAAAGAGGGCAAGATCTGGCAACTTTATCCAATACCACTAAAAGGGTAAGGCCCTAATTGACAGGAATCAACACTGCATCTTACATTTGTCATTCGTAGCATTTCGCAGAAAACGAAATCTTTACACCGTTAAAGCTTTGAATAGTAGGGAAAAACATCTTTTTAACCATTTTAAACCCTACAATCATGACAAGAATTACGTCCTATTGCCAGACCTGTTCCGTAAAGAACTGCATTATGATGAAATCATTCGGACAGGAAGACCAGGCCTACAAAGCTTACAAGCACCATTATGAATTCAAGCGCGGGGAAATGCTTTTCCGCGAGGGTGATGAAATCAACGGTATGTATTTTATCCAGTCTGGCGTCATCAAGCTGGAAATGAATGCGGAAACCCAACGACCATTCATTCTGCGCATGATAGGTCCTGGCCAGACAATGGGACACCGGTTCCTGAACTACACCGGACTGCAGCCCTACACCGCAACGGCCATTGAAGATACCCGTGTCTGTTTCATTGAACTGGGCTTTTTCAAGAATCTGCTGCAAAAAAACGACCTTTTGCAGGAGGAAATCAGGAAAATCTTCCTCAAGGAGATGCGGACAACCGAAATCAAGCTCCTCCAGATTGCCCAGCAGACGGTAAGGGAAAAAGTTGCCGGTATACTGGTTCACCTGGCTGAGACATACAACTACAAGCAGACGGGCATGGGTATCAGGGTGCATATTGACCGGCAGGAGATGGCCGATCTGGCGGGAACTACCAAAGAGCAAATATCCAGGATATTGGCAGACTTTGACCATGAGCAATTGATCCGATTCAGGGCCAAACACTTCAAATACATCGCAGTAGACCAACTTCGGGAAATAGCCGAGAAACATGCGGCATCTGTTCGGGAAGCTGTTGGCGTAGAAGCTTAAAATCAGCAGACTGCACGTTGTTAGATTGGCTGTGTCTTAGTAACTTTGCATCCGAAATATAAAAATTATGGCTGCAAAAATCAAAGTACACAATCCCGTAGTGGAACTCGATGGGGACGAGATGACAAGAATCATCTGGAAGTTCATCAAAGACAAGCTGATTCTCCCCTATCTTGAATTGGACATCAAATATTATGACCTCGGTGTGGAGTATAGGGATGAGACGAATGACCAGGTTACTATAGACGCAGCCAATGCTATCAAACAATATGGTGTAGGCATCAAATGTGCCACCATTACCCCGGATGAAGCCCGTGTGAAGGAATTCAACCTGAAACAAATGTGGAAAAGTCCGAATGGCACCATCAGAAATATCCTGGACGGCACAGTTTTCCGCGAGCCGATCGTAATCAAAAACATACCCCGACTCGTAACGAACTGGGATAGTCCCATCATTGTTGGTCGACACGCCTTTGGAGACCAATACAGGGCTACTGATTTTGTTGTTCCCGGTAAGGGCAAGCTAACCGTAAAGTTTGAAGGTGAAGATGGACAAGTCATTGAACACGAAGTGTACCAGTTCAAAGGTGCAGGTGTGGCCATGAGCATGTATAATACGGATGAGAGCATCAAAGGTTTTGCCAGAAGCTGCTTTAACATGGCTTTGCAAAAGGGATGGCCTCTTTACATGAGTACCAAAAACACCATCCTCAAGAAGTACGATGGCAGATTCAAGGATATTTTTGAAGAAATTTATCAAAATGAATTCAAAGCTGCCTACGAAGCTGCCGGCATAACCTACGAACACCGTTTGATTGATGATATGGTTGCCAGTGCACTGAAGTGGAATGGCAAATTCGTATGGGCCTGTAAAAACTATGACGGAGACGTGCAAAGTGATACGGTTGCACAGGGTTTCGGATCATTGGGACTGATGACCTCTGTTCTCGTAACACCTGATGGCCAGACCATGGAGTCTGAAGCTGCTCATGGAACGGTTACCCGCCATTACAGAGATCACCAAAAAGGCAAACCAACCAGCACCAATCCTATTGCCTCCATTTTTGCATGGACTCGTGGTTTGGCATTCAGGGGCAAGTTGGACGGCAACCAGGAGTTGATTGATTTTGCCAATGCACTCGAAGCTGTTTGTATTGAAACCGTAGAAGAAGGCAAAATGACCAAGGATCTTGCCGTATGCATCCATGGCAATAAGGTAAATCATGGAGACCACTACCTCTATACAGAAGAATTCCTTGATGCTATTGACAGCAATTTGAAGAAGAAGATGGGGTTGTGAGTTGTGATATAACAAAATAAATGAGCCCGGTTCGAAAGAGCCGGGTTTTTTATTAGCATTCACCCTAATGCATAGAAATTGAAAAATAAATTCAGACACAAAGACCCCCCTAAAGCAATCTGCTAGCAATTTCAACCAGTACATTCAACCCAGTACACACAACTCACAACCCCCTCCCCATCATCCTATTCCACATCACCTTGGCTGATTCCATATTTACGCCTGCCATCCTACCCCGCTGAACTATCAGGTCGTTGTCTTGCGGGTGACTGAGATAATAATGAAATGCAAACCGGCTCTTGGGATTTTGCCAGCCATTGGTTTGACCGAACCGGAGATCATTAAAGACGAGCGTATCACCCCAATTTTCAACGGTATAGAATCCTTGTGAAAACTGTTTCAGCTCCATCACCTCACTGTGATCAGCTATAGGTACTAGCAAACTGTCGTTTTTGGGGAAATAATGTAACTGCAGTTCTTTGCTTTGGTCGAATACCGATCTGTAACCGATACGATATCCCACACTGTCTTCAATGGCAACAAACCACAACAAGTTATTCAGCAAGGTTGGTGTTGTAAAATAATTGACCTCTTTACCTGGAGATGCATGGGCAATTTCACTGACCGTTTGGTTGATGTTGTTTTTGTTGTTGAGGGCAAAAAGCAAATAAAGCATGGATGCCAATACGCCGGCTCTGGCCCATTTTAACCGGTGGCGGTGATCTGTTTTGAGGAAGATGAGAAAACCGAAAGCTACAGCTGGTAAAATACTGAAAAGCGGATCGGCCACATAAATAACGTCGAATGATATCCGTTTGTCTGAAAACGGTTCAAACCAGCCAATGCCATAGTTGTTCATGGAGTCCAAAAACAAGTGACAAGCAATTTCCACCAGAAAAAACCAGAACCATTTGTTCAGGCTTATTGGTTCTGCCTTGTGCCATCGTGCAGCCACCAGCGCAAGAAAGAAACTAATAAATCCTGCGAAAAGGAACGAGTGGGTAATGCCCCTATGTGCCAATAACTCAGTGGAAACAGGCATCCACATACCGGCTATAAAGTCAATATCCGGTACACTTTGGGCCAAGGCGCCCCACAACATAGCCTTTCTTCCTGCATTTTTATCCAGGAAAATTTCACCTATACAAGCGCCAAGAACAACATGGGTCAAAGAATCCATCGTTATGAATTTTATGCCCTGATCAAAGCCATTAAAAAGACCTCACCTCTGTCCTCATTCTCTGTTGTCCATCACCACCTGATGCGGGTTGAACACCATTGAACTTATTGAATCGGTAGATGAAAGTCATCAGGAAATAACGGGTAAGCCTGTTCACCCTTGTATCAACGATATTATTGCCGTTGATGGTGCGGGCAATACTTGTATTTTGTTTAAAAATATCATATCCTGATATCCTGAAGATGCCATTTTTCTTTTTGAAGATGGTTTTTTCAAATGAAGCGTTCAGCAAAGCGATATTCTGGTTTACACTGGCTGAAAGTCCCCTGTTGATAATGTATTCAAGATCATGTTTGAAAACCCATCCACCCGGGATATCAATCCTGGAGTTGTTTGTAAGGGTCCAGCTGGTGTATTTCACGTCAGGTTGTCCTGGCAAGGTATATTTGACGCTATTCAATCCATAACGGCCACCCAGATCAAACTCCAGCCACTCTTTCCAGTTGAACTCCAATTTGGCGCCTTGTGCCAGCAACATGTTTTTACCAATATTGCGTTCACTATCGATTAGGGTGATATTATTATTGTAAGCGGCAGTACCGTTGATGGACAAAATGAACGTCCTGTTGTTCCAAGGTTTGCTGAAATTATAGAAACCGCTGGCCGTGTAATTGCCATCAACATTTTCGTAAGTGGTAAGCTGGCTGCCAGCTCCACCAACCCTGATCGTATTATTTACAATCTGGTTGTTAACGAAATTGTAGTTGGCCCCAATGAAGAATGTTTGTCCGGTCAGGAAGTTGAGGTTGTTGAAAGACATGCTGAAAACATGAGCCTGTTCTGGTTTCAGCAAGGGGTTTCCTTGTGTCTGGTATTGGGGATTGGAAACATCCTTTACAGGCTGCAACTGTGAAAATGAAGGCTGACGGGCATTGCCATTGTAGAAGAACCTGAGTGTTTTGTTTCGGGTAAAGTTATATGCGAAGTTCGCTGAAGGCAGCAAATTCAACCTCTTGATGGGGGTATAGGCACTATCCCTTGTGAGTGAATAGCCTTTCTGATTTACCGGTTGTGCACTTGCACCAAAGGTATAGTTGTACTTCTTCTTGACGGTCCTGACATTGGCGCCTATCCGTTGGTTGATAAAATCTGTTTCAAACGCATTACTGAGTAAATCTGAGAGAGCATATTGTTGAGTCAATGGATCATATACCTCAGTTGTTCTTGCATTGCTGGTGAAGGATTGCCCATAGGCATAAATCATATCGAGGTATCTATCCTTCATGAGCGGTTCAGAGTAATTGAAACGGATGTTGAAATTATCGGAGAGGTTATCGGTTAAGATGCTCTGATTGAGGATTGTTGCCGCCAACACCGGGAAATAGTTGAAAGTGGTGTTATCCCTAAGCGATTCTCCATCTGTGGAATTGTATCCCCCGTTGATATTCATGGAAAAGTTCCTGCCACGTTTCCTGAATTTGTGGTTAAAAATCAGGTTTCCTGAAAAACTGGGTGAATTGTTATCAGAACTGTTGATATTCTGTCCTTTGCTGGTAGTGTCTGTATCGTTTCTCAGGTAATCAAAGAAGGAAATGGACTCACTTCGAGAGTCTCTTACGGTCAATTCAGGAATGAATTTCACATAGTTGAAGGAGTCTATATTCCATTCGAAGTTGATGGATGCCCTGTGGCTCTTTGAACTGCTCAGTGAGCTGTCGATTTGATGATTCAGGAATTTGGTGTTCTGAAAGAAATTCTGGGAAGCGACATCCCTGAAGATTTCAGTCTCCCTGGTGGAATAACTATAGTTGCCGTATACGGAACCTTTTTTGTTTTCAAAATCATTCCTGAAGTTGAGTCCCAAAGAATTTGTTTTCCTCAAACCCTCTTCACCGCCAAAACCACCTTGGTTGTTACCGCCAATATTAACCTGGAAGGCACGACCACCTCCGCCGCCGACGCCACCGCCGCTGAAACCTCCGCCACCACCTGAGCCACCATCAAAATTGAAGGTGCTGGTGTTGTTGTTGTTGGCGCCTCCGAAAATGGAAAGCTGTTTGTTGTTATTGAAAAAGTTGATGTTGGCTGTTCCCTGGTAACGGTCGTTTGTGCCTGCACCAACCACCGTTCTGCTGAATACGCCTCTGTTTCTATCTTTTTTCAGCTGCAGGTTGATGATTTTATCCGGTTCACCATCTTTGATACCGGATACATTGGCCAGATCTCCATAATCATCAATGACCTGAACTTTATCAATCATATCTGCAGAAAGTTGTTGGGTGGCAGCCTTGGGATCTCCACTGAAGAAATCTTTGCCATTGACACGCACTTTACTCACCGTTTTGCCTTGTGCGGTGATGGTACCGTTTTTGTCGACTTCAATGCCAGGCATCTTTTTCAACAGGTCTTCAACCATGGCGTTGGGCTTAAGTCGGAAAGAATCTGCCTTGTATTCAACCGTATCCTCTTTCACAATGATCGGAGGAGTGGAAATGACAATCTCCTGCAGGGAGCTGTATTCCGGTTGCAACTTGAAATCATCCAACTTCAACACTTCTTCACCTTCGGGTATGGTCAATGCTTTCCGGGTTGTACCATATCCAACGCTGGAAAACATAATAACAAATTTTTTCTGAGGTATACCTTTCACCAAAAAGAAACCTACATTGTTGGTGACAGTTTTAATGGTATCCTTACTGCCTACAATATAAACTCCTACAGTAGCTCTGGAGATGGGTGTTCCCAAAGTGTCAATTAGGCGGCCATTCACCTGATAACTCTCCTGGGCTTGTACGGCAAACATTCCCCAAAAACCAGCTATTACTATTGCAATAATTCTTTTCATTTGTATAAGATTCGACAATTGGATGCCGAAGGTAGTCAATTGCCTTCGGTGAATTATTGATAAATGGGACCAATGGACAAGTTAAGGGACAAAGGGTGCCTTCCGGATGAATACAAGTGGTTAAAATGAACTAATTTTGACCTTTAGCAAGAATTGAAGCACATGTTTAAACTACTATCCGGATTATTTGGCGGCAGCAAATCAGAAAAGGACGTAAAGGCCATCTCTCCCATCGTACAGCAGGTCAACAAACATTTCGTAGCCTATGCCAGCCTCAGCCATGATGAACTCAGGGCCAAAACCACTGAATTCAAAGGCCGCATCAGTACTCACCTCAAAGAAATCGACCGGGAGATCGCTGCTCTGAAAGAGCAAGCTGAAACATTACCGGCGGAGGATATTCAAGGGCGTGACGACCTCTACAAACAGGTTGATGAACTCAGGAAAAAAAGGAACCAGCTAATAGAAGAAATTCTCCAAACGATACTGCCCGAAGCTTTTGCAGTTGTGAAAGAGGCGGGACGCCGTTTCAAAGAAAATGAAGAGCTTGTGTCACTGGCTACTGAGTTGGACAGGGAACTCAGTGTCAGAAAAGATTATATCAAAATCCAGGGTAATCAGTCGATTTTCAAAACCAGCTGGATGGCCGCAGGCAGTTTGGTAAACTGGAACATGGTACATTATGATGTGCAATTGATTGGTGGCACCGTCCTCCATCAGGGTAAAATTGCAGAGATGGCTACAGGTGAAGGTAAAACCCTGGTTTCAACACTTCCAGCATACCTCAATGCCCTGGCAGGTGAAGGCGTCCATATTGTTACGGTGAATGATTACCTCGCAAAGCGCGACTCCGAATGGAATGGAACCCTGTTTGAGTGGTTGGGGCTATCGGTGGATTGCATCGACAAACACCAACCCCATTCTGATTCCAGGCGCAAAGCTTACCAGGCTGATATCACCTACGGAACAAATAATGAATTCGGTTTCGACTATTTACGGGACAATATGGTCCATTCCCCTGACGAAATGGTTCAACGAAAACACCATTTTGCCATGGTGGATGAGGTTGACAGTGTATTGATTGATGATGCCAGGACACCACTCATCATATCCGGGCCTGTACCCAAAGGTGACGACCAGCAGTTTCACATCCACAAGCCGAGGATACAGCAGTTGGTGGATGTTCAGAAACAGGTGGTTGGCAAGTCTCTTTTGGAAGCCAAAAAATTGATTACCGAAGGAAAAGATGGCCCTCAGGATGGTGGGTTGCAGTTGATCAGGGCTTACCGAGGATTGCCCAAAAACACTGCCCTCATCAAATACCTCAGTGAACCCGGCATCAAGGTGAAGTTGCAGAAATCTGAAAACTATTACCTGGCAGAACAGCAAAAGCATATGCCGGAGGTTGATGAAGAGCTTTACTTCCACATAGATGAGAAGAACAACCAGGTTGAATTGACAGACAAAGGGTTGCATTTTATTACCCAGAACGGGGAAGATCCCAACTTTTTTGTTTTGCCAGACCTCTCCATTGCCTTGGCTGAAATAGAACAGGGGAATCATAACACAGATGAGAAACTCGCCAAAAAGGAGGAGCTCATCCAGGAATATTCCCTGAAAGCAGACCGGATCCATACCATACAGCAGCTACTGAAGGCCTATACCCTTTTCGACAAAGATGTTGAATATGTGGTGATGGAGGGACAGGTGAAGATTGTTGATGAACAGACAGGCCGTATCATGGAGGGCAGACGCTATAGTGATGGTTTGCACCAGGCCATTGAAGCCAAAGAAAATGTCAAAATTGAAGCTGCCACCCAAACTTATGCAACGGTTACCCTGCAGAACTACTTCAGGATGTACCACAAGTTGGCGGGTATGACAGGAACTGCGGAAACCGAGGCTGCAGAATTGTGGAACATTTACAAATTGGATGTGGTTTCCATCCCCACCAACCTTTCCCTGGTCAGAAAAGATCATGAAGATTTGGTTTACAAGACCAAGCGGGAGAAGTTCAAGTCCGTAATTGATGAAATTGAACAATTGAGAAATGCGGGAAGACCCGTATTGGTGGGTACAACTTCCGTTGAAGTGTCTGAATTGCTCGGCAGGATGCTGCAGCAGAAAAAAATTCCGCATAATGTATTGAATGCCAAGCAACATGCTCGGGAAGCACAAGTTGTTGCTGAGGCAGGACTTGCAGGCAACGTTACCATTGCCACCAATATGGCAGGTCGTGGTACCGATATCAAACTTGGCCCTGGGGTCAAAGAAGCAGGTGGATTGGCGATCATTGGCACAGAGAGACATGAAAGCAGGCGTGTGGATCGCCAGTTGCGTGGCCGTGCAGGCCGGCAGGGTGACCCTGGATCTTCCCAATTCTATGTTTCACTAGAGGACGATTTGATGCGTATGTTCGGCAGTGACAGGATTGCCTCTCTCATGGACCGGATGGGTTATAAAGAGGGTGAAGTCATCCAGCACAGCATGATCACCAAAAGCATCGAAAGAGCCCAGAAAAAGGTGGAAGAGAACAATTTTGGCATACGCAAAAGATTGTTGGAATATGATGATGTGATGAACAAGCAAAGGAGTGTTGTTTACGGAAAGAGGTCTCATGCCCTCTTTGGAG
>JBDLUN010000189.1:0-11117 GCA_039805245.1 Bacteroidota bacterium
CCAAAAAACAAAATCATGTCAGACATTGCAACAAGAGTAAAGAAAATTATTGTTGACAAACTTGGTGTTGATGAGAATGAAGTTACCGCAGAAGCATCTTTTACCAACGATCTCGGAGCAGACTCACTGGACACCGTTGAGCTGATCATGGAGTTCGAAAAGGAGTTCAATATTTCCATTCCAGATGAGCAGGCTGAAACCATCACCACTGTTGGTCAGGCTGTCACTTATCTTGAAGAACACGCGAAGTAATTAAGGGGCTAAGCCCCTTTTTTTTACCATTTACACATGGAAACGAAGAGAGTTGTCATTACAGGCATAGGTGCCATCACACCCATCGGCAATACTGCAGCAGCATATTGGCAAGGTCTTTTGGACGGAGTTTCAGGGGCTGATAATATCACCCTTTTTGATGCATCCAAATTCAAGACCCAATTTGCTTGCGAAGTGAAGGGATTCGATCCTGTTGCTTACTTGGACCGAAAGGAAGCCAGGAAAGTGGACAGGTTCACCCAGTTGGCCATTGTTTCGAGTGATGAAGCCATCAAACATGCAGGTATAAGCAAGGATACCGTTGATCCTGACAGAACTGGCGTAATATTTTCCAGCGGTATTGGTGGCTTGCTCACCTTCCAGGAAGAAGTTATGGCCTATGCCAAAGGTGACGGTACACCCCGTTTCAACCCTTTCTTCATTCCCAAAATGATTTTGGACATTGCCGCAGGGCATATTTCCATGCGTCATGGCTTTCGCGGTCCCAATTTCGCTGTGGTCAGTGCTTGCGCATCATCTACTCATGCCTTGATTGAAGCTTTCCACTACATCAAGCTCGGTAAGGCTGATGTGATGGTTGCAGGAGGCAGTGAGGCTGTAGTATGTGATGCAGGTGTTGCTGGATTCAATGCCATGAAGGCTTTGAGTGAACGCAATGACGATCCCAAAACAGCTTCCAGACCTTTCGACAAAGACCGTGATGGCTTTGTGATGGGGGAAGGTAGCGGTACACTGATTCTGGAGGAATTGGAGCATGCCAAACGCCGTGGAGCAACCATCTATGCTGAAATCGCCGGGGGAGGTGCAACAGCTGATGCCTATCACATTACCGCCCCGCACCCCGAAGGTCTCGGTGCACTTAATGTAATGCGTGCTTCATTGCTGGAAGCGGGCATGCAACCGGATGAAATTGACTACATCAATGTACATGGCACTTCCACACCTTTGGGTGATATTGCTGAAACCAAGGCCATCCTTGGGGTTTTTGGAGACCATGCATATAAACTGAATATCAGTTCCACCAAATCCATGACCGGGCATCTTCTCGGTGCTGCAGGTGTTATCGAGGCCATTGCCTGTGTTAATGCAGTCATGCATGATATTATCCCGCCAACCATCAACCACTTCACAGATGATGATGGACTCGATCCCAAACTTGATTTCACTTTCTGGAAGCCTCAGCAAAAAACCGTTAGGGCTGCATTGAGCAATACTTTTGGATTTGGTGGGCACAATGCATCACTGATCGTAAAGAAGTACCTTTAACCCCTATTGTTATACAGGCTACGATATCTTTTCAGCAACAGCAAGAAAAGGGTCTTTTTGGATCAAATTTGCAATATACTGGGTTTTCATCCCGGTAGGATAAGCCTTTATACTGCTGCACTTTCCCACCGATCGGTCAAAGAAAAAGCCACTGACAATAATGAAAGGCTTGAATACCTGGGAGACGCCATCCTGGGAGGAATTGTTGCGGACTATCTTTTCATGAAATACCCTTACAAGGGGGAAGGTTTTCTGACTGAAATGCGCAGCAAGATGGTCAACCGCCAGATGCTGAATGATATAGCAATCAGGATGGGGCTGAAAAAGATCACCTCATTCAACAAGCATGACAATTCATTGAGGTCTAGCCAGATATTTGGCAACGCTTTGGAAGCCCTTGTTGGGGCCATTTATATTGACAAGGGCTACAATACCACCAAGCAGTGGGTTTTGAAAAAGCTGATCATTCCACACCTTTTCCTGGAGGATTTGGAGAATACGGAAATCAACCAGAAGAACAAATTGTACAGCTGGGCCAACCGTAATGGCAAGCTCCTGGAGTTTGAAACTCTTGATGAAAAGATGGAAAATGGCAGGCGTTTGTTTACTGTTGCCGCCGTGGTTGACGGTGAAGCCATTGCAGAAGGAAAAGCATTCAATAAAAAGGATGCCAGTCAGATTGCAGCCCAAAACGCTGTTGAGAAATTGAATATCACAGCCTGAATTATTTCGGCAACTCCTGACACAACTCTATCAGTACGCCGTTTGTACCGGATGGATGCAGGAAGCAGATCAGTTTATTGTCGGCTCCCAATTTGGGTGTTTCATGCAATACAATAAATCCCTCGTTTTTTAACCGCTTTATTTCTGCCTGTATGTCATCCACCAAAAAGGCAATATGGTGCAACCCTTCACCTTTCTTTTCGATGAATTTGGCAATTACTCCCGCCCCATCGAAACTTTCGAGCAATTCAATTTTGGTGTCACCGGTTTTGAAGAAGGCTGTCTTGACTTTTTCCGTTTCAACAGTTTCAGTTTTGTAACACTCGGTACCCAATAGCTTTTCAAAGAGGGGTATGGAAACGGATAAGGATTTGACAGCCAAGGCAATGTGTTCTATTTTCTGCATCTGCGAAGGATTACAATGGGGAAAGTATAAATTTACAATTCATTCCACACATCATGGCAGAATGCATTTATCTTGATCATGCCGCTACAACGCCTTGCATTCCGGAAGTGGTGGACGCCATGCTGCCCCATTTCACAACCACTTATGGCAATCCTGGTTCGTCCATTCACCATGCCGGCAAACGGGCCGCTGTTGCCATAGAAAAAGCACGTGATGCAATCGCAGCCTTGCTGCAGGTGCATGCGCATGAAATCACCTTCACTTCCGGTGCCACTGAATCGCTTAATATGGCCATCAGGGGTATTGCCGCCGCAGCAGGAGGCGGTCATATCATTACTTGCGCCACTGAACACAGTGCTGTATTGGAGGTATGCCAATTGCTGAGCCAACAGGGTTTCAGTGTAAGCCTGTTGCCAGTCGATGAACAGGGCTCCATTATTCCAGGTTCCTTGGAAAAGGCCATACAAGAAGACACCATCCTGGTGGCGCTGATGCATGCAAATAATGAAACAGGAGTATTACACAACTTGGAGGCCATTGGTGTAATCTGTTCCGCAAAGGGTATTCCTTTGGTCTGCGACGCCACACAGACCATGGGTAAGATGCCTTTTCACCCAAGAGATTTCCAGGTGGATTACTGCGCTTTCTCTGCGCACAAGTTCTACGGACCCAAGGGGGTGGGTGCCCTCTATCAAAGCAGTTCGGGGAAAGTTGCGGGTATCAAACCCTTGTTGGTGGGAGGTGGCCAGGAGAGAGGCCTGCGCAGTGGCACGCTCAATGTGCCAGGAATAGTAGGCATGTCTGAAGCTTTGGCAAGGTGTTTGGCAGATACCTCCAGGCAGGGTTCATTCAAGGATCGCTGTTCTGTTTTTGAAATAGCTTTAGCGGCCATGCCCGGTGTAATCATCAATGGCAGGGACGCACAAAGGATACCGGGGATCATTTCCGCTTCATTTCGCTTTTTGGAAGGTGGAGCATTGTTGTCGGGATTGAATAGCAAGCTTTGTGTTGCCGCCGGGTCATCCTGTTCATCGGCATCAGGGAAGCCATCCCATGTGCTCACTTCCATGGGGATAGGTACACAACAGGCGATGGCGACCATCCGGTTTTCACCCGGCATGTTCAACACTGAGGAGGAAATTACAATGGCGTTGGAGCATATCAGCTTGACAATCAAACAGATGCGCGAGGAGAGCCAGACCTGGAAAATGTATCACGATGGGAAATTGCAGCCCGTTGCTGCCTGGCAGCATCCCTTAGACAGGTGATTTTCAGGATTTCGTACCTTTACAAAAGAATCAACCAATATGGAAACAATAACCGTGATGAAGGGAATCTACATCAGTGACAAAGCCAAAGCCCGTGTGGAAAAGCTGATGGCTGAAGATGGCATGGGGGATGACCATTTTGTTCGGGTGAGTGTGGTGAGCGGAGGCTGTTCAGGCTTGAGTTACAAAATGGATTTTGATCATGAACTGAAAGCCGGCGACCAGGTTTTTGAAGACAAAGGTGTCAAGCTTGTTACCGATAGGAAAAGTGTACTTTATCTTTTTGACACCACCCTTGATTTCTCCGATGGACTGAGTGGGAAGGGTTTTCATTTCCTCAATCCCAATGCCAGCAGAACCTGTGCCTGTGGGGAGAGCTTCTCAGTCTGATTACCTTTTCAAGAAATAAAAGGTCTGCTGTTTTTTGCCAATCACCAATTTTAGCAAGTAGAGACCAGCAGCAAGGTGGCTTATTTTGAAGCCTGTCACTGGGCCATAGTCCAACATTTCCACAGCCATAACCTGACCTTTAGCATCATGGATGCCGATTTCATTGATTGCTGATAGCGGGCAATTGATAAAAAACAAATTCGTTACAGGATTGGGGAATAATTTCAAGATCTTTCCTAAATCCAGGTGAACAATATTGGAACTGTATTCCGAGCCAGATTCCTGAACGCCGCTGACCCTGAAAAAAGTTCTTCCAGTCATTAATGAAGGCTGCCTGATGACATATTGTTGGTTGTGTTTACCCGGCGTAGCGTGCAGGGAATCAAGAATTTTGAAGTTTTGTCCATCGTTGCTGCTTTCAATGACGAATGCTTTGAAATGTTCAGGATTATCGACATCCCAATAAAGCGTTGCCATGCTGCCTGCATGCAACGCCCGGAGCCTGATACCATTTTGTGATAATGCCACAGGAAGCAACTCGGTAAAAGTCCATATACTGCTGGTCATGCGCATGTATGGGGTTGAAAGGCTGTTGCTGTCTCTTGCAATATGCGTATGGGCGAGCTGCCAATGGGTTGAATCCGTTGCTCGCGTGGCGAGAAAAGGTAGGGCCGTGAATCCTGAAGTGGCTTCAGAAAAGATGGGTGCATGCAGCATCACGCTGTCTGTTGGATTGGTCAAATCAACTTGCCAATAACCACTGTTGCTGATTTTTTTCAGAGGATACTTGAGCGCATTTTCTCCGTCGGGAAGCCTGTTGGCATTGAATTTCAAGCTTATAGAGAATGAAGTCGGCTTCGGGGTCTTGAAAGTCAGCGGGGCAAAGGTAATGCTGTCCCCAACAGGCACATAAATCAACGTTCTGTTTGATGCTTCAATCTTGCATGGTCCGTTGATGAAACTGCTTGCATGGCCACCCTTCACAGACCCATTGATGGTCAGCAAAGCGGAGTCTGAAGTTTGGATGATGCCTCTTGCCAATACGAGGCTGTCTGTAAGCAGCATAGGTTCGTCCACCCGAAACTTTCCTGAGTCTTTGTTCAATACCAATGATCCCAGTGTACCGGGAAAGCCGTTGCCAGCCGATTGTTGCCGGCTGCCGGTCAGCACAACCCCCGTTCTCTCATGAATTTGTTGCACAATAGTCATGATATTGGCGGCTGATGTTCCATTCGAGATGGCTTGTTCATGCGCAAGTATAAGCTGCGAGCCACTATCGCTTCGGAATCTTCCATTACCACCTATGGAGCAGGTGTCCATATCCAAAATGCCCCCGGTTTTTACTTGAAAATAGGTTCCTGCTGGAAGCTGCAAACCGCTGAGCATTTTAACTTTACCGACACTTTGTTCAAATCCCCTGAAATGCATGCCGGTCTCCAATATGCCTTTGATGCAGATGGATCCTGAGTCGGATGACAGTTCGATTAACCGTCCGGTGCTGTCTCCTGTTACGGGATTCAGGCTCAGCCTGCCATCAATTTGGAGGTTCCCTTTCAGCATAATCCTAGCGGTGATTGTGGAAGTGAGTGCGGCACTGTCGCCTACAATCAGGTTGCCATGCACATGCAGATCATTGCTGCCACTGCCGCTGTATGATTTGCGGCCTGTGGAAGCAGTAAAAAGCAAAGAACCAAAATGCCTCCCGGTCAGGGAAACCGTATAGCCAGCTGTTCCAGGAACATCAAAGGTGAATTGGCCCTTGGCCGTTGTGCTGTCGGTCATCAGCTTACCAACGAGGTAAGCGTTACCACGGGCAGTATGGTGGATATATTCGCCCCCGTTTCTGATGGCCATTTTCCCAATCAGCTCAATAGGGTTACCTGCGGGGGCAGAAGAACTGTTCAACAGGCGGGTGTTCGGGCCAATATCCAATCCTATTCCTGCTGCATCCAGCCTCAAGACAGGCATCCGAACATTGGTTGCGGGAATCTGAAGGGTGTGTTGCCATCCAGAAGATTGTATCCTGATGCTGTTTACGTGTGCCGTATCCGTTCCGAGATTGATCCATACCGGCGCTGCAACAATGGAATTATCGATCAGCACGTCATCAATAGGTCCCGGCACGCCATTGGGATGCCAGTTGACTGGATTATGCCAAAGGCTGTCACCCGCTTCACCATCCCATCTTTTTTGCGCTCTTGCTGAATCCATAACCATTGTCATGCACCATGCGATCACTGTTCCCACCCACCACTTCATACCCGCCATTTATTGCAAGTTATTAACAGCAGTTTGGCGGAAAAAGGTATTTTACACGTCTTTTTTCCGTTATTTTCACGACTTCTCGTAAACTTGCATCCTTATGGTACCGATAATCAAAAAGGAATGGCAGCAATATTTCAGTGGCATGCTGGGCTATCTGACCATCATTGTGTTTTTGCTGATCAGCGGACTGGTTGTTTTCATCATTCCGGAGTCTGGCATCTTGGATACAGGATATGCCACCATGGATCCTTTTTTTTCCATAGCCCCATATATTATGCTTTTCCTGATTCCGGCCGTGACCATGAAGAGCTTCAGTGAAGAATATAAAACAGGCACTTTCGAGGTTTTGCGAACAGCACCGGTGAGTGTCAGGAACTTGGTGTTGGGCAAATTCATGGCAGGCGTTTTGGTGGTCACATTGGCCTTGGTCTGCACCTTAGTTTATGTTCTGTGCATCGCCTTGCTTTCCACCGGAGGTATTGATTCAGGGGGCATTGCAGGCTCCTATATTGGTCTTTTGTGCCTCTGCAGTGTCTATACAGCCATTGGCATTTTCACCAGCAGCCTGCAACAGAATGCGGTGACTGCATTCCTGCTCAGTGCATTAATCTGTTTTGCAGCCTATTCCCTGTTTTCCTCTCTTGCAGGCGTATCTGCGCTAGGCAACACCTTGGGCTACTGGATTTCCATGGCGGGCATAGCAGTTCATTATGAACACATGAGCAAGGGCTATATCGACAGCAGGGATCTAATTTATTTTTTGACGGTCATTATCTTCTTTTTGCAGCTGACCATCATGCAAGTGAAAAACCGTTGACATATGCCCAACAAACTCTTACAATTGAAGCGAAGTTTACCGGTGTTTTCCATGCTGTTTTTGGTCAACATACTGTCTTATTTTTTCCATACGGGTATTGATCTTACTGCCGAAAAACGCTTTACCCTGTCGCCTGCCACCAAGGAACTCATTGAGGGCATAACAGAGCCCATGACACTGACGGTCTACCTCAAGGGGGATATCCCGCCGGGATTCAAAAAACTGGCCGGTTCGGCTGCAGATGTGGCAGAATCATTTCGGTCCATCAGCAATGGCCGGTTCCAGGTTGTTTTCGAGCGACCAGGAGAAGGGTTGGCTGATTCAGCGAAAACTTTGCTGTTCGACTCCCTCCAACGCAAGGGTATCAATCCCACCAATGTGAAGGCACAATCCAAGCAAGGGGAACAGTCGGAGGAAACACTCGTTTTCCCGGGGGCCATACTTTCCGGGGCATCCGGTACCAAGGGCATCGATTTTCTGGAAGGCCAAAGCAACCTCAATGGATTGGAATCGCTTAACAATGCTGAAGCCCTGATGGAATATAAGCTTGCCCGGGCCGTCATGCTGCTGCAACGCCCAAAAGTGCCTGTAGTAGGATACCTGACCGGCAACGGTCAACCCCTCGATTACCGTGCATACGACCTGATTGAAAATGTACTCCGCAAAGACCATGCTTTCAGTATCCTGCCAATTGATAGTGTTGCTTTCATCCCCGAAGATTTTACAGCCCTGGTCATTGCCAAACCCCTTATGGCTTTCAATGCAAACCAGCGATTGAAAATCGACCAATACATCATGCATGGCGGTAAAGTGTTGTGGGCATTGGACAATCTCTATGCCAGCATGGACAGCCTCCAACGCAGCAGCGGATCCTTTGTTGCATTTGATTTGGGACTTGAGTTGGATGAACAGCTATTCAAATATGGTGTGCGAATCAATAGGGATCTGGTGCAGGATTTGGAATGCGACAAGGTGCCATCGGTCATTGGCAATGTAGGCGACAAGCCCCAAATAGAATTGCTGCCCTGGCCATATGCTCCACTCTTGCGCAACACTACACCCCATGCCATTTCAAGGAACCTGGACCACGTGTCTTCCAGCTTTCCGCAATCCATCGACACCATTGCTGCGCCCGGCATCATCAAGCATATCCTCCTGACCACTTCACCCTATGGAAGGAAATTGGCATCCCCTGCATTGGTGGAGTGGCGAAGCATCCGGAACGAAGAAGACCTGAAGAATTTCCAACTGCCCAATATTCCCGTTGCCGTTTTGCTAGAAGGCAACTTTGCTTCACCGTTTGCCAACAGGTTACCGGCTGAAGACCTGGCCACCATGCAGCAGGTTTACAATCGTCCTTTTTTGCCGGTATCTGCAGCACCCAACAGCATGATTGTCATCGCCGATGGGGATATTCTCCTCAACCCAGTCAGTCAGGAGGATGGTCCGCTGGCCATGGGCATGAACAACTACACCCGGCAGTCTTTTGCCAACCGGGATTTCATCAGCAATTGCCTTTTCTACCTCACCGGTGGTGCAGCCGTTTTGGAAGCCCGTGGGAAGGAATACCGTTTGAGGGTGCTCGACAAGGAAGCATTGGAAAAAAACAAAGGCTTCTGGCAGGCGTTTGCCCTGCTAGCACCCATGTTGTTTCCATTACTGCTCATGGGGTATACCGGCTGGGTCCGTAAAAGGAAATATGCGAGACCTTTCTGAGCAGTCCCTTGCAGATTGATTATCTTTGATGCCACTAAACCAATTGTGGATCATGACTGTAGACCAGATTACCTACCTGACTTTCGGTGTTGTATTGTTAGTTGCCTTGGCGTTGGATCTGGGACTGATGAGCAAGAAGAATCAAGCCATCACCATGAAAAAAGCCATGTGGCAAACCATTTTCTGGGTGGCACTCAGCGTGGCATTCTGTCTATTTCTATGGTTTGAGAAAACGCCCATTGTGGCCACCAAATTTTTTACGGCATACCTGATGGAGTGGTCACTCAGCATTGACAATATCTTTGTTTTCATCCTCATTTTCACCTTTTTCAAAGTGGAAGCTTCGGATGCAGGCCGCGCACTGTTGGTGGGCATTTTGCTGGCAATTGTTTTCCGGATCATATTCATAGCACTGGGTATTGAACTGATCAACAAGTTCCATTGGATACTCTATCTTTTCGGTTTTTTTCTGGTATATACCGGCTATACTTTATTCGTCAAAAAAGATGAAGCTGAGTTTGATCCTGCCGAAACCAAAGTATATAAACTCATCAACAGATTTTTCAGGATCAGCGCCTTGGAGCCGAAGGGAAGGTACTTCCTGACCCTGCATGGCAAGGTTTATTTCACCAACCTTGCGGTAGTGGTATTGATGCTGGCGGCAGTGGACATTGCGTTTGCGCTCGATTCAATCCCAACGGTTGTTTCTTTGGTGCGTGAAAAGGCCAGTGCAAGCTTTACAACAGACGATATTCTCGTTATTTACTCGTCCAACATCTTTGCTGTTTTGGGCCTGCGATCCCTGTTTTTCCTATTGAAAGGGGCAGTAGACAAA
Organism: Bacteroidota bacterium; assembly: GCA_039805245.1. Classification (GTDB taxonomy): domain Bacteria; phylum Bacteroidota; class Bacteroidia; order Chitinophagales; family Chitinophagaceae; genus Pollutibacter. The sequence goes on from JBDLUN010000189.1 coordinate 9,960, forward strand.
TTCGATTACCTCCAACAGGGTATTGCCATTGTGCTGATCTTCATCGGCTTGAAAATGCTGATAGAATATTTCGGCATTCACATCAACATCATGATTTCGTTAGTGGTAATCCTGGCTTGTCTGGCAGGCTCCATTCTATACTCCATCCGCAACCAGCGGAAGAAGGCAATCCCCGAAGCGTAAACACCATGAAAGGCTATGCTGCAGCAGATATCGCCCGCCTGTCTGGTGCCATCATGGAAGGTGATGGTGCAAGGGCAGGAATGGTGCAGCACTTGCTAACAGACAGCCGGAAACTCAGTTTCCCTTCCACCTCACTTTTTTTTGCTATCAAGACAAATCAGGGGGATGGCCATCATTATATTGCCGAGCTCTACAAGCAGGGGGTCAGGCATTTTGTGGTCTCTGATACCAAGCTTTCCCAAGACTGTCCTGATGCCATTTGGTATCGTACGGATAATGTGATTGCCTGTCTGCAGCGGTTGGCAGCAGCACATAGGCAAAAGTTCGGCATACCCGTCTTGGGTATCACCGGTAGCAATGGCAAAACCATCGTCAAAGAATGGCTAAATGCACTGTTGCAGGATGTAGTGAATATTGTGAGGAGTCCGCGCAGCTTCAATTCCCAATTGGGGGTGCCCCTCAGTGTATGGGCCATGCAAGATGAACACGAACTGGGCATTTTCGAAGCCGGCATCTCCAGAAAAGGTGAAATGCAGTTGTTGGAAAAAATCATTAGGCCAACAATTGGACTGATCACGAATTTGGGGGCTGCACACAGTGAAGGGTTTGATGGGGATGCTGACAAGTTGACTGAAAAATTATTGTTGTTCCAATCGGTTGCTGTATTGGTTTATTGCAAGGACCACCTTTTGGTTGATGAGGCCCTGCAACGCAGCAGGGAAGCATTTCCGAATCGTGCACTGCTCAGTTGGGGTAAGTCGCCCGAAGCCGATATACGCCTCTTGAATATCAAGGTAGAAAACAATACCAGTGAGTTGGAGGTGGATGCCTCCGGACGCTTTTTCACGTTCAGCATCCCCTACTTGGATGCAGCCGCTTTGGAAAATGCGATGCACTGTTTTGCTGCAGCTGTGGCGCTTGGTTATCCCGATCAGGCAGCACTGCGGATGATGCAGTTACCTCCGCTATCCATGA
>JBDLUN010000190.1:0-8822 GCA_039805245.1 Bacteroidota bacterium
ATGAAGTTACCTGTAACCTGTGTGGTACCATTCAAGCTTTTGGTGGTGGCTTTAAAGGTTGTTTCCTTGTTGACACCATGAAACTGTAAGACACCTTTCACATCCAGTGATCCATCTTTGCCGGTAGTTACGGAAGTACTGTAAAAGCTGATGTTTGGATACTTCAGTGCTTCCACCACTTCCAGCAGGTGTGCGTCGCGGTTGGAGCTTTTGGAATCAAAGGCACTCACTTTGGAAACGATGGCCACTTTTTCGATGCTGCCGTCGGCTTTGAGTTGCACCGCACCATTGAGGTCTGCTGAAGTGCCGTCCCATGCATGCAGCAAGTGGTTCATGCTATAAGTGATGGTGGATTTTTTCCTGTCGATTGCCTTTTTGGTTTGTGCCAGCAGGAATCCCGGAGAAAGTAAGAGAAGAAGAAGTATGCGCATGATTTAAAATTTGATAGTGATTACTGCCGCGGCATAGCTGGCGAAGGTGGTGAAGGCTGCAGCACGATGCCATTTTCTGAATTTTGAATCATCTTCTGCTTTTTCAGCAAGCACATTGGTGGCAATCATTCCACCCATGTGCACCACTGCCAACCACTTATGCAATCTGATGGCAGAGAGTTTTTTATCCCGGTTAATCAGGGGTGGGGGAGTGAAGAGTGACATTACTGCAGTTGCTGAATAGGTTAAATTAACACCAACTGCAAGATTTTCGTGGGCATTTTTTAACTTGGTATATTGGTCTCCCTGGGCATTGTACAATTTTGTACCAACAATTCCTTGACCAACCATACCACCGAGGGTAACAAAGCCGAGGACCTGGTGTGCCACCAGCATACCCCTTCTCAATTTCAGCTCTTTTTCACGGTTGGCCGCGGTGAGTGGTGAAATCGGTCGCAGGAGGCCTTTTTGCCCCCATAACACCCGTTGGGTAAGCAACATTTTTTTCGGTAATAATTCCGTGGTGCTGTCCTGATCCTTCATGAGGTCATTCAAGAGATCATCTTGGGCAAATGATACTGTTATAATGGCGATGCACAAAAAGAGTGCAAGGATTTTTTTCATGTTTAAGAGTTATGGTGCAAAGATAGTATGTATGAGGACTGATAATCTTTGTAATAACGTTTTGATAACTTGGAATATTGTAGATTCAGGGTTACCTGATGGATAAAACCGTATTAACGTGTAAATCGTACATATATGTTGCAGAAGACCTATTACAAAACGAAGGATTATTGCAAAGTGAAATTTAGTTTCAAGCCTGAATTGGCTGAAACGGTTGAAATTCTTGGTTTGAACAGTGATTGGGAGCATGCAGTCATTATGGCCAAGAAGAAGGATGGTAGCTTCAGTGCCGAAGTCAACCTGCCCAAAGACTCCACCCACGAATTCAAATACCGGGTTGACAATTCCCAATGGTTGAACGATCCTGAGGCAGACACCGAAGTGCCCAATGTCTTTGGCGGCAGCAACAGCGTAGTGAGTTTGTAGTTGTTGGTCATTATTTGTCATTTTTTGCATTTTTGCTGAAAATGGAAGCAGAAAGTGCATTAAATTGATCACTGAAGAATCTGCTTTTGACAATTAAAGAAATTACAGCCCCGCAAGGACAATTCAAGTGGTTGGATATTACAGCGCCAACCATAGAAGATCTCATGTCTGTCAGCGAACAGTATAATCTCAACAACCACAACCTGAGGGACTGTCTGGAGCCGGATCACCTGCCTAAGTTTGAAGAGGGGGATGATTTCAATTTCATTATTCTCAGGAAGGTGCTTGAACAGGAAGAGCGAGGCATGACCATTCACTCGCTGACGACCAAAATAGCCATCTTTTTCAACGATCAAACCATCGTAACCATCCACAGGTTACCCCAAGAGGATATCTACAATACTTGCGAGCAGTCTATTCAACACGGTAAAGTAGCCAGCGTACAACATCTTTTGTTGAAAATAATGGCAAAGGTGCAACATAGCTTCACCAGTTTCGCAGGCCACCTGAATGCACAAATTGAAGAGTTTGAGACCCGATTGTTTATTCGGAAAACAGCCATGGAGTCTATTGAAAACCTGTACATGCTTAAAAGGCGTACTGGTTTGTGCAGGCGTTTGTTGTTACTTACCGGTGAGGTGGTCAGTGCTGTTCAGCATCGTCAGAAGAAATCCAGTGAGATGCAGGATATTCGCGACAGTCAAGCCAAACTCCAACTGTTTTATGAACAATTGAGTGAAGATGCCATCAACCTAGTAAGCACCTATATGTCTTACAGTGCTCAAAAGACCAATGATGTCATGAAGGTGCTGACGATATTTTCAGCCTATTTTCTGCCCCTCACCTTCATTGTTGGGGTCTATGGCATGAATTTCGAATGGATGCCTGAAATCCGCTGGAAATATGGGTATCCTGTCATCATTTTGCTCATGCTTGTGGTTTTTATGGTCATCTACCTTTGGTTCCGGCGTCGCAAATGGCTTTGAGCCTGTCTAATGGCAAGTCAACTTTTCTCGCACATTAACACGTAATTCGGCAATTTTTTCGGAAATTTGCATTCCCGTTGAAATTATTCAACCCTTCATCACAACAGTTGAAAAATGAGCAGTAAACCTACCAGTCTCTTTGATAAAGTTTGGGACGCACACGCAGTGAGGAGTATTCCTGATGGCCCTGATGTATTGTTGATCGACCGTCATTTCATCCATGAAGTGACCAGTCCGGTAGCCTTTCTCGGACTCAAAACCAGGAACCTCAGTGTCATGTACCCTGATCGTACATTTGCCACAGCGGATCACAATACCCCTACCATCAATCAGCATCTTCCGGTTTCAGATCCTTTGTCAGCCAACCAGCTCAAAGCCCTGGAAGAGAATTCAGCGAATTATGGTATTTCCCACTGGGGTTTAGGAAATCCCAAAAATGGTATTGTACATGTGGTTGGACCAGAAAATGGCATCACCCTCCCGGGAATGACCATTGTTTGTGGTGACTCCCATACCTCCACCCACGGCGCATTCGGCTGTATTGCATTTGGTATCGGCACCTCAGAAGTGGAGATGGTACTGTCTTCCCAGTGTATCATGCAGCCCAAAGCGAAAAAGATGAGGATTAACGTGAATGGCGATTTGAGCAAAGGCGTTACACCCAAAGACGTAGTGTTGTATATCATCTCCAAGCTTACTGCAGCGGGTGCCACCGGTTATTTTGTGGAATATGCCGGCTCGGTGTTTGAAAATATGTCAATGGAAGGCCGCATGACGGTTTGCAATATGAGTATAGAAATGGGTGCAAGAGGCGGTATGATTGCGCCTGATGAGACCACTTTCAACTATATCAAAGGTCGCGAAAAGGCTCCCAAGGGGCAGGCATGGGAAGAAGCTTTGGCGTATTGGAAAACCCTGAAAACGGATGAGGGTGTGGTGTTCGACAAGGAATACCATTTCGATGCAGTGGACATAGAGCCCATGATCACCTACGGAACCAATCCGGGAATGGGTATGGGCATTTCCCAATTGATCCCTTCGGCTGAAGATATTGATGCAGGCAAGGCCAGCTTTGCCAAATCATTGCAGTATATGGGTTTCAACGAAAGCGAATCCATGTTGGGCAAGAAAATTGATTACGTTTTCATCGGTAGCTGCACCAATGGCCGGATTGAAGATTTCCGTGCTTTTGCCTCCATCATCAAAGGCAAGAAGAAGGCTGATCATGTCACTGCCTGGATAGTGCCCGGTTCCCATGTGGTGGAAGCCCAGATCAGGGAAGAAGGCATCTATGACATCCTTACAGAAGCCGGATTTGAATTGCGTCAGCCTGGTTGTTCTGCCTGTCTGGCCATGAATGACGATAAGATTCCTGCCGGCAAGTATGCAGTAAGCACCAGTAACAGGAACTTTGAAGGTCGCCAAGGCCCCGGCGCAAGAACCCTGCTGGCTAGTCCGCTCGTAGCCGCTGCAGCAGCAGTGACCGGCGTAGTTACAGATCCCAGAACCTTGATCGCTTAAATAAAACAACCATGGCTTACGATAAATTTACGGTATTGACCAGCACGGCAGTGCCGCTCCCCATTGAGAATGTGGATACGGACCAAATCATTCCTGCGCGCTTCCTGAAAGCTACCAAGAGGGAAGGTTTTGATGACAACCTCTTCCGCGATTGGCGCTATAACAATGACGATAGTCCCAAGCAGGATTTTGTGCTCAACAATCCCATATACAGCGGAAAAATTCTGGTGGGTGGAAAGAACTTCGGCAGCGGCAGTAGCCGCGAACATGCCGCCTGGGCCATTTACGACTATGGATTCAGGTGTGTGGTATCCAGCTTCTTTGCAGATATCTTCAAGAACAATTCCATGAATATCGGCATCCTGCCTGTTCAGGTTTCTGAAGGCTTTCTGGATCAGATTTTCAAGGCTATTGAAGCCGATCCGCAGGCACAGTTGGAAGTCAATCTTCCGGAGCAAACCATCACCCTTCTCCCCACCGGAGCAAAGGAGTCTTTTGATATCAATGGGTACAAAAAGCATAACCTGATCAACGGGTTTGACGATATTGATTATTTGCAAGCCATGAAAGATGAAATCATGGCCTTTGCCCAAAATAGCCGCTACTAGACTTATTGGTCGAGGCGCACTTCACACATGCCCAAAACAACCCGCTATATCGAGATTATGGACACCACCCTGCGGGATGGTGAACAAACCAGTGGTGTCTCCTTTTCAGCATCTGAAAAATTGACCATCGCGCAAATCCTGCTCACAGAGGTTAAGGTGGACAGGATAGAAGTGGCTTCAGCCAGGGTATCAGACGGGGAGTTTGATGCAGTGAAGAAAATAACCCGTTGGGCCAAATCCAAGGGGCTACTGAAAAAGATTGAAGTGCTCACCTTTGTTGATGGGCAGGTTTCTATCGACTGGATGACCAAAGCAGGAGCCAAAGTGATGAACCTGTTGACAAAAGGTTCTCTCAATCACCTCAAGCACCAGCTCAAAAAAACCCCTGAACAGCATTTTGCAGAAATCGCAGCCGTTTTCGCCCTGGCCAAGAAAAAAGGGATTGAGTGCAATGTTTACCTGGAAGACTGGAGCAATGGTATGCGCAATTCTCCAGAATATGTTTTTCAGTATCTGGACTTCCTTGCCACCCAGCCCGTAAAAAGAATCATGCTGCCAGATACCCTGGGTATCCTCAAGCCTGAAGAGGTGGCTGATTTCATCGGACAAATCATCCCCAAGTATCCCGGAATCCATTTTGATTTCCACGGCCATAACGATTATGATCTGGGCACAGCCAACGTGTTGGAAGCGGTCAAAGCCGGTGTGCAAGGCATTCACCTCACTGTAAACGGTATGGGTGAAAGGGCTGGTAATGCCCCTTTGGCCAGTGCTGTTGCAGTACTCCATGATTTCATGCCTTCAGTAAAAACCGGTGTGGTGGAGGAATCCCTGTATCAGGTGAGCCGACTGGTGGAAACTTTTTCCGGCTTCCGCATACCCGTCAACAAACCTGTTGTAGGAGAAAACGTATTTACCCAGACTGCCGGTATCCACGCCGATGGCGACAAAAAAAACAACCTCTATTACAATGACCTGATGCCCGAACGTTTCGGCAGAAAAAGGTCTTACGCACTGGGCAAGACCAGTGGTAAATCGAATATTGAAAACAACCTGGCTCAACTCGGTATCGAGTTGTCTGATGCAGACCTTAAAAAAGTGACCCAGCGGATTATTGAGTTGGGCGATAAAAAAGAGGTGGTTACGCAATCAGACCTTCCCTATATCCTTTCTGATGTGCTTGACAGCAATGCGATTGACGATAAAGTGCAGTTCGTCAATTATGTGCTGACACATTCAAAAGACCTGCGTCCGTCGGTAACCTTGCAGGTGCTGCTTGCGGGTGAATCCTTTGAAGAACACGCACAGGGAGACGGACAGTACGACGCTTTCATGAATGCCCTAAGGGCCATTTACAAAAAGAAAAAACTCCAGCTGCCTATGCTCACGGATTATGCCGTTCGCATTCCGCCGGGGGGTAAAAGTGATGCCTTATGTGAAACCATCATCACCTGGGATTATAAAGGGAGAGAGTTTAAGACGAGGGGATTGGACTGCGACCAGACTGTAGCAGCCATCAAGGCTACGCAGAAAATGTTGAATTTGATTTAAAATAAGTTGTGGGTTGTGAGTTGTGTTTTTAACAACAAAAAATTTGAACCCACAACCCACAACCGATAACCCATAACTCACAACCGACAACTCATAACACACAACCGACAACAAATTATTATGAATAAAAAAATTCTCATCGTCCCAGGAGACGGAATCGGACAAGAAGTAACTGCAGTAGGCAAGTTGGTATTGGATAAAATTGCTGCACGCTTTGGTCATACATTTACCTATGATGAAGCCTTGATCGGCCATGTTGCCATTGAGGCTACAGGATCACCTCTTCCTGATGAGACACTTGCCAAAATGAAAGCATCTGATGCTATCCTTTTTGGTGCTGTGGGTCATCCCAAATACGATAACGACCCTACTGCCAAAGTGCGTCCGGAACAGGGTTTGCTTAAAATGCGCAAAGAGTTGGGTTTGTATGCCAACCTCAGACCTATCAAATTGTTTGATGAGTTGCTGGACGCCTCCAGCATCAAGCCGGAAATCCTCAGGGGGGCAGATATCCTGTTCTTCAGGGAACTGACAGGCGATATCTATTTCGGCGAGAAGGGCCGCAAGGATGATGGCAATACCGCTTACGACATTGCCCAATACAGCCGTTTTGAGGTGGAGCGCATTGCGCGAAAGGCTTTTGATGCTGCACGTACACGCCGCAAGAAAGTGTGTTCTGTAGACAAAGCGAACGTTATTGAAACAAGCAGATTGTGGCGTGAAGTCATACAAAAGGTGGCTCTCGAATACCCCGATGTGGAGGTGGAACACCAATTTGTGGATGCAACTGCAATGCTTTTGATTAAGGATCCGAGGCGTTTTGATGTGGTGGTTACTGCCAACCTTTTTGGAGATATCCTCACCGATGAGGCCTCCCAGATTGCTGGCTCCATGGGTATGCTGGCATCAGCATCCATCGGAGATGGCACCGGAGTATATGAACCTATCCATGGCTCAGCACATGACATTACCGGTAAAGGCGTTGCGAATCCCTTGGCATCCATCCTCTCAGCAGCTTTACTGCTTGATATTTCTTTTGGCATGAAAGCGGAGTCTGAAGCAGTGATAGCCGCAGTTGATGCGGTTTTGAAGGCTGGATGGAGAACACGTGATATTGCAGATTCCAGCACCCCGGCAGACAAAATATTGGGTACTGACGCCATTGGTCAGGAAGTATTGAATAACCTCTGATAATGCAAGCACAATGAAAAAGATCATCTCCCTGTTGATTTGGTTGGTACTGGCTTTCCAGCAGACTGGTTTTGCACAAAAGACAAAAGTGGAGGTGGTCAGTGACAAGCGCGACCCGATTATCCGCGTAATGATTGGAGGCAAACATTTCACCAGTTTCTTCTTTCCAGATACTATTGCCAAACCGGTATTGTATCCCATCATGGCACCCAATGGAACAGTGATTACGCGCGGTTTTCCAGTAACACCGATTCCTGGTGAGCCAACAGACCATCCCCATCACCTCGGACTTTGGTTTAATTTCGGGGATGTAAACGGACTGGATTTCTGGAACAATTCTTTTGCCATTCCTGCAGATAAAAAACACCTGTACGGCAATATCCGCATGGGTAGGATTACGGAAAACAAGGGTGGAGATCAGGGTAGGCTTGGTTATGAGGCCGTATGGAATGACTCCAAAAACAATTCATTGCTGGATGAGAAAACCACATTTGTGTTCAGTGAAATCAATGGCGTATGGGTCATTGACCGCACCACAACCTTAACAGCTAAAACAAAAGTTGAATTCAAAGACAACAAAGAAGGTATGCTGGGTTTGAGGATGGCCCATGAATTGCAGATACCGACGGTGGAAACCAAAAAATTCACTGATGCCAACGGCATTGAAACTGTTATCAAAGCGGTAACGGATACAGTAGCCAATGGCAATTATATCAACAGCAACGGATTGAAAGGCGATGATGTATGGGGCAAAAAGGCTGTCTGGTGTATGATGCAGGCCAAAATGAAGCAAGACTCCATCAGTGTGCTGATTATCGATCATCCGGGCAATGAGGGTTATCCTACTTTTTGGCATGCAAGGGGATATGGACTGTTTGCAGCCAACCCCATGGGATCCAATGTTTTCGGTAAACAAAATCCTGCATACCTCAGAACATTGCAACAAGGGGAGTCATTGACTTTCAGGTTCAGAGTAGCCATCGCAGCCGGGAATACAATACTTTCCAAGAATGCAATCCAATCGCTCGAAAAGGGCTTCGCAGCCAAGTGATTATTTCGCTCTTGACTTATTTGTTTAGGGGTTCGAAGAGGTGAAAACCATATGGTTCAATGATTAGGTATTCATTGTCATAACCGATATTGTATTCCTTTTCCGTCCAATGGTCAAACAAGCGTGAGGCAAAATTGCCATGTTCCTTGAATGCATACCAGGTCAGGTAGGCTGGTTCAGGACTGAAATTGAAAATGCCGTACAATTTCTGATCACCATAGGATCTTACATAACCCGCAACATGGTTATTGTGCGGAGATAACCATGTCAGGTTTTTGTGGTCTGCAACCACATCCAGTTTCTTCCGGAGGAAGATGAGTTTTCGTGTTGATTGGAAAACAACATACTCTACCGTTCCTGGTTCATGGATACGTTTGTTTTTATCCCAGTTGATCACTGGCCTGTGCATCCACCTGTTGTCGTAGCTTTTTCC
>JBDLUN010000191.1:0-24412 GCA_039805245.1 Bacteroidota bacterium
AAAGTGGTAAAGGACTCACTGATTTGACCCTGTTGGACAAAGGAACCAGGCGTTCCCTGCACCAGTGCGGCAGTATCAGCAGCGGCTGCGTAAAGCATTGTGTCTTTCATTGCAGGCTGTATGGCAGCAAGGGAATCTGCAACCCTTTTTTGTTTGGCTTCCAGCTCCAGCTGACCTACACGGGTAAAATAAAAATAACCTATGAGGAGCAGTACCAACAGTACCACGCCAATGACGGAATTCTTTTCAAACTTCATGTTGAACTTTTATTGAGGGGGCAAATGTACGCATATAGACTGATGGGAATCCAATCATGCCATTTCATTCGGCAAAGATTCCCCGGGAACAATGTCTTTTTGGGATGCAAAGGCCTTGGCCGCCTTCACAAAATGAACAAACAACGGATGGGGGTTCTCCACTGTGCTTTTCAACTCGGGGTGATATTGAACCCCAATGAAAAATGGGTGTCCGGGAATTTCTACAATTTCCACCAGATTGGTTTCGGGGTTGATGCCGCTGGCTTTCAATCCTGCAGCCTGAAGAGCATCCACATATTTATTGTTCAATTCCCAACGGTGACGATGGCGCTCAGATATCAGGTCTGTACCATAAATTTCATGTGCCAATGTACCCTTCTGGATTTTACAGGGATATGCGCCCAAGCGCATTGTACCACCTTTACTGGTTACAGATTTCTGTCCCTCCATCAGGTCAATGACCGGATCCTGGGTTTGGGGGTCCATTTCCGTTGAATGGGCTTGATCCAGATGCAAAACATTGCGGGCGTATTCGATAACAGACATCTGCATACCCAGGCAAATACCGAAGAAGGGTAATCCCTTTTCACGGGCATACTTGACTGCCAAAATTTTTCCATCGATACCCCTATGGCCAAAGCCGGGAGCCACCAGCAATCCATCCAACCCCTGTAGCTTATCTTCAACATTATCTGCTGTGATGAACTCACTGTGCACATCCTGTACAACCACTTTGCATTCATTGATAGCACCCGCGTGGATGAAAGCCTCCAGAATCGACTTGTAAGCATCCTGCAGTTCAATATACTTGCCTATCAAACCAATGGTGACTGTTGAACTGGGGTTCAGGAGTTTGGCCAGGAAGCCTTTCCAAACGGACAGGTCTGGCTCCGGGAACCAGGTAATATTCAATTTTTTCAAGACGATCACATCCAACTGTTCCTCCTGCATCAGCAAAGGCACTTCGTAGATGCTTCTGGCATCGGCTGCTTCAATAACGGAATCAGGTTTTACATTGCAAAACAAGGCAATCTTGGCTTTCAATTCTTTGGAAAGCGGCTGCTCTGTTCTGCACACAATGATATCGGGGTGCACCCCATTCTCACTCATCATTTTGACACTGTGCTGTGTTGGCTTGGTCTTGAGTTCTTTGGCTGCCTTGAGGTAAGGCACCAGGGTGAGGTGAACAACGATGCAATCGCCATCAGGCAATTCCCACTGCAATTGACGAACAGCTTCTATGAAGGGAAGACTTTCGATATCACCAACCGTTCCACCAATCTCGGTGATGATGATATCATAACCGAAAGTCGACAACAGCTGCATCCTCCGCTTGATTTCATCGGTGATATGCGGTATGACCTGTACTGTTTTACCCAGGAATGCACCTTCCCTTTCTTTGTTGATTACCGACTGGTAAATCCTGCCCGTAGTTACATTATTGGCCTGTGTAGTAAAAATATTCAGGAAACGCTCGTAATGGCCCAGATCCAAATCGGTCTCCGCACCATCTTCCGTCACATAACATTCACCATGCTCATAGGGATTCAACGTACCGGGATCCACATTGATATAGGGGTCGAATTTCTGGATGGTCACCTTAAAACCCCGTGCCTGCAATAGTTTGGCCAATGAAGCTGAAACAATACCCTTACCCAACGAAGAAGTTACCCCTCCGGTCACAAATATGTACTTGGTCATAGTAATTGACCATCAGAAAGGGGATGATGTAAAACTTTCGGAGGTCGCACAAAGTTACCATTATTTTGCCGCATGGAAAAAAACACAGGCGACATGTGGATAATTTAAATGTGTTTCACGGCTCAAGACATCAGACTGCCAATGTGCCCATCGTATGGCACTTGCCATGAAGACAATGCGCCCCACTGTTGCCCATCAATCAACACATCAGTTCCAGATACTTCGCCCAACAAATTGACCGGTACTGCATTGGCAGATACAAACTCCATAAAGGAATCCTTTTTGCCTGGAGATACAGCGACCATCACACGGCTCTGGCCTTCACCAAACCAATAGGCATCCTTACGGATAGCTTGGTTGTGTTGACTGACAGCAAAACCTTTTCCACCGGCAAAACCGCTTTCCAACAAGGTGATGAAGAGTCCGCCTTCGCTGACATCATGTGCTGCATTGACCAATCCAGCAGTTATAAGAGAAGCTACAGCGCGCTGCACTTCCAGTTCTTCTTCAATATTGAAATGCGGCGCAGGTGAATGTTCTACACCACAAAGCTTGTGCAGGTATTCAGATGAGCCCAGATCATTTGTTGCCTCGCCAATCAGGAAAATAAGGTCACCTTCCTGTTTGAAGCCGAGGGTCATTTTATGGGTAGGTGAATCCAACACACCGACCATACCAATCGTTGGTGTCGGATAGACAGCCCCATCAGGGTTTTGATTGTAAAAGCTAACGTTACCACCTGTTACCGGCGTATCGAATTGTTTACAGGCCTCACCCATTCCCTGAATGGCATGTACAAATTGGTAGTAGACTTCAGGGTCATAAGGATTGCCGAAGTTAAGACAGTTGGTTACACCCAAAGGGGTTCCGCCACTGCAAACAATATTTCTTGCTGCTTCGCTGACGGCAATCATGGCTCCTTTGTAAGGATCAGCATATACATAGCGACTGTTACAGTCGGTTGTAACCGCAAGGGCTTTACCAGTCTCCTTAACCAGAACCACTGGTGCATCACTGGCACCGTTGGTATGTGTATTACCGGTACCCACCATGCTATCGTACTGGGTATAAATCCATTGCTTGCTGGCGATATTGGGTATGACAGCCAAGGAGCGGGCAACAGCCTGCAAATCTCCAGGTACCTGAACCCGGTCAGCATTATACTGCCTGATTTTTTCAAAATATGCCGGCTCGCGGTATTCGCGGTCATATACCGGTGCACCACCACCAAGTACCAGGCTTTCAGCAGGCATTTCAGCCTCCAACTCACCATGCATATAAAAACGCAAGAGTCCGTCGCCGGTAACTTCTCCTATCTCAGAGCAGGGCAAATCCCACTTTTCAAATACCTCCAACACTTCAGCTTCCCTACCCTTTTTCACAATCATCAACATGCGCTCCTGACTTTCGCTGAGCAGCAGTTCCCAGGCTTTCATGTTTTGCTGACGCATCGGAACCTTGTCAAGGTTGATGCGCATGCCTACTCCACCTTTCGCACTGGTTTCTGCTGTTGAACATATTATACCTGCAGCGCCCATGTCCTGCATACCCACCAGTGCTCCTTTAGGAATCAATTCCAAACAGGCTTCCAACAATTTCTTCTCCTGGAATGGGTCGCCCACTTGTACGGCAGGCAACTCCTGTGTACTTTCTGCAGTAATGTCTGCAGAAGCAAATGATGCGCCGCCAATACCATCTTTACCCGTAGCTGAACCCACAATGAAAACCGGATTGCCTTCGCCTTCGGCAGTAGCACTTACTGTTTGTCCAACCTTCACAATACCCACACTCATGGCATTGACCAATGGGTTGGTATGGTAACAATTTTCAAAATAGACTTCACCGCCAACTGTGGGCACACCAAAACAGTTTCCATAATGACCAATACCGGCAACTACTCCCCTAAGCAGGTGACGCGTTTGCGGATCCTGAATATTGCCGAAACGCAGCGAATTAAGTGCTGCAATAGGCCTTGCCCCCATGGTGAATATGTCCCTGTGGATACCTCCCACGCCAGTTGCAGCTCCCTGAAAAGGTTCAATGGCAGAGGGGTGATTATGTGACTCGATTTTGAAAACAACTCCATAGCCATCACCGATGTCAGCCAATCCCGCATTTTCCTCTCCTGCTTTCACCAATAGTTTACTACCGTCTCGGGGAAGTGTTTTCAGCCATTTGATGGAATTCTTGTAAGAACAGTGTTCGCTCCACATGACTGAATATGCCGCCAACTCATTGAAGTTTGGCGTTCTGCCCAATATCTGTTTGATGCTTTCGAATTCTTCAGGAAGCAGCCTAAGCTGTTTGGCGGTTTCTACAGTTGTTTCCATGTTGTAATTAAGTGGTGCGAAGGTAAATAAAAGGAGGAATACATCCTTTTTCAGGGAGTTTTTCCCAAAACAATTGTTGAAACAAGGGAATTTGAAGACTTTTGCCAATATATCAATCCAAGTTTATGCAATCACTCCGATTCAAAGCCATCGACAACCTCACTGCCGTTATTGACGAAGTGAAAGTGCAAAGTCCGGCCAAGATCACTGCGATCTTTGGCGAAAACGTTTTTACCCTGAAGACAGCCAGGGAATACCTGAGTGATGACGTTTTCAAAAGCCTCAACAATTCCATCAAGTCAGGACAAAAAATAGACCGGCATATCGCCAATCACATTGCAGCAGGCATGCGCCATTGGGCTCAAGGCAAGGGGGTTACGCATTACACCCACTGGTTTCAACCCCTGACGGGATCTTCAGCAGAAAAACACGACTCCTTTTTCACCCTCAAAGCCGATGGTTCCGCCATTGAGGAATTTGATGGCAATGCACTCACCCAACAGGAGCCTGATGCCTCTTCGTTTCCCAGCGGCGGCATCCGTGCCACTTTCGAAGCAAGGGGATACACGGCATGGGACCCTACCTCTCCTGCTTTCATCATGAATATTGGTCAGGGACTTACCCTTTGCATCCCTACCATCTTTGTTTCCTATACAGGAGAATGCCTGGATTATAAAGCTCCGCTGCTCAAATCCATTGAAGCCCTGAACAAGGCCGCTGTTGATGTATGCCACTACTTTGACAAAAATGTGGGGAAAGTCACCGCCACATTGGGATGGGAGCAGGAGTATTTCCTAATTGATGAAGGACTCGCCAATGCACGTCCGGATTTGCTGATGACAGGCAGAACCGTTTTCGGTCATGCCCCTGCAAAAGGCCAGCAGCTGGAAGACCATTATTTTGGTTCAATCCCGGAACGTGTCTACGATTTCATGCGTGATTTTGAATATGAGTCGTACCGCCTGGGAATCCCCTTGCGCACCAGACATAATGAAGTGGCACCTGCGCAATTTGAATGTGCACCCATTTTTGAAGAGCTCAACCTGGCTGTTGACCACAATACCCTGTTGATGGACGTGATGGCCAGGGTGGCCAAGAGGCACAAACTGCGTGTACTGCTACACGAGAAACCCTTTGCAGGTATCAATGGCAGCGGCAAACACAACAACTGGAGCATGGCAACCGATACCGGTGTGAATCTGCTTGCGCCCGGCAAAACACCCAAGACCAACTTCATGTTCCTGGCTTTCTTTGTAAACACCATCAAAGCCGTTCATGATCATGCAGACCTGTTACGGGCAGCCATCGCTTCTGCCGGCAACGACCACCGCCTCGGAGCCAATGAAGCTCCACCAGCCATCATCTCTGCATACATCGGCCGTTACTTGTCGAAAGTACTGGATGAAGTTGAAAGCCGTGTCAGCGACAAGTTCGACGAACAGGATGAGGTCATGCTGAAACTGGATATCCACAAGAACATTCCAGAACTGCTGTTGGACAATACAGACAGGAACCGGACTTCTCCATTTGCCTTTACCGGAAACAAGTTCGAATTCAGGGCAGTCGGCTCCTCTGCCAACTGCGGTTACAACATGACCGTATTGAATACCATCATGGCGGAAACCCTTTCCAGATTCAAGGTTGAAGTGGACGCGCACATGGAGAAAGGAGAGAAAAAAGAAGTAGCCATCATGCATGTGCTGAAAGCATACATCAAAACATCCAAAAACATCCTCTTTGAAGGGGATGGCTACAGTCAGGAGTGGCAGGATGAAGCGGCCAAAAGGGGACTGCCCAACCTCAAAACCACCCCGTTGGCATTGGACGCTTTGGTGTCTGACAAGGCCAAACTGCTATTCAAAAAACACAAGGTTCTCTCCCATACCGAATTGGAAGCGAGACATGAAATCGAATTGGAAAAGTATATCAAATATGTTCAGATTGAAGGCCGGGTGATTGGTGATTTGGCAGGAAACCATATCCTGCCGGCAGCCATCAGGTACCAGAATGTGTTGATTACCAATATCAAAGGATTGAAAGATGTTGGTGTACCGGCTACAGCATACGCAGCACAGTTGCATATACTGACTGAAATTTCCGAGCATATCAATAAGGTTAGGGTACTGTCTGGAGAAATGACCGATGCCAGAAAGGAGGCCAATGCCCTGACTTCTTCTAGGGAAAAGGCGATTGCTTATTGTGACAAGGTACGACCCTACTTCGATGAGATCAGGTATTCAGTTGACAAGCTTGAATTGCTGGTGGATGATTCCGAATGGGAGCTCCCCAAATACAGGGAAATGCTTTTCTTAAGATAATCCAACGAGTATAAAAAAACCGCTTTTAAAAAGCGGTTTTTTTATATCTATTCTTGAGTTTATTACTGCATCTTGAATGTATCCAGGAATTTGGTGGTGAAATTCCCTTTGATGAAATCCTCATTCCGCATCAACTGCTGATGGAAAGGAATGGTTGTTTTCACCCCTTCAATAACATATTCACTCAATGCCCTGCTCATGGTATCAATGGCTTCCCTCCTTGTTCTGGCTACTGCGATGATTTTGGCTATCATGGAGTCATAATAGGGAGGAATCACATAACCGGCGTAGACATGAGAATCAATGCGGATACCATGGCCTCCAGGTTGGTGCAACACCGTGATTTTACCCGGGCTTGGCCTGAAATCCATATAGGGATCTTCTGCATTGATCCTACACTCGATGGCATGCATTTCAGGAATGTAATGACGGCCTGAGATGGGCTCGCCTGCAGCTATTTTGATTTGTTCTTTGATCAGATCGAAGTTGGTGACCTCTTCCGTAACACAATGCTCCACTTGGATGCGGGTATTCATTTCCATGAAATAGAAATTCCTGTGCTTATCAACCAGGAACTCTATCGTACCAACGCTTTCATAGCCAATGGCTTCTGCAGCCTTTACAGCAGCTGCCCCCATGCGTTCCCTCAATTCGTCTGTCATGAAAGGAGAAGGGGATTCTTCTACAAGTTTCTGGTGGCGGCGTTGGATGGAACAATCCCGCTCACTCATGTGGCAAACCTTACCGTAGCGGTCGCCGGCCACTTGAATTTCAATATGCCTTGGCTCCTCAACAAATTTCTCCATATAAACACCGTCATTCTTGAATGACGCCAACGCTTCTGTCTTTGCTGCCTGAAAAGCCCTTTCTATTTCAGATTCCTCCCATACTACCCGCATACCCTTTCCTCCACCGCCTGCAGTGGCCTTGAGGATGACCGGGTAGCCAATTTCCTTGGCAATTTCTTTGGCTTCATCAGCGCTTTCCAACAATCCGCCGCTTCCAGGTACAACAGGAACACCTGCTTTGATCATGGTTTCCTTTGCGGTGATCTTGTCTCCCATAGACCTGATCTGGTCTGGTGTGGGTCCAATGAACTTTACGCCATGCTCGCCGCAAATTTCTGCGAAGCGGGCGTTCTCAGCCAGAAATCCATAACCGGGATGCACTGCATCGGCGTTGGTGATTTCCATGGCTGCCATAAGATGGGGGATATTCAGGTAAGAATCTGCGCTGGAAGGCCTGCCGATGCAAACGGCTTCGTCGGCAAATTTCACATGGAGGCTGTCTTTATCGGCTGTAGAATAAACGGCAACCGTCTTGATGCCCATTTCCCTACAGGTCCTGATGACACGCAGGGCGATCTCTCCCCTGTTGGCGATCAATATTTTTTTGAATCCGTTCTTAGAATCAGTTATCATGCCACTTGTTTAGATGAATGAATAAGCAACCTGGTCGTTTATCAGGCAGGCTCCACCAAGAACAGAGGCTGATCGTACTCAACCGGGGTGGAATCTTCAACGAGAATTTTGACGATTTTACCACTGACTTCACTTTCAATTTCATTGAAAAGCTTCATGGCTTCGATGATGCAGACCACTTTACCATCCCTGACCTCATCACCCTCTTCCACAAAATTGGGCTTACCTGGACCAGGTTTGCGGTAGAATGTCCCAATCATTGGGCTCTTGATGGTGAGGAGATTATCTGCCAACTTTGGAGCAGCGGCAGGAGCTGCTGCAGAAGCAGGTGCAGCTTGCACTGGGGCCGCCACAGCAGGCATTGCCTGAACCTGCTGCATTGGCGCTGCAGTTACGTACTTGTCTTCCTTTTGCTTGATGGTGATCTTGAACTCTTTTTCTTCGATGGTCAGTTCGCTGATGGTGGACTTGTTGACCATTTTCACCAGGTCTTGGATTTGTTTGAGATCCATAAGGAATAATTTTAATGGTTTATTCGGGCGGTAAAGGTGTATCAAAAATGAATTACAGCCAAATTAAATTGGATCTGTTTTTGAATAAAAAAGCCCCGATTTTGACAAAAACCGGGGCAAATTTGATTAAAATAGAGGAAAATAAGGGAAAAATTACTCTTTCACCCTTTCAACATATTCACCAGTTTTGGTATTGATCCGGATCACATCACCTTCATTTACAAAAAGAGGAACGTTAACAGTGGCACCAGTTTCTATTTTAGCAGGTTTCAGCGTACGGGTAGCCGTATCTCCTTTCAGACCTGGTTCAGAATAAGTTACTTTGAAAACAACCTTGTCGGGAAGCTCAACAGACATGGGAGATTCTGTTTCGGTATTGATGAGTACAGAAACTTCCTGGTCTTCTTTCAGGAACTGAGGGGCATCCACCAAAGATTCCGCTACGGCAATCTGCTCATAAGTTTCATTATCCATGAAATTGTATCCGGTATCGTCTTTGTACAAAAACTGATAACTTTTCCTTTCAACCCTTACCGGGAAGATGGTATCGCCACTGTTCCAGGTTTTCTCAATGGACCTGCTGTTATCAACACCCTTGAGTTTCGCCCAAACTTTGGCTGCTGCACGGGCGGTTTTGTTTTCTCCGAATTCGATTACGGTGTAAAGGCTGCCATCCAGCTTAAGAATCATGCCCCTTGAGATATCTGACGTATTTGCCATAACTGTGATTTGAGGGGGCAAAGGTAAGCCAATTTGGCAAATAACATCATACCTTTGCGCCGCAAACAAACTATAATACCCATAAACCATCTGAAATGAAAGTTACCGTAATTGGAGCAGGCGCTGTGGGCGCAACTTGTGCTGACAATATCGCCAGGGCAGGTGTATGCACCGAGTTGGTCTTGCTGGACATCAAAGAAGGCCTTGCTGAAGGCAAGGCGCAGGACATGCAACAAACTGCAGCTTTGCTTGGATTTGACACCGTTATCACCGGATCCACGAACGATTATGCCAAAACTGCAGGCAGTGAAGTGGTCGTAATCACTTCGGGCATTCCCCGCAAGCCAGGCATGACCAGAGAAGAACTCATTGGCACCAACGCCGGCATTGTGAAAGGTGTTTGTGAAAATGTATTGAAATATTCCCCAGACACCATCATCATCGTGATCAGCAATCCGATGGATACCATGACCTATCTCGCCCTGAAATCAACAGGATTGCCCAAGCACCGCATCATCGGCATGGGCGGCACGCTCGATAGCAGCCGTTTCAAATATCAGCTGAGCCAGCACCTGGGATGCAGCGCAGGAGACTTGAATGCCATTGTTATCGGCGGTCACGGAGACACCACCATGATTCCTTTGATCAGCAAAGCCACCTGGAACAGCATTCCGGTAACACAATTCCTTACTGCTGAACAACAGCAGCAAATTGTAGCAGACACCATGGTAGGCGGCGCCACCCTCACCAAACTCATTGGCACTTCAGCCTGGTATGCACCCGGTGCTGCCGGAGCGGCCCTGGTGAAAAGCATCCTGAGGGATGAAAAGAAATTGTTCACTTGCTGTGTAGCCCTTGATGGAGAATATGGCCAGAGCGATATCTGTCTGGGTGTTCCTGTAACCATCGGCAAAAAAGGCTGGGAGAAAATCCTGCCACTGGAATTGACCGCTTCAGAACAGGAGGCATTTGATAAGAGTGCCGCCGCTGTAAGGTCTATGAATGAGGTGTTGGGATAAACACTGAAGAGGGATAAGGGATAAGGGATAAGTCATTAAAATGCTATTCCCTTATCCCTTTTACTTTTCCCTCTCCCCTATTATCTACTCCTCCACATAATCCAAATCCTTGTGGAAAGTTTCCTCAGTGAATGCCAAAGCCACCAATGCGGCAAAGACCACAATTGAAGCCGTTACTACTCCGCTCTTCACCATCGACCAATGCAATGTTTTGATGAAGTAATTATTGAAAAACAGGTTCATCAAGGGCAGTGATCCCCTGACCATATTAGGAATTGTTGTTGCAGCGGTTGCCCTGAGGTTGGTGCCAAAATGCTCAGCACCCATGGTAACAATAATCGCCCAAAAACCGGATGCATATCCCAAAAAGAAACAGATGATGTACATGGTGGCATCTGAATTGTTGACCGGACTGAAATACAATCCAATGGTCAACATGCAACAGGTATACATGAAGTAAAGGGCCTTTTTCCTGCTTTTGTAATAATGGCTGATGATGCCTACTGTAATATCTCCAAAGGCATTGCCAATATACCCATACATCACACAAGCACCAGCAACAAGGGTGGTACCACCATACAACTCAATGGCAAACCTATTGCTGAGGGTTATGAGAATGCCCACAATAAACCAGGAAGGGATGCCCACCAGGATGGCAAGCATATATTTTTTGAATAACGGACGACGACCAAACAATTGAAAAAGGTTTCCTTTTTGCACCTTATCACCGGCAACCCGGTTATACATCAAGCTTTCCGCCACCTGCACACGCAACAAGAGCAGTGCCAAACCCAATGCTCCGCCTATTTTGTAGCACAGTCGCCAATCGCCCGTAAACTTGAAGATCAGATACGCCAAAACAGCTCCAAAAACACCAACCCCTGCAATCAAGCTGGTCATGATTCCCCGCTTGTTTTTAGGCATCATTTCACTGACAAGGGTGATGCCTGCGCCCAGCTCCCCAGCCAATCCAATGCCGGTTATAAAACGGAGCAGTGCATATTGGTTGACCGACTGCACAAACCCATTGATGAAATTGGTGATGGAATACAATAAAATGGATCCAAACAGTACACTCAGCCTGCCCCGCTTGTCGCCCATAATACCCCATAAAATACCTCCCAGCAACAGTCCAGTCATCTGCCAATTGATGATCATAGAACTCACCCCTACAATCTCACTGTCGGCAACCCCAATAGCCTTGAGGCTCGGCTCACGAACAATTGAAAAAATAAGCAGGTCATAAATATCGACGAAATATCCCAGTGACGCCACCAAAATGAGAAATCGTGACGACTTGGAAGATGGGGTGGAAAACATAAGCGATTGTTTTGGCATCGATGAAACAATTTGACCGTTTCAGTTTCAATTGCAACATCAATAAGTGGACTACAAAATATGCAATTATTTGAAAATGATGTACATTGGGTTCACCCATTAATTTAACGAACATGAAGCCTGATCAGGGAAAGAAAGTAACGCTCACCATCATCATTGCAGCACTGGGTTACTTCGTAGACATTTACGAACTCCTGCTCTTTTCCATTGTCAGAAAACCCAGCCTTTTGGGTATAGGTGTAATTGATTTGCCATTACCCATGTTGGAAGCCAGCACGAAAGTCATCAACTGGCAGATGACCGGATTGCTTTTGGGAGGCATCCTCTGGGGGGTAATTGGCGACAAAAAAGGCAGGCTGAGCGTTCTTTTCGGGTCAATTCTGCTGTATTCAGTTGCCAATTTCGCAACGGGATATGTACAAACGGTAGAACAATATGCTTGGGCCCGTTTCATTGGGGGCATCGGGTTAGCAGGCGAGTTGGGTGCAGGCATCACCCTGGTGAGTGAGTTGCTTCCCAGAAGCAAAAGGGGAATGGGAACTTCATTGGTGGCCGGAATTGGGCTGCTGGGTGCCGTATTTGCTTTCTTTATATTCAAACTGACCAACGATTGGAGGCTTTGCTATAAAATTGGAGGTGTGATGGGGATTGGCCTGCTGCTGATGCGTGTCAGTATTGTTGAAAGCCTGATGTTTCACAAAGCCAAAATTACCAATGTTGAAAAGGGAAATTTTTTCATGTTTTTCACCAACTTGAACAGGTTCAAAAAATATGCACTGGCAATCCTGATCGGGTTACCCACCTGGTATGTCATTGGAATTTTGATGAATTACAGCAACCGCTTTGCAGCTGACCTCTATCCCAACAGCAATATTGATTCCGGTGAAGCCACCATGTTCGGCTACATAGGCATTTCGTTGGGAGACATTGCTATTGGCTTTGTCAGCCAATATTTTCGGAGCAGAAAAAAAGCATTGTACATTTTTTACGGACTCACCATCATTGCCTGCGGATTATATTTCAGTCCGTTCAACACCACTGATACCACGATGTATTTCATCTGTGGCTTGCTGGGCTTCAGCAGCGGCTTTTGGGCTATTTTCGTCACCATGGGTGCCGAACAGTTTGGCACCAACCTCAGGGCAACCGCAGCAACTACAATCCCCAATATGGTTAGGGGCTCCCTGCCTTTGATGAATATGCTTTTTCTCAATCTGTTTCAGGAAACCTGGTCGTGGAGTCTGGTAACCAGCGGCATCGTAACGGGTATCATTGTCATTCTGATAGCACTGGTTTCAGCCAAATACACGCAGGAAACTTTCATGAAAAAGCTGAACTACTTTGAAAAGGATTGATAAAAATTTATAGCTTGGCGTTTTTCATCTGGAAACCAAACCAAAAGAAGGACATATCAGCCATTCTTTTTGCGAAGCAATTTGACCAAGACTGGAGCAGTGGTAACCAGTATTATACCCAGCACAATTATTTCCAGTCTTTCTTTTAGGTCGAATCCAAACTGATTAAGGAACAACTTGTATAGATAGTGTCCCGCAAATAGCATGATGATTGCCCAGGCAATGCATCCGATGATATTGTAAAAAGTGAAGCGGTGCCTTTCCATGCGAACAACACCGGCAATTATCGGCGCAAATGTGCGGATGATAGGCAGAAAACGGGCGAAAACAATAGCCCCACCGCCATGTTTATCATAAAAATCTTTTGCGGCAACCAGGTGTTTTTTCTTAAAAAAGAAGGTATCCTTCCGGCTGAACAAAAAGGGTCCGCTTGCTGCTCCAAACCAATACCCCACCATATTGCCCAAAACACCTGAAAAGATCACCATGACTGCCAATGCAAATAAGTTGAGCAGATCATTGTTGAAATCAAACAACTCTGCGGCCAATTCATTACTGTATATACCGGCCACGAACAAAAGGGAATCCCCGGGCAGGAAAAAACCGGCAAACAAGCCTGTTTCAGCAAAAACGATGAAAAGGAAAAGCCACAAACCCCCATGTTGTATATAAAACTCCGGATTCAGAAAATCTTTCCACTGTATCGCCAACTCAAGCATGATCATTGATTTTTAATTTATTTCAAACTGCAGATTCCGCAGCTGGTTCCAGTTCACCTTCCCATTTGCTGACTGCAGTTGTTGCCAAAGCATTACCAACCACATTGGTCATCGTTCTGAACATATCACAAAAATGGTCAATTGGAATGATAAGCGCAATTCCTTCCGGGGGGATATTGAACATGGCGCAGGTGGCGGTAACCACCACCAGAGATGCCCTGGGCACCCCGGCAATACCTTTGCTGGTCAACATCAGTACGAGCAGCATGGTCAGCTGAGTCCCCAAATCCAGGTGAATGCCATAGGCCTGCGCTATGGCCAAGCTGGCAAATGTCATGTACATCATGCTGCCATCCAGGTTGAAGCTGTAACCCAGTGGCAGGATAAAAGACACAATCTTGTCCTTACATCCAAACCTTTCCAATTCAGTGGTCAGCTTGGGAAATACGGCTTCGCTGCTGGTTGTGCTGAAAGCAATCAACAGGGGCTGTGAAATCGCTTTCAGCAAGGCCCACAGGCGCTTACCCAGGATGAGGTAACCAACTGTAAGCAACATGACCCATAATCCGGCGATTCCTGCCAAAAAAGCCAATAAGTATTGACCATAGAAAGCGAAAACCTCCAAGCCCTTCGTTGCAATCACAGCTGCGATGGCACCAAAAACACCGATGGGAGCAAAATTCATGACGTAACCAACCATTTTCAGGATGATATGCGCCATGGCATCCAGTGCCTTGACCACCACCAGTCCCTTTTCACCAAGGGCAGTTGTCCCTACTCCGAAAAATATGCTGAACACGACCAACTGGAGGATTTCATTGGTGGCCATGGCTTCAATCACACTTTTGGGGAATACATGTTCGATGAATTTCTGCAGCGAGAATTCCTGGGTTTTACCAATCAGGTCTTTGGCTCCGTCCATGTCAGCAGACCCCAGAGTGATTGCTGTACCGGGCTGGAAAAAATTCACCAATACCATTCCCAACAAGAGACTGGCCAATGAAGCGGATACAAACCAGAGCATCGCTTTGCCACCCACCCGGCCTACTGCGCCCAGGTCGCCTAACTTGGCGATACCCACCACCAGTGTGGTGAATACCAAGGGGGCTATGACCATTTGCACCAAACGAAGGAATATGGTGGTCAGCAACTTGATGTTGACTGAAAAACTTTTGATATAAGCAGGTGAGGCTTGGGTATGGATGATATACCCTGCTGCGATACCCAACACCATGGCAATCAATATATACAATGTCAATTTGCCGGAAGAGCCTTTCATGGAGAATTTTTTTTGCGTAAGAGCTTGTAAAATAAACGATTTGAACGGATTTCAGAATTTTATTTGAAGCCAAAATAAAATGCTCAACGAATGGAATAATTGGCTATTTTAGAACCCGTTTGTACCAATAAACCAAATCAACTGTCATGAGTTTATTCAGAAGAAAATCACTGGAGGCCTTGCTTACACAGGCCGCAGATTCGGAAAAGGGGCTTAAACGCACCCTCGGAGCAGGTAACCTGATTGCACTCGGCATCGGCGCCATCATCGGTGCAGGATTGTTTGTGAGAACCGCAGCGGCTGCAGGGCAAGCTGCAGGACCGGGCGTAACCCTCTCATTTATAGTAGCCGCCATCGGCTGTGCTTTTGCAGGATTGTGTTATGCTGAATTCGCGTCCATGATCCCCATTGCAGGAAGTGCATACGCCTACTCCTACGTAACTATGGGCGAGTTGGTCGCCTGGATCATCGGATGGGCGCTCATCATGGAATATGCCCTTGGAGCCGCTACCGTGTCCATTGCTTGGAGCGAGTACCTCAATAAGCTTTTGGGAGGTGGCATCCCCTATGAATGGTGCCATTCGCCATTTGAAAGTTTTACAGACTCCGCAGGTGTACTTCACCAAGGCATTATGAATGCCCCTGCCCTGATCATCCTCTTTTTGCTTACTCTACTCCTGATCAAAGGCACACAGGAATCTGCCATGGTCAATGCCATCATCGTTTTCATCAAGGTTGCAGTGGTATTGGTATTCATCGCTCTGGGATGGCAGTTCATCAACCCGGAAAACTATGTACCTTACCTGATACCCGCCAATGAGCCAGCCGTTACTGACCAGGCAGGCAAAGTCATTGCCGATTATAGCCCCTGGAACAAACACGGATGGGGTGGAATTCTCGGGGGTGCAGGAATTGTATTTTTTGCATTCATCGGCTTTGACGCCGTATCTACAGCTGCTCAAGAAGCCAAAAACCCCAAGCGGGATATGCCGATAGGCATCCTCGGGTCATTGGTGGTTTGTACCATCCTTTATATCCTCTTCGGGCATGTGCTGACTGGTGTAACCAATTGGAAAGAATTTGTAGATCCGGAAAAGGGTCGTGAAGCCTCTGTTGCCTATACCATTGCCACTTACATGAAAGAGTACAGCTGGTTGGCCACTGCGGTTACCGTTGCGATTCTCGCCGGTTTCTCCTCCGTGATTCTGGTGATGCTGATGGGCCAAAGCAGGATTTTTTACACCATGAGCAATGACGGACTCATTCCAAAGGCATTTGGTGTATTGCATCCCAAATACAAAACGCCCTACAAATCCAATATGATCCTCTTCGTTTTCGTAGGAGCGTTTGCGGCTTTTGTTCCAGGTCACGTTGCAGGCGACCTTACCAGCTTCGGCACCCTGTTCGCCTTTGTACTGGTAAGTATCGGTGTATGGATTCTTAGGGTGAAGGCTCCCAACCTGGAAAGGCCATTCAAGACACCTGTAGCACCCGTAGTGAGTGTATTAGGTGCCATCATTTGTACTGCCATGATTGTTGGCCTCGATGAACAAACCCTCAAAGTGGCCTTCGGATGGATGGCACTTGGTTTGGTAGTCTATTTCCTCTATAGCAAGAAGAACAGCAGATTGAATGGCTGATCTGGCATATAATATTTGTGTGAAGGCCGCCTTTTGTAAAGGCGGCCTTTTCTTTATGGATATCAGGGTGTCAAAAAGAGGCAAATAACCTAATCTGATGTAAATTTGCAACTCATACAGAAAACCAATCATCATGGGAAGGATATTTGAAGTTAGAAAGCATGCCATGTTTGCCCGCTGGGACAGAATGGCCAAACAATTCACCCGCATCGGCAAGGAAATTGCCATAGCTGTGAAAGCAGGCGGACCTGACCCCAATACCAACCCGGCACTGAGGCGTTGTTTTCAGAATGCCAAGAGTGTAAACATGCCCAAAGACAGGGTTGAAGCTGCCATCAAACGTGCGTCTGGCAAGGAGATGGACAACTTCGAGGAAATCCTGTATGAAGGTTATGCTCCACATGGCGTGGCTATCCTGGTGGAAACAGCCACAGACAACCATGTGCGCACTGTTGCCAACATCAAATCCCATTTCAACAAAGGCAATGGCGCCATGGGCACCAGCGGCAGTGTGAGTTTCCAATTCAAAAAAATGGGGGTATTCAAACTTAAAAATGAAGGCCTGAACCCCGACGAGCTGGAGCTTGAGCTGATTGATTTTGGTTTGGAAGAAATAGGAGAAAGCACAAACGATAACGGAGAGGATGTCTTTGTCATCCGCTGCGCATTCAATGATTTCGGCAATATGCAAAAAGCGTTGGAAGAAAAGAATCTCAATCCCATCAGTGCTGAAGTGGAATGGATCCCTTCATCAGCAGTCGAACTCGGTGAAGAACAAGCCCAGGATGTATTGAAGCTTGTTGACCGGCTGGAACAGGACGATGATGTTCAGAAAGTTTTTCATAACCTGAAATAAAATGCTCGATTATACTGCAAAGCCTGCAACACCCATTGTTTTTTACGATGGCTATTGCGGGCTTTGTAGCAGAACGGTTAGCTTCCTCTTGAAAGCAGGCAAAAAAAAGCAGTTGTTTTTTGCCCCTCAACAGGGTGAAACCTTCCAGCATTTGCTAAATGAAAACCAATTGCTTGTTCAAGAGAACAGCGTCGTTTTACTGAAGAATGGAGTTGCCTATTACCGATCTGATGCAATGCTCGAAATCATGAGTTTGCTGCCATTTCCCTGGAAATTCCTGGCCATACTGAAAATCATCCCTGCAGGAATAAGAGATCTTGTGTATAACCTGATTGCACGAAACAGAAACAGGTTTTGGGGACTGAGGAATATATGCTACAGGGCTACCGGGATTTATGCAGATCGTATGCTACCCTGAAAAATTATTCAGCCATCATTTCCTGAACGAGGATAACGATATCATCCATGTTTGGTTTGGAGAAATAATCCCCATCACTGCCGTAAGCTGGCCTGTGGGGTTGGGCACAAAGAATCCTGGGGGAAGCGTCCAGCCATTTATAGCCCCCCTGTTTGTCCATCACTTCAGCGAACATATATGATGTTGCCCCACCAGGCACATCCTCATCAACAAATAGGATTCTATTTGTTTTTTTCAAGGATACCAGGATATCGTGATTGAGGTCGAATGGCATGAGCGTTTGCACATCCACCACTTCCACATCCACCCCAGTCTTACTGAGCAATTCTGCTGCATCAAGGACAATACGTAATGTAGAGCCATAGGATACAACAGTGATATCGCTACCAGAACGCACCACTTCAGGAATACCCAATGGCACTTTATACGAAAGCAAATCGTCTGGCAAACGTTCTTTCAAACGGTATCCGTTCAAACTCTCGATAACAACACCGGGGTCCTTGCCTGCCAGTAAGGTATTGTAGAATCCTACCGCCTGCAGCATATTTCTGGGCACACATACGTGAACACCCTTGAGCGCATTAATCAAAATCCCCATCGGAGAACCGCTGTGCCAAATACCTTCCAACCGATGCCCCCTGCTTCTCACAATTAAGGGAACAATCTGCTTGCCTGCAGACCGGTAATGCATGGATGCCGCATCATCACTCAGAATCTGCAGTCCAAACAAAAGATAATCAAGGTACTGTATCTCAGCGATAGGCCTCAGTCCACGCATAGACATACCCACACCCTGCCCCATGATTGTCAACTCCCGAATACCTGTATCAAAAATCCGGTGTTCTCCGTATTTCTGTTGCAGACCGGCAAATCCCTGGTTCACATCACCGATTTTCCCCAAATCTTCCCCGAAAGCAACAACGGAAGGGTTGCTTTCAAAAAGCTTATCAAAATACCTATTGAGCACCTCATAACCATTCACCTGCGGTGAACGATCGTGCAAACCAGGATCCGGTAACGGATGAGAACCTGGTTGGGGAGCTGTCACATATAGGTTCGTATTGTACAATTTCCTGTTCTGGTCTTTAAGCGTCTGGTACATCAACTGAACGTCAGCCGTGATTTGCGGATTGGCCGCCAACACAATTGTTTGCTGCAAAGCTGTCATCACATCCCTGCGGAAAGGAATGGAATTTGAAGCCAATTCGTTGTATACCTGCTGAAGCGCCTCACCTGGAATCGACCGGCAAACGCCTTGAATCAAATCCAATGCCTGTTTTTTCTGTTGTTGGATAGGCTGCTCAAACATCCTCCAGGTATTGAGCCGGCATTCATTCACGGAAGTTCTAGCCTGCTCTTCTATTCCTGCCAATTCATCTTCTTCGGCCAATGCATTTTCCAATATCCATTTGCGCATCTGCACCAAACAATCCCAATCCCGTTCCCATTGCAGGCGCTCGGGTGATTTATACCGCTCATGGCTGCCTGAAGTGGAATGTCCCTGTGGTTGTGTAAGTTCCTCCACATGAAACAATACAGGAACATGTTCAGCTCTTGCCAATGAAATGCCCTCTTCAAAGGCTTCACAGAGTTGGGCATAATCCCACCCCTTCACCTTGTATATGGCCATACCATTGCTATGCAACGTTTTTTCAAAGCCCGAAAGGGCTTCTGAAATGGAGGCTTTTACAGTTTGCATTTCTTTGGGAACAGAAATACCATAGCCATCATCCCATACAAACACCACCAATGGAACCTGCGTAACGGCAGCGGCATTCATGGTTTCCCAAAAATGGCCTTCGCTGGTTGAAGCATCTCCGATGGTGCAAAAACAAACCTCATTACCTTGTTGACTGAATTGATCCTGACCTTGCAAAGCCGGAACATTTCTGTATACCTTGGAGGCATAGGCTAAACCCAGTGCCTTAGGCAGGTGACCCGCAGTGGGAGCCATCCCGGCAGCCATATTTTTTCTGCTGGCAAGATGAAGGAAATCACCTTTTTCATCCACGAAGGGAGTACAAAAGTGGCTGTTCATATTCCTTCCTGCACTATGGGGATCATGTGCAGGGTCGGGGTCTGCGTAAAGTTGAGCAAAAAATTCATTGATGGTGGCTGCCCCAATGGCAAAGGCAAGGGTCTGATCCCTGTAGTAACCGGCGTAATGATCACCCGGTTTGAAAAACTTGGCCATGGCCACCTGGGGTATTTCCTTCCCGTCACCGAAAATGCCGAATTTGGCCTTGCCCGTCAGAACTTCTTTTCGTCCCAACAGACTGGCTTGCCGGCTTTCGCACGCCAGCCTATAATCATCAATCACAGTCTGCCTGAACGCTTCAAAAGAAAGTGCTTCAGCAGCCTGTGATTCGGATGTATGCATGGCGTCCATGTCAACAAATCTAGACAATATTTATTTCTTTACCTGCTTATCAAATTCTGCAGCGCCAAGCACCTCACCGGAAATCTTCAATTCAAAAGGAACATCAACACCTTTTATTTTAACAAAAACCGTTTTTTCAAAGGCTCCAGGAGCTGCTGCGTTGAATCCCGCCTTGATTTTATCAACTTTGGTCTTCATCACGGGCTGTTGAGGCCATGTTGGTGTTGTACAACCACAAGAGGCTGTGGCAGTCTCAATGATTACGGGTTCGTTTGCAACGTTTGTAAACTCGAAATCATGTGTTACTGGAACACCCTGCTTGATTTTGCCGAAATTGTAACGCACTTCCTTGAATTTCACTACATCTTCAGCTCTTTTGGCACTGTTTTGGGCAAAGCCAGTAAAGGCAACCGCTACTACAACCAAGGTTAACATGAACTTTTTCATATACTGTTTTTTAGTTTGAAAATATTGAAAACAAAGTTACGGCTAACAGCCATCATTTGATTCGAACAGTTTTAAGGTGGGCAATGACCCGATTCGCCGGTGCTGGCTGATCAGGCGTTCGCCATACATCACCTTTGATGACCAACTGGACCTGCTGACCGCCCCCGTAAAAAACTTGTATGGTCTTTTCGAAAGGCCCCTCTGCAGCAGCATTAAAACCAACCTTCACAACAGACTTTCCAATAGCCTGAATCGGCTCCTTGGACCATTCAGGCGAGGTGCATCCGCAGGAAGCCTGAACGTTTTCAATCTGCACAGCCGCATGCGACTGGTTATCCACAACAAAATCATGAAAAACGGGTCGGCCCTGGGGGATTCTCCCGAAATCATAAACCGCTTCCTTTGCAGCCAACAATGGTGTTGCAACAGCTTGGCTCAGGCTTTGCGTCCAGGCAAGAACCGGAAACATCAAAAACAACAGGATAAGGTGACGGCAGTATTGCATAACCCCAATTTAACGTTTTTCGAAATTACATATTGTTTTGGATGCGACCAATTTAGCTAACTTTGCAGCATGTTAAATCCCTCACAAAGGGGACAGGCTATGCCTGCATCTCCCATCAGAAAACTGGTACCCTTCGCGGAAAAGGCGAAAGAGAGGGGAATCACCGTACATCACCTGAATATTGGACAACCGGATATAGAAACACCTCCTGCGGCCTTGGCAGCACTGCAAAACGCATCCATTCCCATCCTGGCATACAGCCATAGCGCCGGCAATCTCTCCTACCGCAAAAAACTCGTGGGTTATTACGCCAAATACAATATTGCCGTAGACGCCGAACAGATCATGATCACAACAGGAGGCAGTGAAGCAATTATTTTCGCTTTCATGTCTTGCTTGGATCCGGGAGATGAAGTCATTATCCCAGAACCATTTTATGCAAACTATTGCGGCTTTGCAGTAATGGCCGGCATTGAAGTTGTGCCAGTTGCGTCAGATATCAACAACGGATTTGCCTTGCCCCCAATGCATGAATTGGAGCGATTGATCACCAACCGAACGAAAGCCATCCTGATATGCAACCCGAATAACCCAACAGGGTATGTATATAGTCGTACAGAGATGGAAAGGCTGGAGGAAATCTGTCTGCAACACAAGCTCTTTCTTTTTGCTGATGAAGCTTATCGGGAGTTCAGTTACGGCCCCACCCCTTTCAGTGCCATGTGCCTGGAAAAAATCCCCGAACAGGTAGTGCTGATGGATACCATATCCAAGCGATACTCCGCCTGCGGAGCCCGAATTGGAGCCTTGATCACCCGCAACAAAGGCGTTTTTGATTCGGCCATGAAATTTGCGCAAGCCCGGCTCAGTCCACCCGGTCTGGCTCAGATCGTTGGCGAAGCTGCAGTGGATTTACCTGACAATTATTTTGACATCCCAAAAGCTGCATACCAATCAAGGCGTGACCTCCTTGTCAACAGACTGAATGCTATGCCCGGCGTATTTTGCCCTAACCCGGGTGGCGCATTTTATGCCATGGCCAAGCTACCTGTTGATGACAGCGACTTGTTTTGCCAGTGGATTTTGGAATCCTTTTCTTTCAACAACCAGACAGTGATGATGGCTCCAGCCAGTGGTTTTTATGGCACCCCAGGCAAGGGGAAAAACGAGGTCCGATTGGCCTATGTCATCAACAATGAGGCAATCAGTCAGGCTATGGATTGCCTTGAGGCGGCCTTGCAGGCATATCCAGGCAGAACAACCGTTCAGTAACGGTTCACCAGATACACCCCTCCAACCACCAAGGCCGAACCGTAAAGGGTATGCGCCGCGATGGTTTCCCCAAGAATCAATACCGAAAGCAACATGGCGAAAACGGGTATGAGGTTGTTGTAAGCTGATGTTTTGACCGGACCGATTTTACTGATGCCCTGGTAGTACCAAACAAAACCCAAAAAAGAACCACAAACCCCCAAATAGATGAGAGCAATCCAAACTTTCACATCAACAACAGGGGGATATGATTCAAACGGCACAAAAAACAGGATGAGCAGCAGACCCAACAGGATAGCCCAGGTAGAGGCTTGCAAAGGTGATGCAACAGCTAAAGCATCTTTG
The DNA here is from genome assembly GCA_039805245.1 of Bacteroidota bacterium. GTDB lineage: Bacteria > Bacteroidota > Bacteroidia > Chitinophagales > Chitinophagaceae > Pollutibacter. Next base: position 22,833 of record JBDLUN010000191.1, read on the forward strand.
GCAAAGTAGGTGTAGATAGCCCATGATACTGGACAACCAAGCATCAATGCATCACCCCAGCCAAACATGGTAAACAAATCTGCCGGGTGACCCCGTGAGATGACCAATGCCGTTCCCGACAGTGAAAGCGCCACACCCAATAACCGGATTGGCTTGATGGATTCCCGATTGATTGCAGCAGACAAAATCATCACCATAACCGGATTCAAGGCTACAATCAGGGCCCCATGGCTGGCCTGAACATGCCTCAAGCCGGTAAAGAAGAAGAAACTGTAAGCAAAAATACCGGATAGCCCAAGCACAAAAAATTTAGAAAATTGCTGCCTGTTGATTTTAAAAGCTCCCTTGTTTTGCAGGTAAAGCATGGGCACCATCAACACCAATGCAAAAAGATACCGTAAGGTAGCACCTGTAAATGAGCCAAAAACAGATGCAGCCATTTTGGTAGCAATAAATGTTCCACCCCACATGGCGGCTACGACCACCAGCTTTACATGTACCAACCGCCCTGCCTTATCTTTCATCAACCGCTTTTTATTGTAAATGAATCATGGCCTTGACAACTTTGTTTGCCGGATCCATCAGTGAAGAAAAATGGTCACCTGCCAATGCAAAGGACAACCGATGTGTGATCATGGGAAGAGGGTTGATACGCCCGGTTCGAATGGACTCCATCACCATCATGAAATCTTCACGGGTAGCATTACGACTGCTCATCAGGGTTCCTTCCCGTTTGTGGAATTCTGGATGGCTGAATGAAATTTCGCCCAATTGAAGTCCTACCAGCACATACACTCCGGCATGTGCCATGTATCGGAAGGCGTTATTGATAGCATCCCTGTTTCCTGTTGCATCCATCACAACGGCAGGCATTTCTCCGCTCGTCATTTCAACCAAAACCTGCATGGCATCGACCTTTTGGGGATTGATCAGGTGCTCACAGCCCAATAACTTGGCACAAAATGCCAAGCGATGTTCTTGGGTATCCATCACCATAACTTTCGCCCCCTGCTGCTGGGCAAACTGGATGATACCCAGGCCTATCGGCCCTGCACCCACCACCAAGACCCAATCGCCTGTCCGCATACCCGATCTTCTGACAGCATGTGCGCCTATCGACAATGGCTCAACCAAGGCTAGCTGATCGTCATTCAACCCTTCACTCTTTACCAGCGTATATGACGGTACTGACAAGTAATCTCGCATTCCGCCATCCACATGCACCCCTGTAACCTTAAGACTGGCACAGCAGTTGGTTTTCCCCTGCCTGCAGGCAATGCATGTCCCGCAGTGGTAATAGGGTATGACGGTGAGTCGATCTCCTGGAATGAATCCCGGGGCATCACCACTGACAAATTCACCTGCAAGCTCATGGCCCAGGATCCGGGGATAGCTGAAGAAAGGTTGAGTCCCTTCATACGCATGCAGATCCGTACCGCAGACGCCTACCTGCCTGATCCTGATGATAGAATGCCCCTATTCAGCTAATGGCAAACCCTGTTGCAAGTATTCACCGCGACCGGGAGATTGGCATACGAGGGTATTCATTTGCCAAAAGTAATCCAGAAGCAGTTCTTTAC
>JBDLUN010000192.1:0-13663 GCA_039805245.1 Bacteroidota bacterium
TGAGCTCAATGAAAATGTTTTCGTGAGTGCCAGGAACATACCTTCTGTACTGACATCATTGCTTTCAGACATCAATACTTATGATGTAATGAATGCTGATGTGCTTTTGCTGACCGAGTCGGCTGCCAAAGTTTTTTCAGAACAGGAAGAGGGTGCTGAAGCGTAATTGAATCATTAATAATTTAAACAAGAGATATGAAACTTGCTGATGTACTGGTAAAGCCGATCTTGTCTTAGAAGGCAAACCAGCTTTCAGAAAAAAGCCGTGTTTATTCTTTCAAAGTTGCGCGTTTCGCCAACAAGTTGGAGATCAAAAAAGCGGTTGAAGATTTCTACGGTGTTACTGTAGAAGATGTGCGCACTGCTGTGGCTCCGGCTAAAAGCAAGAGTCGCATGACCAAGGCTGGTGTGATCAGTGGCCGCAAGCCTTCCTACAAGAAAGCCTTTGTAACAGTAGGTGAAGGTGAAACCATTGACCTGTACGCAAATATTTAATTGACAAAAGCAGCCCTGAGGGCAAAAAAATAAGAACATGGCATTAAAGAAGTACAAACCCATTACAGCGGGAACCAGGTGGAGGATAGGCAACGCTTACGCGGAAATCACCACATCCACACCAGAGAAATCGCTTCTTGAAACAGTGAAGAAAACCGGTGGCCGCAATGTCCAGGGTCGTCGTGCAATGCGTTATATTGGTGGCGGTAACAAGAAAATGTACCGTGTCATTGATTTCAAGCGTAACAAGCATGAGATTCCTGCCAAGGTAGCATCAATCGAGTATGATCCTAACAGAACAGCGTTCATCGCCCTGTTGAATTATGCCGATGGTGAGAAGCGTTACATCCTCGCTCCCCAAGGTCTTGAAGTGGGTATGACTGTTGTGAGTGGGCCAGCTGCTGCTCCTGAAGTAGGAAATGCGCTGATGATGAAGAACATGCCACTCGGTACGAACATCCACAACATTGAAATGCAGCCTGGTCAGGGTGGTAAAATTGCCCGCAGTGCAGGTGCATCTGCCCAGCTGACCAACAAGGAAGAAAAATATGCTGTTCTCAAAATGCCTTCAGGGGAATTGAGGAAGGTGCTGATCAATTGTTTTGCAACTGTTGGTGTGCTCTCCAATTCCGATCACAGCTTGGAAAGCATGGGTAAAGCGGGTCGCAACCGTTGGAAGGGTATCCGTCCACGTAATAGGGGTGTAGCCATGAACCCTGTTGACCATCCGATGGGTGGTGGTGAAGGTCGTTCTTCTGGAGGTCACCCACGTAGCCGCACCGGCAAATACGCGAAAGGTGAAAAGACGAGGACCTTGGGCAAGGGCAGCGATAAGCTGATTATCCAGCGCAAGAATGGCAAGAAACTCGCCAAATAAGCAAACAGAAAAGAACTCATAACACGAAAACAAGAATATGGCTCGTTCAATTAGAAAAGGACCGTATGTAGCGGCCAAATTAGAGAAGAAGGTTGAAGCGATGAATGACGGCAAGGCAAAAAGGGCTGTTGTTAAGACCTGGAGCCGCAGGAGCACCATTACCCCTGACTTTGTTGGCCACACTTTCGCGGTACATAACGGGAATAAATTCATCCCGGTTTATGTAACAGAATTCATGGTAGGCCACAAGCTTGGTGAATTCTCTCCAACCAGAAACTTCAAAGGACATTCCAGCAAGAAAGGATAATGAAACCGTTCCGCAGCACGGAACAGTAAAAAAATAATATGGAAGCAGTAGCAAAATTGAGAAATTACCCCACATCCCCCAGGAAAATGCGCCTGTTGGCGGATCATATCCGCGGGATGAAAGTTGAGCAGGCAGTTGCCATTCTAGAGCATCATCCACAGCATAGCGCTACACCGTTGCGCAAGCTGGTTCTTTCTGCAGTCAGTAACTGGAGGCAGAAAAATGAAGGTGGCAATGTTGAAGCACTTGTTGTGAAAACCATCTTCGTTGATGGTGCTCGCAGCATCAAAAGAATGCTTCCTGCTCCACAGGGACGTGCCTACCGCATGCGCAAGCGCAGCAATCATGTAACTGTTATTGTTGACGCACACAATTAAGAACTTTACAAACTGAATCATAATGGGTCAAAAAACGAATCCAATTGGCAACAGGTTAGGCATCATCCGCGGATGGGACAGCAACTGGTATGGCAGCAAGAAGGACTATGCGCACAAGCTCATCGAGGATGACAAGATCCGTGGTTATTTGAATGCCCGTATCAATAAGGGTGGCATTGCCAAGATTGTTATTGAGCGTACACTCAACAAGCTGATCATCACCATCCATACTTCCAAACCAGGTATCATCATTGGTAAAGGTGGTGGCGAAGTCGATCGCATCAAAGAGGAAATCAAAAAGCTGACTGGTAAGGATGACGTCCAAATCAATATTTTGGAAATCCGCAGGCCTGAATTAGATGCTACGATTGTAGGTGAAACTATTGCCAAGCAAATCGAAAACCGCATCAACTTTAAGCGTGCCATCAAAATGGCGATTGCTTCCACTATGCGTCTTGGCGCAGAGGGTATCAAAATCAAGGCTAGTGGCCGTATCGGTGGTGCTGAGATTGCCCGTTCTGAAGAAATGAAAGATGGTCGTGTTCCTCTCCACACTTTCAGGATGGATATAGATTATGCCTCTGTTTTTGCACAGACAGTTTATGGTAAAATCGGTATCAAAGTTTGGATTTGCAAGGGTGAAGTACTGGCCAAGCGTGATCTGAATCCCAATATCATCGGTGCTAAGTCTGATGCAGTAGAAAGAAGGGAATTCCGTGGCGGTGGTCGTGATGAGAGAAGAGGTGGTGGTCGTGACGACAGACGCGGTGGTGGTTCAAGAGATCGCAGGGGTTAATTAATTTTATTACGGGTATTCAATAAAAATACTTCAACATGTTACAACCAAAAAGAACAAAACACAGGAAGGCTCAGAAAGGCAGAATCAGGGAAGTTGCCAAGCGTGGCACATCCCTTGCATTCGGATCATTTGGCCTCAAAGCACTTGAACCTGTTTGGATGACCAATAGGCAAATCGAAGCAGCCCGTCAAGCTATGACGCGTGCCATGAAGCGTGAGGGTAATGTATGGATCAGGATTTTCCCTGACAAACCAATCACCAGGAAGCCTCTTGAAGTAAGGATGGGTAAAGGTAAAGGTAATCCAGAATTTTGGGCTGCTGTAGTGGAGCCAGGAAGGATCCTGTTCGAAGTGGAAGGTGTAACCCAGCAGGTAGCACAAGAAGCAATGGAACTCGCTGCTGCCAAGCTTCCGATCAAGACCAAGTTTATTGTCCGCAGGGATTTTGCTGCATAAGCTATCATAAAGTTAAACAACAGAACCATGTCAAAGAATATCGATTTTTTAAAAAGCCTTGCAGGTCTGAGTGAATCAGACATCAGGGCAAAGATCAGCGAGGATGAATTGCGTTTGAAGAAATTGCAGTTTGCCCATGCCATCACACCACTTGAGAATCCGATGAGTATCAGGTCTCTCAGGAAGGATATAGCCAGACTCAAAACCGAATTGAAAAAAAGGGTAACTGCCTAATTGGGAGTCCAATTAAAAAAACAATCCGGTTCAGTCCGGGTACAAAATAGAAAGAAATGGTTGATAGAAAACTTCGCAAGACCAAAACCGGTGTAGTCAGCAGTGATAAGATGGAAAAGACCATCACCGTTGCTGTTGAAAGAAAGGTGAAACACCCCATCTATGGAAAATTCGTGAAAAAGACGACCAAGTTCCATGCCCATGATGAGAAGAATGAGGCGAAGCCTGGTGATGTGGTCATAATCATGGAAACACGTCCCATGAGCAAGACAAAGCGTTGGAGACTTGTGGAGATCGTTGAAAAGGCCAAATAGGTATTCACGAAGAGGTCAACAGACAAATCGTTTAACCAGACGGCGTTTGCCGGATAAAATATAAAAAAATGATTCAGCAAGAATCCAGATTGAATGTAGCAGACAACAGTGGCGCCAAAGAGGTTCTCTGTATCCGTGTATTGGGTAACAGCGGCCAGGATTATGCCAAAATCGGTGACAAGATTGTTGTCACGGTTAAGGATGCAATTCCAGCCGGTGGTATCAAAAAGGGTACTGTAGCCAAAGCTGTTATTGTGCGCACCAAAAACAAATTGCGTAGAAAAGACGGTTCTTATATCCGCTTTGATGATAATGCAGTTGTATTGTTGAATGCTTCTGACGAGCCAAGGGGAACACGTATCTTTGGCCCGGTAGCCCGTGAGCTGCGTGACAAGGGTTATATGAAGATTATTTCATTGGCACCTGAGGTACTTTAATTGCGTATAAACTGCGTGAATAACGCTTTAAAATAAAGAAGATGAGCAATAGATTCAAACCCAAGTTCAACATCAAAAAAGGCGATACCGTTGTGGTCATCGCGGGAGACGACAAGGATCCCAAGAAACCACGCAAGGTCCTGGAAGTATTTCCAGACAAGGCCCGTGTATTGGTTGAAGGTGTAAACATTGTAACACGTCACACCAAGCCTTCTGCCCAAAATACCAAAGGCGGATTGGTGAAGAAAGAAGCATCCATGCACATCAGCAACATCATGTTGTGGGATGCTGCCAAGGGTGAGGCTACCAAGGTTAAACGTACAAGGGAGAATGGTAAATTAGTCAGAATTTCTAAAAAGTCAGGGGAGGTTATCAAATAATGAGTACAGCAACTTATACACCCAGGTTACAGTCCAAGTACCAACAAGACGTGGTACCTGCACTGATGAAAAAATTCGGTTACACCTCCGTTATGCAGGTTCCGAAGCTCACCAAGATTTGCCTTAACAGGGGCGTCAATGGTGCAGTGGCTGACAAAAAGCTGATTGATATTGCAGTTGATGAGCTTACCACCATCACCGGTCAAAAAGCTGTTGCCACTAAGTCCAAGAAGGACATCTCTAACTTCAAATTGCGTAAGAACATGCCCATTGGTGCTCGTGTTACGCTCCGCGGTGTGAAGATGTTTGAATTCCTGGATAGGCTGATTTCAGCTTCTCTTCCCCGCGTTCGTGATTTCAAGGGTATCAGTGAAAAGGCTTTCGATGGTCGTGGAAACTATACACTTGGTGTGACTGAGCAAATCATTTTCCCTGAAATTGATATTGATAAGGTCAACAAGATTACTGGTATGGATATCACTTTCGTAACCACTTCCCGTAACAACGAAGAAGCTTACGAGTTGTTGAAAGAATTGGGTATGCCATTCAAAAACATCAAAAGGGACTAATAGCTATAAAATTTGGGCTTAAGCCCGGGTTCAACACAATCAAGAAAATATGGCAAAAGAATCAGTAAAGGCCAGGCAAAGAAAAAGAGAAAAAATGGTTGCACAGTATGCAGAGAAGCGTGCCGCTTTAAAAGCAGCTGGAGAATGGCAGGCATTGGATCAGCTTCCAAAGAATTCTTCCAAAGTACGTCTCAAAAACAGGTGCCAACTTACTGGTCGCCCGAAAGGTTACATGAGATTTTTTGGACTCTCCAGGGTGATTTTCCGAGACATGGCTCTGGCAGGTAAAATCCCTGGTGTAAGGAAGGCAAGCTGGTAATCAGGACTCGAGCAAATCAGTATACTAACAAAAAATAAGCCTAAATAATTCCGCACGTGCGGAGCTAAGGAGGGAACAAAATATGACAACAGATCCAATTGCAGATTTCCTGACAAGAATCAGGAATGCACAGATGGCAGGACACAGAATCGTGGAAATCCCCGCTTCAAACCTGAAAAAACGCATGACTGAAATTCTGTACAATCAGGGTTACATTCTGAAGTACAAGTTTGAGGATGATTCCAAGCAAGGTGTCATCAAAATAGCACTCAAATATGATCCAACTACAAAAGAGCCTGCTATCAAAACCATGGAGCGTGTTTCCCGTCCTGGTTTGAGACAGTACGCAAGTCCAGCTGAATTCAAGCGTGTCAAAAATGGTCTTGGTGTAGCAATCATTTCTACATCCAAGGGTGTCTTGACTGACAAGGATGCAAAGGCTCAGAATGTTGGTGGAGAAGTACTCTGCTACATATATTAATCAAATCATTCTGTTGGTAGTCTCTGGATTGCGCACTAAGTTTTCTATACGGAACTGAAACCATCCGGACCAAAACTTCAGAATTTAAATCAAATACTATGTCTCGTATAGGTAAGAAAATCATTGAACTCCCTCAAGGTGTTACCCTCACAGTAGGTGCCGACAACGTTGTCACTGTAAAGGGGCCGAAAGGAGAATTGAAGCAAGCTGTTGACCGCGATATCATCATCGAAATCAACGGAAGTCAGGTTGAATGCAAGCGTCCCACTGACCAAATCAGGCATCGCGCCATGCATGGTTTGTACCGTGCGTTGATCAGCAACCTCGTAGTAGGTGTAACAACCGGCTTCAAAAAAGAACTTGAACTGGTAGGTGTAGGTTACAAAGCGGCTAATCAAGGCAATACACTTGACCTCGCTCTGGGTTACTCTCACAATATTATTTTTGAAGTACCATCAGAGCTCAAGGTTACTACCAGCCAAGAAAAAGGTGATAATCCCAGAATTTTCTTGGAAGGAGCTGACAAGCAATTGCTTGGTCAGGTTGCTGCCAAGATCAGGGGTCTGAGAAAGCCTGAACCATACAAAGGAAAAGGTGTGAAGTACAAAGGTGAGTACATCCGTCGCAAGGCAGGTAAATCAGCTGGTAAATAATAATCGTTAACTATCCTGGCAGCATCAGGGCAAACAATATAAGATGAACGTAAAAGCATTGAGAAAACAGAGGATCAAGTACACGATCCGCAAAAAGGTTTCCGGAACTGCACAAAAGCCAAGGCTGAGTGTATTCAGGAGCAATACTGAAATCTATGTACAAATGATCGACGATGTAAACGGTGTAACCCTTGCATCTGCATCATCACGCGACAAGGATATCGCAGCACAGAAAGTAACCAAATCCGAGAAAAGCAAGCTTGTTGGTTTGGCTTTAGCACAAAAGGCTATAGGTCTTGGTTTGACTACTTGTGTATTTGATCGTGGCGGATTTCTTTACCATGGAAGGGTAAAGGCTGTTGCTGACGGTGCACGTGAAGGCGGACTCCTGTTCTAATCACCATTTTATTACAATATCAATTTTCAATAGATGTCAAAAGTAAATTACAGCAAAGTCAAAGCCGGAGACCTGGAGTTGAAGGAGAAGGTTGTAGCCATCAATCGTGTTGTGAAGACAACAAAAGGTGGACGTGCATTCAGCTTCTCAGCACTTGTAGTGGTTGGTAACGAGCAGGGTGTTGTAGGTCATGGATTGGGTAAGGCGAAAGAAGTGCAGCAGGCAATCACCAAAGGCATCGAAGATGCCAAGAAGAACCTCATCAAGGTTCCTGTGATGAAAGGCACTATCCCTCATGACCAATTCTCCAAAGAAGGCGCTGCCAAGGTTTTGATCAAGCCTGCTGCACATGGTACAGGTGTAATCGCAGGTGGCAGTATGCGTGCTGTTCTGGAGAGTGTAGGTATCACTGACGTTTTGGCCAAGTCTCTTGGTTCTGCGAATCCACATAATGTGGTGAAGGCAACCTTCAAAGCATTGGCCATGCTTCGTGAGCCCATCAGTGTTTCCAAAACCAGGACCATCGCTCTTAAAAAGGTCTTCAACGGTTAACCGATTCATTAAGCTGCATTACAAAAAATAAAATCCCCAGGGGTTTCAATATGAAAAAGCTGAAAATAACTAAAGTTAAAAGTGTTATCGACCGTCCGGAGCGTCAAAAGAGAACCATGGAAGCCCTTGGTTTGCGCAAGCTCCATGCCACTGTTGAGTTGGAAGCAACCCCACAGATTCTGGGTATGGTCAGAAAAGTCAATCACCTGGTAAAGGTTGAAGAAATCTAGGCTATCCCTGTCAGCCGCAATCAATTCATTCAATACGAGTGGTCTCAGGGAACTGCGTTGAGTAAAAAAACTGAAATATGAAACTGCACAATTTAAAGCCAGCAAAAGGGGCTACCAAGAAATCAAAGCGTATAGGTCGTGGTGAAGCATCCGGTCATGGTGGTACTTCCACAAAAGGTAACAAGGGTGGTCAAAGCCGCGCAGGTTATAAGAGCAAGAAGAGTCATGAAGGTGGTCAGATGCCTATCCAGCGTCGCATACCTAAAGTAGGTTTCAAGAATATCAGCAGGGTAGAATACAAGGTCTTCAACCTGGGACAAGTTGAATCACTTGTTGAAAAATATGGTATCACTGATTTCAGCATGGAGAATCTCTACATCAATGGTTTGATCAGCCGTACCGATAAAGTAAAAGTTCTGGGTAACGGAGCCATCACCGCGAAAGTTGATTTTAGAGTCAATGCAGTAAGTGAGAAAGCCAAGGCTGTCATTGAAGCTGCCGGTGGAACTGTTGAAATCATCAAATAAATTCCGATATTTAGCAGCCAATGCTGTTAACTGTTAACGGACAAAACTAATCCCAGTGAAGAAGTTCATCCAAACCATAAAAAATATCTGGAGCATAGAGGAACTGAGAAGTAAAATCACAGTTACACTGCTCCTCATTCTCATCTATCGTTTTGGATCGCATGTTTCCCTTCCGGGAATTGATCCAAACAAGCTCGATTTAGAAAGTGCCAAAAAAGGCCTCCTAGGCCTTTTCGATACGTTTGCAGGTGGCTCATTCTCTAACGCTTCAATTTTTGCTCTGGGTATCATGCCCTATATTTCTGCTTCAATATTTATGCAGCTGATGACCATTTTGGTTCCACAGATGCAAAAGGTGCAGAAAGAAGGTGACAGTGGCAGGAAGAAGATTAACCAATGGACCCGTTATCTTACTGCATTGGTAACTGTTTTTCAAGCAGCCGCTTATGTGGCTTATTTGAAAAATGTTAGCAGGGATGCCATGATAGAGGCGTACCAACCATATTTTTGGTTGTCTACTGTGATTGTTTTGACTGCAGGTACGCTTTTTGTAATGTGGTTGGGTGAAAAAATTCAGGATAAAGGTCTTGGTAATGGTACATCAATTATCATCATGGTCGGTATTCTTGCCCGTCTCCCACAATCCTTTATTGGTGAATTCGCTGCCAAGCAAGTTGGTGGTGGCGGTGGTCTGCTTGTATTCTTGGTTGAAATAGCATTCTTGATAGCTATTATTCTCGGACTCATCCTACTTGTTCAGGGTGTACGCAAAGTGCCTATCAGTTATGCCAAACAACTGGTTGGCAGCAAATCCATGACTGGTGCCAGACAATTTTTGCCTCTCAAAGTGAATGCTTCTGGCGTAATGCCCATCATCTTTGCACAAGCAATCATGTTCCTTCCTACGCTTGCCTCTTTCACCAATTTGGAATCCGGAAAAGGTCTTGCCAGGATTTTCAATGATCCTAGCAATGGATGGTACATGTTGATCTATGTTGTAATGGTAATAGCATTTACATTCTTGTATACTGCATTGATATTCAATCCTAAGCAGATGGCTGATAGCCTGAAGCAAAACAATGGCTTTATTCCTGGTGTTAAGCCGGGCCAGCCAACGGCGGATTATATCGGCCAAGTAATGGACAGAATTACATTGCCAGGTGCTATTTTCTTAGCTGCAATCGGCATTCTTCCCGGTGTTGCCCAACAGTTGGGTGTTACCCAATCTTTCGCATCTTTCTTCGGAGGTACCTCACTGTTAATCATGGTGGGTGTAATCCTGGATACTTTGCAGCAGATTGAAACACATTTACTGATGCGTCAATATGACGGCCTCATGGCTGGTGGCAGAATTCAGGGAAGACAAACAGCTTCAACTACTGAACTCTAAGATGATTCGGATCAAAACCAACGCTGAAGTTGAGTTGATCCGCGAAAGCGCTCTTCTCGTTAGCAGCACACTTGCCGAATTAGCTTCATTGGTGAAGCCTGGTATTTCGACTGCTTCACTAGACAAGCGTGCTGAGGAATTCATCAACGATAATAAAGCGGTCCCTTCCTTCAAAAATTACCGTGGCTATCCCTTCGCAACCTGTATATCGGTTAACGATGCAGTGGTACACGGTTTTCCCAATAACAGGGAATTGAAGGAAGGTGACCTTGTTTCCATCGATGTAGGGGTGTACAAAAATGGATTTCATGGTGACAGCGCCTATACATTTGGTATTGCTCCGGTTGCAGAGCCCCATCAAATATTGATGAAGATTACCAGGGAATCTTTGTACCTGGGTATAGAAAAGGCCATTACAGGTAATCGTGTTGGCGACATATCTTTTGCCATTCAGGATTTCACAGAAAGAAAACACAAATTTGGTGTAGTAAGGGAATTGGTGGGACATGGTTTAGGTAAACAGCTCCACGAAGATCCTCAGGTACCGAATTATGGTAAGAAGGGATCAGGTCCAAAGCTCAAAGATAACATGGTCATTGCCATCGAACCCATGATCAATATGGGTACCCGTGATGTCATTTATGACGCTGACGGATGGACTGTTCGCACACGCGACGGAGGGTATTCCGCCCATTATGAACATACCATCTGTATCAAAAAGGGAAAGGCGGATGTTTTATCCAGTTTCGATTCCATCATTTTGGCTGAAAAAGCAAACACCGCTTTATTGAGCGATTACTGACAAAAGCAGCCATATCCATGTCATTTCCTAACTTTAGGGGATGAAAAAGTTTTTTTATTTTTTTCTCTTCATCCCACTTGGTTTGCTGGGTCAGCAATTAGAAATTCGCAAGGTTAGGGAATATCGTATTCAGCATGAATCGAGACTGTTAAGCGACTTCAAACAGTTTTTGGCCATTCCCAACATCGCATCGGATATGCCCAATATCCTTCTCAATGCCCAATGGATCAGCAATTACATGCGCTCATGCGGTATTTCAAATGTACAATTGCTGCATCCTGCTACGCTTGGTAAGCCACCAGCTGTTTATGGTGAAGTTTTAACGCCGGGAGCAACAGAAACAATCATACTCTATGCACATTATGACGGGCAGCCGGTTGATTCCACGAAATGGAGTGCTGGTTTACATCCCTTCAAACCACAGTTGACCAATGCTTCCTTATTGAAAGGTGGCGAAATCATTTCATGGGATAAAATCAATGGAACAGTCGTGCCGGATTGGAGAATTTACGGCAGGGGAGCTTCTGATGATAAAGCAGGTGTATTTACCATCATCAATGCCTATGCGGCATTGAGGGCTTTGCAAGTGAAGCCTTCCGTCAACATTAAGTTTTTCTTTGAAGGTGAAGAAGAGGCGGGTTCCACCCATCTGCATGAGATTTTTTCACTTAACAAGGCTTTGCTGTCAGGTGATATGTGGGTCATTTGTGATGGTCCAGTTCACCAATCTGGTTCCAAGCAAGTCGTCTTTGGTGTTCGGGGAGATACCCATCTTGAACTCACCGTTTTTGGTCCCAAAAGGCCTTTGCATTCTGGACACTACGGCAATTGGGTGCCCAATCCGGCTATGGAACTTGCCCGACTTCTGGCCAGCATGAAAAATGACAAAGGGGAGGTTACCATTAAGGGTTTTTATGATGATGTAAAACCCTTGTCGTCTGCAGAGAGGGAGGCATTATCCAAAGTGCCCCCTGTTGAAGAACAATTGAAAAAGGAACTTGGTATCAAGAAACCGGAGCGGGAAGCGCTGCTCAATGAAACCCTTCAGTTGCCCTCCCTGAATATTAATGGTTTCCAAAGCGCCGGTGTTGGTAAGCAATCTGCAAACGTAATACCCACACAAGCAGTAGCATCTTTGGATTTGCGGCTAGTGGTGGGCAACGATTGGAAAAGGCAGCAGCAGAAAGTAATTGACCATATTAAAGCTATGGGCTTTTATGTTACAGGAACATTGCCAACTGATGAGGAGAGGGCCAAGTATGACAGGATCTGTATGGTCAAAGCTTCCGATGGGTATAACGCGCAGAAAACGCCAATGGATAATCCTTTTGCCCAGCGTATTGTAAAGGCTGTCAATACCGCAATCGGAAAGTATGCCATCCTTATGCCAACACTTGGCGGCAGTTTGCCTTTATTCGTTTTTGAGCAGGAATTGAATGCCCATCCTGTTACCTTGCCCATTGCCAATCATGACAATAATCAGCACGCTGAAAATGAAAATATCAGGATCGGAAACTTGTGGGAAGGACTTGAAATGTTTGCATCAATCATGCTGTTGCCCAAATGAAGAAACGCAGAAAACTGATCGTAGTAGGTGGTGGTGCATCGGGTTTTTTTTGTGCAGTTAATGCAGCCCATATGGATCCCGAGCTTGCAGTGGTGATTTTGGAGAAATCCTCCAAACTGCTCTCCAAAGTAAAAATCAGCGGTGGTGGCCGTTGCAATGTGACCCATGCTGGAGATGATATTCCTGAACTGACAGAATCATATCCTCGGGGGAAGCACTTTGTGAGAAAAACATTGCACCAGTTTCCACCAGCCCAAACCATTGCATGGTTTGCTGAGCGCGGGGTGAACTTGAAAACAGAAGCTGATGGAAGGATGTTCCCTGAAACAGACCAGTCACAGACCATCATCGATTGTTTAATGGAGGAGGCAAGCCGATATGAGGTTAAGATTCTCTTGCGAATGGAAGTCAACTCCATTCAACCAATTGGAGAAAAATTCATCTTGGCTGTAAGTGGAGAACATCAGTCGGATGAAATGATGGAAGCGGATATGGTATGTGTCGCTGCAGGAGGCCATCCTAAAGTTAACGGGTTCTCATTTTTAGAACCATGTGGGCATGCCATTGTAACGCCAGTCCCATCCCTGTTCACATTCAATATCCAAGACAAACAACTCCACGCGCTGATGGGCGTTGTGAATAAGGACAGCATTGTTAGGATTCCAGCACTGAAACTGCAGGAGTCAGGACCTGTGCTTATTACACACTGGGGGTTGAGCGGTCCTGCCGTTTTGAAATTGTCGGCCAGGGCTGCAACTGATTTGCAGGCGTTGGAATACCGATTTACCGTAACGGTAAACTGGACTCCTGCATACCATGAGAGTACTGCTCTAGAAGCACTCAAGCAGGTCAAGCAGGAAAGCCGGCAAGAGGCTGGAGGTAAGAATCCCTTTGGGTTGACCGCCCGCTTTTGGACATATTTATTGACTAAAGCCGGCATCGATGGCGGGAAAAAATGGCCTGATTTGAACAATACCCAGTTGGTGGGATTATCGCGTTTATTGACATGCGACCAATATGCTGTTAATGGAAAAACCACATTCAAGGAGGAGTTTGTTACTGCTGGGGGGGTAAGCCTGAAAGAAATCGATCCCATGACCATGGAAAGTAAACTTTGCAAGGGATTGTATTTTGCCGGAGAAGTGATGGATGTGGATGGTATCACAGGAGGCTATAATTTTCAACATGCCTGGAGCAGCGGCTGGATTGCCGCAAAATCAATAACTTCAAGAAACTAAAAAGTCTTGTATGCCACAGTTCCCCCGCAGGCATTTTCTGAAATCGCTTTCAGCCTTGCCTTTTCTTGCTGCCATCGATCCCGCTTTTGCCGCAGAAGCAGAACAGGTGCAACAGAAGCTTGCTGTGGATGGTCCACTTTCCCATGTTGGAGATGAGGACTTTTGGTCTTGGGTAAGAGAAGCTTATACCGTCAGTCCTAACATCATCAACCTCAACAATGGTGGTGTGGCACCACAGCCCAAAGTGGTACAGGATGCACATA
>JBDLUN010000193.1:0-4413 GCA_039805245.1 Bacteroidota bacterium
CTTTGGCGCAGCCTGTTCCCAATGATGTTTGGGAAGGCCGGATTTTGGAAGCCGGCAGTTTCTATGAAATTTCCATCTCATTCAAGGAGGCTGGCAATGGCATTTATTCCGGCATTTCCATCAGCAGGAGCAAGAATCTTTACTGTCAGACATCCTTTGAAGGGGTGCTGAAAAACGGGGTTATCCTGCTTACCCAGAAATCCATCCTCAAGACAAATTTTCCCTCCACAGAAAATATCTGCCTCTTACAATTTTCATTGAAGCAAAAGGAAGAAACATTGGTGGGCACTTTCACCTCCAGCAGCAAATCTTCCATCACGGATTGTGGGACGGGAACTGTGCAATTGAAACTGAAAATTGCAGGCAAAGATATTGCTCCCGTAGTTGACCTATTGCCCGTAGTAGCCGAGACCAAGGCTGTATCATCAGCAGCTGCACCTAAGTCTCAACTGACCGCTCCAGCAGTTTCCCGCAAAGCGGTTATTGACACATTTTATCTGGTGGATGGTGAGCAGGTCAACGTGGTGATTGATGACACTGTGGTTGTAAAAAAGGACAGGGATATTTTCATCATCAATACCCTGGAGTTTATGGAAGACAGTGTGCATGTGGAGGTATATGACAATGGCGTTGTAGACGGCGATGAGATAACTCTATATGTGAACAAGGGTGTATTGTTCAGGAATAAGGTGCTTTCTGACAAGCCATTGCAATTCGACCTCGATGGTAAAATTTTCAGCACCTATGATCTGCAGTTCCATGCCAACAACCTCGGCACCATTGCGCCCAATACGGGCTTGATCATCATCAGCACGGCAACAGAACGCAAGGAGGTGACTTTCGCGTCGGATTTCTCCAAAACATCTTCTTTGCGGGTGAAGATGAATGTGGTCAAATGACCCTCCTTATTTTTCAAATTTGAAGGTGTAGCTGAATACCGGAACAAGGGGGGTAATGCCTTCGCTGAGTCCGCTAATCCCCCAGATACCAAAGTCAAAAGAAGATTTCTTGTTGTTGTACAAGCGCAGACAGGGGCCTCCAAAAAACACTCCGCTGGAAGGCACCAACCAGAATTCACCCATTAGGCTCAGGTTTTTCGATAATCTTTTGTTGCCGGCAATGCTGAAGATGCCGGTGCTATTGGTTTCCGCATAAGTTGGATAACTAATTACACCGTTTTGAGTATATAATGATGAATCTAAATCTCCATCTCTCACCCATCCCAAACCAGCTCCAAAAGTGATGTTCGACTCTTTGGTTCCATAGGTGTAGGCGCCAAAGCCTATACCTAAACTCACTTGCGTTCCCCATCCCACAAATCCTGCCAATGCACCCACAGCGAGGGTATTTTTTTCATTGATGGGGATGGAGTATTTCGTAGTAAGCGCAAGCGGTGTTCCCAATATGGTAGTGGTTGCACCCACTGAAAATTTGTCGGTTATCCCAATCTGTGCCTGAAAAGCAGCAAAGTAAACGGATTGGATATAGATTTCTCCCTTGTCCATGGGCAAGGCCGAGGGTGTGTAAAAATACCTGGATGGATGTGGGTTGGGATAGATGACTTTGCCCTTGATGACATTGTCTTTTGTTGCCGGCTTGATGGATTTGACGGTATAAGCGGGTATGGAAAGCATTTTGTTGCTGTCGATTAGCCGGATCGTCACTTCTCGTGGGTCTTCAGATACGATATAACCCACAAAGTTCTCTCCTGAATTGGTAGTGAGCATCACCAAGGCTGAATCTGCTGTTGTTTTTGGGTCGCTATTTTTTGATTCTTGTGCCTGTGCAGCAAGTACGAACAGGCTGAGCAGGATAGTAAGCAGTTTTTTCATGGTTCAAAATTAATCATTTTGTGGGGGAGGTGTTTCGCCGTCCATCCTTTCCCTAAACTTGTTGTACAGGAATGAAGCGGCGAGCAGGATGATGCCAAGGAGAACCAACACCACCGTTTTCGAAATAGAAGAAAGGCTGGAGAGGTCGTAGAACAGCACTTTGAGCAAGGTTGCACCTAGCAGCAGGATGGCGCTGATGCGCAGGTGTCTTTTGTTTTGCAGGATGCCGATGCTGATGAGCACAAAAGCATACGCTGCTGCAATAATGCTCAGACCGAGTTTGTATTGATTGGCATACCCCAGGATATCCATCCAGTGGATGAATTCATTGCATAAGAAACCCAGGAGCAGCGTATTGAAACCGACCGCAAGGATTCGGGTACTTTCCTTTTTCCCGGGGATGACATCCATCCCCTTTTTCATCCCCCAAACCATTGCTCCTATCAAGAGTGTCAAAGGGTAGCGGATACCCAATTTCAACCATGTTGGTCCGGCACCACCGGCTAGAAATGCTTCCCGGATTTCCCCCAGCCGGGTGAAACCGGTGGTCAGGTAAACAGCTGCCATGCAGGTCGCAAAAGCATACAAAACCACCTGCAGCTTACTGTTCTTCAAATGGTTGCTGTTCAGGTATTGCCATACGATGATGTAGACTGTCGCGAAAGATATGAGTTTGATGTCGATGAAAGCCTTTTCCAGGCTCCATGGCAGTATAGCTGATAAAGTTGGCCAGGAATCCCTGATTTCCAGGTGGATGCCCAGGTAAAGCAGGAAGAAAAATGCAATCCCGCTGACATCCCGCAATCCTTCCTGTTGCGCATAAACGGGAAGGCTGGTATCCGGTTCCAGTTGTCTGTACAGCCAGTACAATGCAGCAACAACCATCAGGGTGGTGAGGAAAGCCATATTCAGGAAAGGGGTATGTGTTGCTTTATCGTCCAACAGGTAATTGGCCTGCCAATCGAGTGCCAGGCTGATCAGCGTGAGGAAAATCAGTGCTGCAGCCAGTTTCCGGTATGCAAGGGATTTTGTTTTCCGGTATACGGTACCCAAGGCAGCGGCTTCAACAGCCCAGAAGATGGTGATGAAGCTGCCTTTCCAGGCAATGGGTACTAAGATGGTGAAGAAAGCGATGCTGAGGCCGATTAAAAAATGTTGAACTGATTCGTCATGCAGCTTCATGTTCTTCACCTGCGTACCTATCCACAAATGAATAAAGCTTACGCTAATGGTAAAAATGGACAGGTGGTGCCGGTTGACATCGAAGCGGCCATCAGTGAGGAAAACATCCCAGAGTAACAAATAACCAGCAGCAAAAAAGAGTATGGAGTTGAGCAGCAGTAGGGTGATTTCCGGCAGGTTATACAGTTGTTTGTGTCGGATTTTGTAGGCCAGGAAGGTACCCAGAAAAAGTAAAAAATTCAGGGTGAGTAAGAGCATCAGCGGAATCCAATCGGCTTCTGTTGGCGAGGAGTTGGTCAGTGCCGCAATATGGATGATCCAGCTGAAGGCAAATCCCAATCTGTACACCGGTTTCCAGTCTTTGAAAACCGCCAAAACCAACAAGCCTGCATTCACCAGGGAGATGTATCCCATCAATACTGCTGATTCTCCGTCGCCCTTGCTCAGCAAAAAAGGAATGGCATAGGCGGCGACCTGCCCCAGCAAGGCAATCACCTGCCGGTTGTACTGCAAGGAAGACCAAACGGCTGCAACAGTAGTCAGCAGCATGATGCCGAATGCCGGCAATTGTGGTATCAGTCCGTATAGGCTATAAGCCATATAAGTGATGAAGTAGGCAGTGCCTATCGCACCGCCGGTCATGACCGCACTGTAATCCGTAAACTTTTTCTTCAGTCGCCAACCTATTGCGCCCAAGGCGATGGCAAACCCATAGCCGGCGAGGATGCGGACCAGTGGGGAGATAAGGTCTTTGTCGATGGCGTATTTGGCACCGATGAAAACGCCAACCATCAGCACGAGGATACCGATTTTGTTGAAAATGTTGGTGCCGATGAGGTTCTCCAGTTTGGCTTGCTGGTCTTTCCGGTATTGTTCATATTCCCTGCTGAAAGAAGCAGGTTTGGGAGGGAGCGGTTGGGCTGGTGGTGTGGATTTTGTTACAGCTGGTGCTTCCGGAGCTGCCGGTTGGGGTTGAATGGGTTGTGAAGCGGGGGCAATAGGATGACCGGTCTTCAGTTTCTCCAGTTCCTGCCGGATGCCGTTGAGTTCATTGAATTTCGCTCCCAGTAGCTGACTGAGTTGTTGCACCTGGGTTTCGAGTTCGTAAATGCGTTGTTGGTGGGGGTCCATACGGATGGATTTGACTATAATATACGAAAAAAATAGCGAATTCCAATGAAAACCGGATTGTCGGCAGATAAGCGGGCTCAATCAAGCAGGGCAAGGCATTTATCGGTAATTTTGCAGAGCACAAGAAAAGAAATGCAGGAAAAGCTCAAACAACTCTCTCGAACGCTGGATGGTCAATTGTATACCGATAAAACCATGCGGACCCTCTATGCCACGGATGCCTCTGCCTACCGGGAAATGCCGCTTGCCGTGGCCATTCCCCAGACCA
>JBDLUN010000194.1:0-3504 GCA_039805245.1 Bacteroidota bacterium
ATGTTCGGCATTCCCGGTGAACAAAAAGTAACTGTGGAAAATATGCGGGAAAAATTGTCCCGCTACGATCATATCAATGCGGATGCATTGCGCAGCAACCTGGTCTTTTTCCTGCAACAGATTACACCGCTTTGTGATGAACTCGGATTGCAACTGGCCATCCATCCTGATGACCCACCCATGGATATCTTGGGACTGCCCCGCATCGTCAAAAACATGGACGACCTTCAATTCATCATCGACTCTGTCCCCAATAAAAGCAATGGCATTTGCTTTTGCACCGGCTCTCTAGGTGCCAATCCCAATAATGACCTGCCAGCAATGGCACGGAAGCTGGGCACAAGGATTCACTTCACACACCTGCGCAATACCAAAAGAGACGCTGAAGGCAACTTCTTCGAAGACGACCACCTTGCAGGAGATACTGATATGTATGCCGTTATCAAGGAATTGCTCGCCATTCAACAAGAGGTCCCCCAGCAAATTTCCTTCAGACCTGATCACGGACACCAGATGATTGACGACCTCAACAAAGTAACCAATCCGGGTTATTCTTGTATAGGCAGGCTGCGTGGACTGGCAGAAATCCGTGGATTGCAATTGGGGATTCTGAGGAATAGTGGATAAATAGTGATTAGGGAAAAGGGATAAGGGATGAGGGAAAAGGGATAAGGGATGAGGGATAAGTGACGAGCTTGCCTGCCGTAGGCAGGTGACAAGTGGAAAGGCCAGAAGCATAACCGATAACCGACAACCCACAACCGACAACCGATAACGACATTTAAGTATAAACTAACATTAGGCCATGAACTATAAGGATTTGTTTTCATTGGAAGGTAAAGTCATCATTGTTACAGGAGGTACAGGCATTCTTGGCAAGGCTTTCATTGATGGCATCATTGACTTTGGAGGAACCGCAGTAATTGTTGGCAGGAATGAAGAAGAAGGAAACAAACGTGCTGAAGCTATTGCAGCTGCCGGCGGCAATGCCCTTTTCATCAAAGCCAATGTGCTGGATGAGAGGGATATCGAAAAAGTAAGGGATATAACGATGGCCAAATATGGCAGAATCGATGGACTCGTGAATGGTGCCGGTGGCAATATGCCCCAGGGGGTCATCATGCCCGACAAGGATGTTTTTGAGATGAATATTGAGGGTCTCAAAAATGTGCTTGATCTCAATCTTTACGGAACCATCATCCCCACCAAAGTGATTGGTGCGGTCATGGCTACACAGGAAAATGGAGGCAGCATCATCAACATCTCTTCAGTGAGTTCCAAGCAAGTCATCACCCGGGTTCTAGGCTATAGCATCGGAAAAGCCGGAGTAGATTGCTTCACCAAATGGATGGCAGTGGAAACCGCCAAAAGGCATGGTGATAAAATCCGTGTGAATTCCATCATGCCTGGATTCTTTCTCACCGAACAGAACAGGACTTTGCTGACGAATCCCGATGGCACCTACACGGAAAGAGGCAATTTGGTGGTGAAAAAAACGCCTGTCAACCGCATGGGCAAACCGGATGAACTCATCGGCGCACTGGTGTATCTCCTGAGTGATGCCTCCAAATTTGTCAACGGCACCGACATTCAAGTTGACGGAGGATTTGTTGCGTTTGGAGGGGTTTAGAAAAAAGGCATGAGGCAGAAGGCACGAGGCAGAAGGCACGAGGCAGAAGGCACGAGTCACTAAAAATCCCCTCCTGGACAGGAGGGGTGCCGAGACAGATGAACACAGTGAATCTGTTGAGGCGGGGTGGTGGAAAATAAATTTAGGTTAATTATTACATGTTAAAAATCAAACCATAGCATCATGAAATTATTCTTTCTATCACTTGGCATACTTGCCATGGGAATTTCCTCAGCCCAGCAAAAAACAGGTGAATGGACTTCCCTATTCAATGGTAAAGACCTCAAGGGCTTCAAACAACTGAACGGCAAAGCAAAGTATGAAGTCCGGAACGGAGAAATCGTAGGCATCACCAAATTCGGTGAGCCCAACTCGTTTTTGGCAACTGAAAAAAACTATGGGGATTTCATACTGGAACTGGATTTGAAAATGTTTGCAGACATGAACTCCGGTGTTCAATTCAGGAGTCAATCTGCAGTACCGGGAGGAGAACAAAGCTCAGCCAAAATCCCTGATCGTGTATTTGGCTACCAGGCTGAAGTAGACCCTTCAGACAGGGCATGGAGTGGCGGCATATATGATGAGGCAAGACGTGGATGGTTATATTCCCTAGAAAACAATCCGGCTGCCAAAAAGGCATTCAAAAAAACTGATTGGAACCACTATAAAATAGAATGTATCGGCAACTCCATCAGAACATGGATCAATGGTGTGCCCTGTGCTCAAGTCATTGATGATGTAAATCCAACAGGATTCATCGCCTTGCAAGTGCATGCCATCAGCAACAAAGAAAATGAAGGCAAAGAAATCCATTGGAAGAACATCCGCATCAAGACAACCAACCTGAAGCCTTCACCTTCAGACAATATTTTTGTTGTTAACCTCCTCCATAATAGTATTTCAGAAGAGGAAAAAAGACAAGGCTACCAGTTGTTGTGGGATGGCCAATCGGCTGCAGGATGGAGAGGTGCCAATAAAACAACTTTCCCTTCAGAGGTTTGGACTGCAAATCAAGGTGAATTGACTGTTCACAATGATCCATCTTCTAAAGGTAAACAAGGCGGAGACATTGTTACTGAAAAGGAATATGGCGCTTTTGATCTGCAATTTGAATTCAAACTCACAGACACTGCAAATTCAGGAATTAAGTATTACGTGGTTGAAAATCCGGAGAAAAAATCTGTACTCGGTTTGGAATACCAGATTCTAGACGATGCCAAACACCCTGATGCCAAAGCCGGTGTTGTGGGAAACAGAACGATGTCATCACTTTATGATTTGATACCTGCAGCCACCAGCCTTGATCCTAAAGCTGCCAGAAGGGATCGGATTGCCATTGGTCAATGGAACAGGGGTCGCATCATTGCCTATCCGAATGGTAAAATTGAACATTGGTTGAATGGATGGAAGATGGTGGAATATGACAGAACAAGTCCGATATTCCTTGCCTTGGTTGCCAGAAGCAAATATGCTTCAGCAAAGGATTTCGGACTATCACCCAAAGGAAGAATCTTGCTGCAAGACCATGGTGACAAAGTCAGTTTCAGGAGCATAAAAATAAAAGAACTTTAATTCTATTGGTTGATTGAATACATTGGATTTTTCTTAAATTCACTAAAGCTTAATTCAACCATTAGAATCAAATCAACAAAAAAGAATCATGACACCCAGAAGAGATTTTCTCAAACAAACAGCCCAGGCAGCCGGTGCCACCGCTCTGGCATCCATGGGTTTCACCGCCAAATCCTATGGCAATATCATGGGGGCAAATGACCGCGTAAGGGTTGGTGTTGTTGGGTTTTCCGACAGACATCGTCAGTCTCATATCCCTGCATTCATGAACCATTACAAGGAACTCAACTTCGACATTGTTG
>JBDLUN010000195.1:0-3935 GCA_039805245.1 Bacteroidota bacterium
AGTCGAAGCAGAACACCATATTCGACAGCACACCGAATGAATTCCTGTTGGACCATAATCAGGCTGCAGTGCCCAATGGTGCCGAAGCCTCTATGAGAATTAAAGACATCAACAAGGCAGTACATGATTTGCCCAGCATCTTCAGGCAACCCTTTATGCTTTATTTTGAGGGATATAAATACCATGAAATCGCTGATATGCTCAATGAACCGCTGGGTACCATCAAAAGCAGGATACACTTTGCCAGAAGGTTGTTGAAAGCAGAACTGAACAAATTCTAAAATATCTCCCGTGTCCAAAAAAGTGGTTGTTGTAGGTGCAGGGTTTGCAGGACTTTCCTCTGCCTCATTTCTTGCCCAAGCCGGTTGGGATGTTACCGTTGTTGAAAAACATGATCAGCCTGGCGGTAGGGCCAGACATTTCAAATCAGATGGTTTTACATTCGATATGGGTCCGAGTTGGTACTGGATGCCGGATGTTTTTGACCGTTACTTCGCCTGTTTCGGCAAAAAAACCGCCGATTTTTATGAGTTGATCAGACTAAATCCTTCGTATAGGATATATTGGGAAAAAGAGAACATGGATGTTCCAGCTGATTATGCTGCATTGAAAGCCCTCTTTGAATCGATGGAACCCGGTGCCGGCAATCAACTGGATGCATTCATGGCAGAAGCGGCTTACAAATACCGGGTAGGCGTAAACAAATTGGTTTTTAAACCCGGACAATCATTGCTAGAGTTCCTCGATGCAGAATTGCTTGCAGGGCTTTTTAAGCTGGATGTATTCAACAACATCAAATCCCATATCAGCAAGTATTTCAAGCATCCCCAAATCAGACAGCTGATGGAGTTTCCTGTCTTGTTTTTGGGTGCACTTCCTGAAAACACTCCCGCATTGTATAGTTTGATGAACTATGCGGATATCAAGTTGGGAACATGGTTCCCCAAGGGCGGGATGTACAAGATTGTGCAAGGCATGCATGAACTTGCCGTTCAGCAGGGTGTCAAGTTCGTATTCAACCAGAACATCGCAAGTGTTGACGTGGAGCAAGGGAAGGCCAAAGGTGTAACCACTTCATCTGGTGTGCATTATGCAGCTGATGTGGTGGTGGGAGCTGCAGATTACCATTTCATGGAAACACGGTTGCTGGAAAGCCGTTACAGAAGCTATGATGATGCCTATTGGGATAAACGGGTGATGGCTCCAGGATGCTTGATCTATTATGTGGGTATCAATACAAAAATACCGGACCTTCACCACCATTCCCTCTTTTTTGATGTGCCTTTCGGCAAACATGCCGCGGAGATATACACCGATCCGCAATGGCCAGACAAGCCATTGTTCTACCTGAGTGCAACATCTGTAACCGATGGAACACAGGCCCCCGAGGGATGTGAGAATCTGTTTTTTCTTATTCCCGTAGCGGCAGGTTTGAAGGGTGACGACGAAAAGGTGAGAGATCATTATTTCAATGTATTGTGCGAAAGGCTGAGCCAGAAAACAGGTGTGGATATCAGAAATCATATCGTATACAAGCGCTCGTATGCTTACAGTGATTTCGTTCAGGACTACAATGCCTTCAAAGGCAATGCTTATGGGTTGGCCAATACCCTTATGCAGACAGCCATCCTGAAACCATCCTGCAAAAGCAAAAAGGTGCATAACCTGTACTATACGGGGCAACTTACGGTGCCCGGTCCGGGTGTTCCACCTAGCCTGATCAGTGGGGAGGTCGTGGCCAAATTAGTTACGGCTGAACAAAAATAATCTTGAGTTGTTCTGTTTTGTCTACCTTACATCCTATAGAAAGCTGCATTTGTTAAACGCTTCGGCAAATAACCAGAATCAAATGATTGGAATTTTTCATCAGGTATCTCACGATTGCAGCAGGATTACTACCGAACGCTACAGTACATCCTTCAGCAGCGCCATACGTTTGTTGCATAAAGACCTTCGGGGTCCGATATATGATATTTACGGATTGGTTCGTTTCGCTGATGAAATCGTGGATACTTTTCATGGTTATGATAAAGCGAGCCTATTGGCCGACTTCAAACGGGAAACATACGAAGCTGTCAATAAAGGAATCAGCCTCAATCCCATTCTCCACAGTTTCCAATTGACGGTTAATAAGTATAACATTGACCTGGCTCTCGTGGAGGCTTTTTTCAAAAGCATGGAGTTTGATCTCGACAAAGCTAGTTATGATGCCAATGGTTATGCAGAATACATATACGGCAGTGCAGAAGTAGTGGGATTGATGTGCCTTTTTGTTTTTTGTGATGGCAACCGTGAGGAATATGAAAAGTTGAAGCCCAGTGCACAGTCACTTGGAGCAGCATTTCAGAAAGTGAATTTCTTGAGGGATGTTAAGGCCGATTATCAACAACTCAATAGGGTTTATTTTCCCGGCGTTGATTTCAGGGATTTCACACATACGATGAAAGCCGAAATTGAGGCAGATATTCAAAAAGATTTCGATGCCGCCTATGTGGGAATAACACAGCTACCGCTCAAAGCAAGGTTTGGTGTATACTTGGCATACAAATACTACCTCAGTCTCTTCAAAAAAATCAAAGCGGTTAGGCCGCAACGCATCCTCGAAGAGCGGATCAGAATCCCCAATTACCAAAAAGCATGGGTTGCTGCCAAAGTGGTGGTCAGAACCCAGCTCAATATGTTGTAAAGATTTTTTCCATCACTTTACCCCTAACATTGAGGTCTCCAAAGGTATTCTTGGCGGTTGGATGAACCCTATTGGCCAGCAGTACAAAAACAATACCTTTTTCAGGATCTGCCCAAGCACAGGTTCCGGTGAATCCCGTATGTCCGAATGTTGCTGTTGAAACGGCTAAGGCCGGATAGGGTGATTTACGGCTTGCATTGTCTTTTTCCGGCTTATCGAAACCAAGCCCCCGCCTGCTGATGGCACTTTGGTAAGAGGTGAACAGTTTAACGGTACTGTCTGAAAAAAAACGTTTGCCGTTCAGCGTGCCACCATGCATCACGAGGTTCATCAATACAGCTGTTTCATAGGCATTGCTGAACAATCCCGCATGGCCTGATATCCCCCCAAACATCGCAGCTCCTGGATCGTGAACATAACCACGCACCAACCTTTCCCTGAAATAGGGGTCCTGTTCTGTTGGTGCAATGGTAGCTTTGTTCATGTAGCCGGCAGGGTTGAATCCGGTACTCCTGAAGCCCAGTGGTGCATAAAAATGTTTCCAGGCATATTGTTCTAATGGCAACCCACTGATGGCCTTGACAAGTTCTCCCATGAAAATAAAATCATTGTCGCTGTAGACATAGGTTTTTGTTTTCTCCAGCGGTGATGTCAGGATCCTGCTCACCATTGTATCACGCCAGTCGGTTCGCATAAACAAGGAATCATCAACCTTGATGCCAAAACGGGAATCCTGCTTTTTACTGAAATATCCGGGTAGGGGCTTCATGTTGATGCTGTCTGCGATTTCCTTATAAAAAGGGATCCAGGCTTTGAGACCAGCTTCATGCAACAGAATATCCCTGATGATGAGGTGTTGTTTGTCGGTTCCAATTGTCCAAGGCAGGTAATCCCCAAGGGTTTTATTGAGGTCAAGCTTTTTTTCGTCGTACAGTTTCATGACGGATAAAGTGGTGGCACAAATTTTGGTCACTGAAGCCATGTCGAATACGGTTTCCTGACTCATTCGTCCATTATTGTCATAGCTGAGGTTACCATACGTTTTTTCCAGTACCACTTTATTGTTTTTGATTACAAGCAATGCCATGCCGGGTGCAGCTTTTCGTTTGATGGCATCGTTGATAACAGAATCAATGTGGGCTGTAGCCAAAGCTGTAGTGTCGATGATTGTAGGATGGTTTGCCGATTGTACTGAAGGTTTCAATATGATTCCCGTTCCGGCTGGCATATTACTGCAAATGGAAACGGG
>JBDLUN010000196.1:0-34196 GCA_039805245.1 Bacteroidota bacterium
ATTCAGAAATTTTCGACATTACTGAGGCTGCCAAGCGTTCCAACGCCAATAAGCCCCGCTCGTACTTTATCATCAAAAAAGATGTGGCTATTTATCCTGATACACTCGTTTGGATTAGGGATTTCTCTTATGCATACAATGAGCCGCATGCCCGTAAATATTTTTCCCATCCTGCTTACGGCAATTACCCTGTAGTGGGCGTGAATTGGAAGCAATCCACTGCCTTTTGCGAGTGGAGAACACATTACCTCAATTCCTATCTCGAGCGTAATAAGCGCATGACAGAAAACGAATTCAGGCTGCCTACTGAGGCTGAATGGGAATATGCTGCCAGAGGCGGAAGGTCACAAGTCCCTTTCCCTTGGGGTGGACCATACCTCCGCAACAAGAAAGGATGTTTGTTGGCCAATTTCAAACCCGGCAGAGGCAACTATCCAGAGGATGGTGGCATGTATACGGTTAGGGCTGATGCCTATTGGCCAAACGATTTCGGTCTCTACAACATGGCTGGTAATGTAGCGGAATGGACTTCTTCACTCTACTATGAGGGGGCGTACAATTTCCAGCACGACATGAATCCTGATATCCGCTGGAATGCAAAAGAAAACGATCCTCCAAGGATGAAACGTAAAGTTGTGAGAGGTGGCAGCTGGAAAGATGTCGGTTTCTTCCTGCAGAATAGCACTAGAAATTATGAATACATGGATACCACTAAATCATATATTGGATTCCGTTGCGTAATTGACCTGCCTCCAGTTCAAGCCAAAAAATAATTCAACGTACAAATCATCATTCCACCAATAAAAAACCAGAATAATGGCAGATAAGCAAAAAGGCCTTGACCTAGACAAAATAGTAAATGCAGTAGTGAGTATTGGTGCTGCAGTAGTAATTTTTGGTGCATGGGCTAAAATTCTTCACAAATCATTCGCAGATGTAATGCTTACTGTAGGTTTGCTCACAGAGGCGCTCATCTTCGTCATATATGCTTTTTATCATCCCAAAGACCCCATCAATGATCTTGCCAAAAACCTGGAAGGTTCCGTTGGTGGTCCCAAGGCTGGACAAGGTGGATTGGATGCATTGCTGAAAGAAAATGTTGACCCTGCCAATTTGCAGCAGCTCAATGAAAATTTTGCCAAATTCAACAAAACAGTACAAGGTGTTTCTGCTTTGGCTGATGCTACAGCTGCAACAAATGAATATGCTCTGAAAACCAAAGAGGCAAGTGCCGCCTTGGGTTCCGTAAAAGAAGCTTATGTGGCTGCTGCCGGTTCTGTTCAGCAGTTCAATGCTGCAGCAGAAGGTTCAAAAGCATTCCATGAGCAAGTTCAGTCTTTGTCAAAAAATCTTGGTTCCCTGAACAAGATGTACGAGGCAGAATTACAGGGGGCGTCATCACACATGAAAACCATGGCAGGCTTCTATGAAAATCTTGTCAAAGCAAGCCAAGCAATGCAAGGCAGCGTTGACGATGCCAAGAAGACTCAGGAGCAGATAGCATTGTTGGCGAAGAACCTGGGAAGCCTGAATAGTGTATACGGAAACATGCTCTCCGCCATGCAGGTTCGCGGTTAATTCCCAATAACAAATTTATCATAAACTCATTATAAGCATATGGGACTACCCAAAGAACCGCGGCAGAAGATGATCAACATCATGTACCTGGTGTTGACTGCACTGCTGGCCCTCAACGTGTCAGCCGAAATCCTGAACGCTTTTAAGGTGGTAGACAACAGCCTTACAGAATCCAATACGGTACTTGATAATTCAACCAATGGCATCTACAGTAATTTTGATGAACTGCTGAAAGATCCCAAGACAGCCGACAAAGCAGCCATTTGGAAGCCCAAAGCTGATCAGGTGAGGAAATTGGCTTCCGAGACATATACTATTCTCGAAAATTACAAGCAGGCCCTGAAAGTGGAGTCTGATCTTGATGAGTCAACAGGAACATTCCGCGAAGACAATATTGACGCAGCCACAAGGTACTTTGATACCAAAGGCAACGGTAAGGAATTGTACGCCAAATTGGAAGAGTTCAAAACAAGATTACTGGGAGTGGATCCTGAGATGGCCAAGCAAATTGGCCAGAAAATTCCGCTCAACCTGGAAGTCATTAAATCAGCATCAGGTAACCTTGCAACGGGCGATAAGGTAAAAGATTGGGTCAACGGTTATTTCCACATGACTCCCACCATTGCGGCCATCACAATCTTGACGAAGTTTCAGAATGATGTGAAGAATTCAGAAAATCTTGCAGCCACTTTTTGTGCAAGTCAAGTAGGTGCTGTCAAGTTGATTATGGATAAGTTCGAACCCCTGGTTGGTACAAGTTCCAATTACCTGATGCCTGGTGAGGAAATGACCATTGTTGCCGGACTGGGCGCTTTCAACTCCAATGTAAAACCTGTTGTAACGATTGACGGCCGCAGCATACCGGTAAATGCCAATGGTGTTGCAGAGTCCAAGTTCAATGTTGGTGGAACTGGAACGCGCAGTATGAATGTTAGTGTGAGTTTCATGGATCCCAATACAGGAGAGAACAAAACCATCTCCAAAAAAATAGATTATACTGTTGGTTCGCCTTCCGGTGTTGCAGTTTCTGCAGACAAGATGAATGTGCTTTACATTGGTGTAGACAACCCTGTAACCATCACTGCTGGAGCGGGAAGTGAAAAGGTCTCAGCACAGTTCAGCGGTGGTTCCATCACCAAGGCTGGCGGAAGCAAATATATCATCAAGCCCAATGCGGGTATGTCTGGTGAACATGCTGTAACTGTTTTGGTTGATGGAAAGGCTTCCGGTAAGGTAAGTTTCCGCGTCAAGCAGTTACCCAATCCAGCAGCCTATGTGGGGAACTTGAAACCAGGTGCGGTACCATCAGCTTCTTTCAAGGCCATGGGTGGCGTTATCGCCAAACTGGAGGATGCAGAATTTGATGCTCCTTTTGAAGTTGTCAGTTACAAACTTGGCGCAGCCGGCGGTGGTGCAGATTTCATCCAAATGGATAATAAGGGTTCCAGGTGGACTGGCGACGCGGCAGCATTGGTTGGCCGTTTGAAGCCAGGATCATTGGTAGCTATCACAGATATTATGGTTAAGGACCCCGGAGGCAAAACAAGAACACTGAGCGGAAGCCTTACCTATATTTTGAAGTAATCGGAAAAAAGCAGAACATGAACACATTTGCTGTCAAACGTATTTTTCTTTTGTCAATCGCCATTGGTTTACTGGGTCAGGCGGCTGATGCTCAGGTAAAAAGAAAACCTGCACCTGCCAAAAAAACCACAGCAAAACCTGCTGCCAAAAAACCGGTTGCAGAAACCAAGGTGTTGGATGCCAGCATCAATCCAGCTTCTGCGGACACTGTAAAACCTGTTCCACCGGCTCCCAAAGATCCGTTTGCATTCGACTCATTGAAAGTGTCTCTGCGTCCGGATGCAGCCATTGAGCGTGGATTGGTTAAGAGCAGGTCTCCATTGGTATACGAGCATATCCGAGAAGATGATGCTTGGTACCGTGAGCGCGTTTGGCGTGAAATCGATATCAGAGAAAAGATGAACCTACCTTTCCGTTATAAGGCGGAAGATGACAATGGAAACCAGCGATTCATCAGTATCCTCTTGCGTGCAGTGAGAAAAGGTGATGTTACCGCATTTGATCCCAATATGGACGATCGGTTCACCACTCCGATGACCATTGAAAAAGTTGGTTCCATCATTTCCGGTAAGTGCGACTCCATTCAGGTGATGGATTGGGCGAAAGATCCTACAGGTACCAAAGGGCTCATGAAAGATTCTCTGGTTTGTAAAGATTTCAATCCCGATGAAATTGTCAAATTCAGGATCAAGGAAGAATGGGTATTTGACAAGGAAGCATCCCGGATGTTCACCAGGATTCTCGGTATAGCGCCCATTAAAACTTATGTAGACGAAAATACCGGTGTAGTGCTTGGAGAGTCTCCCATATTCTGGGTTTATTATCCTGATCTTCGCCCTGTGCTTTCACTTTATGAAGTGTACAACGGGAAAAATTTTGGAGCGAGGATGAGTTGGGAAGAATTGTTTGAGAGCAGGTTTTTTGCCAGTTATATTGTCAAATCAAGTTCTGAAAATCCTTACGATCAATTCATTAGGCAATATATCAAAGATGATATCCTCAGGTTGTTGGAAGGTGAAAACATCAAAACCCGAATATTCAACTTCGAACAGGATCTGTGGTCCTACTAAAATTAAAAACATCATTCAAGTAGCCGGCGAAAGCCGGCTCTTTTCTTTATGCTATTCAATTCAGTTGAATTCATTTTTGCCTTTCTGCCCCTGACATGCCTCGTTTACTTCTTGCTGAACAGGTATCATCTTTATGGCTATTCCAAAATCTGGCTTCTCTGTGCTTCTCTCTTCTTTTATGGTTGGTGGAATCCCAAGTATCTAATCCTGCTGACAGCTTCCATTGCCGTAAACTTTTCCTGTGCCCGAAAAACGGCATTGGCCAACAGCCAATTCTCCAAAAAGGCTTTTTTGTATTTGGGACTGGCTTTCAATTTGGGGCTATTGCTTTACTACAAGTATGCTGATTTTTTTATAGAAAACCTGAATGCGGTTTCAGGGTCAGATTTCAATTTGCGGCACATCATCCTGCCATTGGGCATCAGCTTCTTCACTTTCCAGCAAATTGCTTATCTGGTTGACAGTTACAGGGGAACAGTGACTGATTACAATTTCTTGCATTATGCGGTATTTGTAACATTTTTCCCGCAACTGATTTCCGGACCCATAGTGCACCATAAGGTCATTATGCCACAGCTGGTGGATAAATCGCTTGCCCATCCCCGTGCTGAAAATATTGCAAAAGCCATCTTTCTTTTTCAAATTGGGTTGTCTAAAAAGATAATCATTGCCGATACCTTCGGCAAATTGGTCAGTAGGGGATATCTCAATTTTGAATCGTTGGATACCATGCAGGCATGGATTACCACATTTGCTTATACCGTTCAGCTGTATTTCGATTTCAGTGGATATGCCGATATGGCTATTGCATTGGGGTTGCTTTTCAACATCAAAATCACCAACAATTTCTGGTCACCGCACAAATCAGAGAATATCCAGCAATTTTATCGGCGTTGGCATATTACTTTGAGTAGTTTTCTTAGGGACTACCTTTATATACCCTTGGGTGGCAACCGGTTTGGGGAAGCCCGTATGCACTTTAATCTTTTTCTTACTTTCTTCCTTGGGGGGTTGTGGCATGGTGCCAATTGGACCTTCGCCATATGGGGTGCACTTAATGGTTTGGGTTTGATTTTCCACCGGCTTTTTCAAAAGACGAAAATCCATATCCCTTCAGTCCTGGCAGTTTTGATCACATTTGTTTTTGTTTTGCTCATGCGTGTCTTCTTCAGGGCGGAAGATCTCAACATGGCGCTGGTTACCCTCAAAACCATGTTTGGATTTGCTACCCCCGGGCATTCCTTCGATCTGATAGTGTCTGTTTATGACGCTCCTATATGGCTTGCAGGTGTAATCATGTTGTTTTTGCCCAATTCAACTGAGGTTATGGAAAAATTCAAAATGAACAGGCGATTCCTGCTGTTTACGGTGTTGATGGTCATTGTTAATTTGGTTTTTATGAATTCAGCAGGCAAGCAGGATTTTCTTTATTTCGATTTTTAAACTGGTTCCCATGTTCAAATCAGGTATAAATGGAAAGGGTTTTCTTTTCGCCGTTTTATCAGGTGTAGCAGGGCTGTCCTTATTGGTTGTTGGGGTGAACTGGTATCTCGACATCTATGGGTTGTTCAGGCCTGTCAAAGGAAGGGAGCTTCCTGTATACCACGCAGAAAGGATTTCCAAATACCTGTTGTCTTATCGGTACGTGCCACAAAATTTCAATACGGTGTTGTTGGGCACATCCTTATCAGACAACATTGATTTTTCAACCCGGAAGGATTCCGCATCCATTCCCAAAATTTATAACGCCAGCATGATGGGTGCCAATATTGCGGAAATCAGACCCTTGGTTTCTAATCTGCTTGCCGGTGGCGTGAGGCAATATATCATCTGTGTGAGTCCTTACCTGACCAAAAACTATGGTGCTAAGGAAGTAGAATTTGATGACAAATTGTATTACGGGGCACTGGGATCCAAAAATTTATATGAAACTTATGTTGTTGGTGCCATCAGATCGTTCAATCTAATGCCTTCAAAGTTTCCCAAAAATCAAATCGATGCCCAAGGGGTAAATGACTATGGCAGTTTTTTTGCTGTTGGCGATGTAAGGCAAAGGGTGAATAGGGAGTTAAAGGAAAATACAGATGCCATAACTGTTGATTCAAGTGCATTGGCGGAATTTAAAGCCATGATACAAGAACTTAGGAGCCATAAGATTAAGCTCTTGGTGTATTTTCATCCTGTTCCCTATGATATTTTCAAACTGAAGGAAAAGACATTCATGGAGTATCAGCAACAGATGCGCAGCATCATCCGGGATGACAGTTCCATAATCAATTTGAACAGTGAGCATTTCAGGCCTTTTACTGCTGATCTAACCAACTATATTGACCATGCCCATTTGAGCAGAAAAGGACAATCCGTTATTGTTGATACATTGCTTGCAAGGATGGAAGGCTGGTAGACCTGATTGGCAGTTTATCTGGATTTACTTCTTCTTCATGCTTCCTGCTGACCAGCGAAGTGGTTGATGATGATTCTGGCTTTCGATTTGCCAACCTGTTTTTCCAGATCTTCAAGACTGGCTTTTTTGACATTGGCAACTGAGCGGAAATGTACCAATAATTGATTGGCTGTTTCCTCACCAATACCTTTGATTTCCTGCAGTTCATTCTTAAAGGTCCCCTTACTGCGCTTTTGCCTATGGAATGTAATGCCAAAGCGATGTACTTCATCCCGTATCCTTCTTAGAAACAACAATTCTTCACTGTTGAAGCCCAGTTTCAACGATTCCATATCGCCTGGGAAAAAGACCTCTTCAACATTCTTGGCTAAACCGATCAGGGTCATTTTGCCTGAAAGACCGATTTCACGTATGGCCTCCATGGCAGCCCCCAGCTGGCCCTTTCCACCATCAATAATCACCAGTTGAGGTAGGGGGCTGTTCTCCGTCACCAAACGTTTATATCTTCTCCCAACAGCTTCTTTCATGGTAGCGAAGTCGTTGATACCATCAACTGTTTTGACATTGAAATGCCGGTAATCAGTCTTGCTGGGAATTCCATTTTTGAAGCATACCATGGCTGAAACCGGATAACCTCCCTGGAAGTTGGAGTTGTCGAAGCATTCTATATGCACAGGCAACGCATCCAGTGATAGTGCGACCTGTACCTTTTCAAGCAGTTGTAACGGGACACCTCCTGCAGCATCGAGATTCAATGATTTTTTCCGTTTCATCTCCCCTGCATGATAACGGGCATTGGTTTCTGCCATTTCCAAAAGTTTGTATTTCTCGCCACTTTTAGGGATGGTAAGCGTATATCCCTCAAAACCATAACCCAGTTCGATGGGAACAACCAACTCAACTGCATCACTGCCAAAGCGGTCCAGAAAGTGGAATACCGCTTGGGATAATACTGTGGCCGTGGTTCCATCGAATGCCATTTGAAAAACTTCATTGGCTGAATTGACGATGGTGCCGTTCCTTACGGCCAGATAACTTACCACGACACTGGTTTCGAAAACAGCTGTTGCAAAAACATCGAGGTCTCCCAATTTGGGACTTACAATGACTGATTTTGCCGTATAGTTTTTGAGGGCTTCTATTTTTACTTGCAGCTGTTCAGCTTTTTCAAATGCGAGCTCCGCAATATAACCTGCCTGTTGTTCCTTGTATTGAGCGATTATTCCATTCAGATTACCTTTCAAAATATGTTTGATCTGTTCAAGCGAAGTGGCATAATCATGAGCCGATTGCAATCCTGTGCAGGGCCCTTTGCAGTTGCCCAGGTGGTATTCCAGACATACCTTGAATTTGTTTTTCGCAATGTTGGCAGTAGACAAATTCAATGAACATGTTCGCAGAGGGATATGCATTTTGATGAATGCCAGCAGATCCCTGACCTTGGATGACGAGGTAAAAGGACCGAGGTAAGTGGATCCGTCATTGAATTTGCGTCTGGTGAGAAATACCCGGGGGAAAGGCTCTTTTTTGATGACGATATAGGGATAAGTTTTATCGTCTTTGAGGTCGATATTGAATCTCGGTTTGAATTCCTTGATTAAAGCATTCTCCAGCAGCAGGGCATCATGCTCAGAATGGACGATTGTGAATTCTATGGAGGCTATTTGCCTGACCAGCTCATGCGTTTTGAAGGAGTGGTTGTTCTTGGTGAAGTATGAACTTACGCGCTTTCGGATGTTTTTGGCTTTGCCGATATACAACAAATTTTTTTGCTCTCCATAGTATTTGTAGATACCGGGAGCGTTGGGAAGGGTTTGCTGTAGTGAGGAAAACGTTTGCTGATCCAAAGATTGTTTTTACTGAAGTGTCCTGATCAAACCAACTTTGATGCCCATGTCTGTGAGGTTTTCCCTGATGGGATACTTGTCTTTGAAACTTGAAATCAGCTGGTACCTGAACTGGGGAGCGATACTCCATTTGAATGCTCCTTGTTGGATATTCAGGCTGGCTTCAACACCCGAATTGATGTTCCATCTCCTGTTCAATGTCGGTTCTTTGGCATAATTTTTCAGGTTGGTGGAGATCAGGTAGGAGTAGTTGGCGAAAACGTAGGTGGGCTGAATGGTTGACGCCAGTGAAAGGTTAACCTTTTTGTTGCCTGCAACTACATAATCAATGCCGATAGGCAATGACAGCATGTAATGCTCATTCCGGAGTGTGGCTTTTCTATAACCATAGGTATTGCTGTAGAAGGAAACCGTGCTGATCGGAATGCTGCCCGCACGGAGATTGTTCATCCCGTAATTGGCTATCTCTGGTACCGAGCTATAGGCATCAATTTGATAATGGTTATAATTCGCTTGCAGTCCGGCTTTCAAACTCAGCTTTTTGGTTATCGGATAATACATGGCACTTCCGATTTCAAATCCCATGCCCGGCCTGTGATTCACAACATCTTTAACGTTACGGGGGAATTGTGCATTGGTGCTCAGGGAGAAAACAGCGTATTGGTAATTGGTTCTGGTTGCTTCTCCGGAAAGGAAGCGGTAGCCCATATTCAGACCTCCATATAACTGCCAACTGGCATTAGACCTTATTTTTTTGGCCTGTTCCACTACTGTTTCAAAGGCTGTTGCAATCAGCTTCTTCTTATCCTCCCTGGAGGCTTGTTGGGCCTTTTCTGGCATCTTCATGAATCTACCCTTCAAATCAGGGGTTTGAATCGCCAGGGGAATGGACAGACTTTCAGTATCTTTTTCTGCATTTTTTTGCAGTTCAACAAGAGCCAAACCTGGTTTTTCAGGAATAGTGGACTTCTTGGTGGTGACCTCCTGCACAATCTGTCCCTCAGGGGGAGGTGCCATAGGGAAGGATTGGTTTCCTTCGACGGATTTGGATAGGCGGTAGGCAATTTGACCTGCACGTTCTTTGACGAGTGAGGATTTTTCTTTTTTGATAACCATGGTAACGCCAGCGCTGAAGAGAAGCAATGCCAGAACAGAAACGTAAATCCAAGTTCTCGCTGGATGCAATTCTTTCTGGATGTTATTCCATACGGCATCAGACGGATAGAGCAGGTACTGATCAGCCCTGTCTTTCAGCAAATCCTCAATATCTCCGTTTGGCCTCAATTTCATTGTTCTTTACCTCTTTTTACCTCAATCAATACTGGTTTACCGGTCTTAACCATACCCGCTTTTCCTCTTTGGGCTGGATGATTCCTTTCTTGGCCAGGATTTCTTCCAGCATATTTTTCGCTCGCGTATATTGCGACCTGCTGGTGCTCTCCTCAATGTCCAACATGGCACCAATTTCCTTGTGCGAATAGCCTTCAATAGCATACAAATTCAGAACTGTCCTATAACCAATTGGTAATGACCTGATACATTCCACAATTTGCTTGGCCTGAACGATGCCAGGAATATTGTCTTCCCTGATGATCAAATTACCTGCATATGCGAGATCTACCACATCGTTGAACTTCTTATTCTTTTTCAGGTGATTGATGCAGGTATGTACAATAATTCGCAGGATCCAACCTTCCAGAGAGCCCCTGTTCTCATAACGGTTGATCTGGGTGAACACTTTTACAAACCCCTCTTGCAACATATCTTCAGCATCCTCCCGGGATTTGGCATACCGGTAGCACACAGAAAGCATTTTGGGGCTATACTTTTGGTAAAGCACCTGTTGGGCTGCTGCGTCATTTTTTCTGCACCCTTGAAGAATAAGTTCCTCCGTCATGAGAACGATTTGTCCTCTGAAAATAAGACATTTTTCAGAGATATGATGCTGCTTGGCCCTCAATGTTTTTGAAGGGAGCCAAGTCGTTGGTGATCAATGCTTCAGCTCACAAGTACATCGCCGGTCATTTCAGTTGGGATGGGTATTCCCATGAAATGTAGTATGGTTGGTGCAATATCACCTAGTTTTCCTGCTTTAACCTGACCGCGCCATTCCTTGTCGATGATGAAGAGCGGCACGGGATTCAGGGTATGCGCTGTATTGGGTGACCCATCTTCATTTTTCAGGAAATCAGCATTGCCATGGTCTGCAGTCAGGAAAACGGTATAGCCATTTTCCAATGCAGCCGTCACCACCTGCTGAACGCAGGAATCAACAGTCTCAACAGCCTTGATGGCGGCCTGCCATACCCCGGTATGTCCAACCATATCAGCATTGGCATAATTCAAACAGATGAAATCTGCAGATTGGGCCTGGATTTCTGGAACAATTTTGTCCGTCAGTTCATGAGCGCTCATCTCCGGTTGCAGGTCATAGGTGGCTACTTTGGGTGAGGCAGCCATGATTCGCCTTTCGCCTTCAAAAGGAATTTCCCTTCCACCGCTGAAGAAGAAGGTGACATGCGGGTATTTTTCGGTTTCTGCTATCCGTATTTGTGTTTTGCCCTGTTGTTCAAGCACTTCACCAAGGGTATGGGTGAGGTTATCGTTTCTGAATATCACATGAACATGCTTGAATGTATTGTCATACTCCGTCATGGTGGTGTATTCCAAGTGAAGTTTGTGCATGTTGAACTCCGGGAAATCCTGCTGTGTCAGCACTTCTGTTATTTCCCGACACCTGTCTGTGCGGAAATTGAAACAAATCACAGCATCACCTTCTTCAATTACAGCGATGGGTTTTTCTTGCTCAGTGATTATGGCCGGTTTGATGAATTCATCGGTGATATTGTCTGCATATGCTGCACTGATGGCCGATGCAGCGTCGGCTACAGGGGTTCCTACACCTTTGGTCAGGGCATCATACGCCAGTTTAACCCTTTCCCATCTTTTGTCGCGGTCCATTGCGTAGTACCTGCCGGTAACGGAAGCGATCCTGCCAACGGATTGTTTCAAGTGACTTTCCAATTCCTGAATGAATCCGAGTCCGCTCTTAGGATCAGTATCACGACCATCCGTAAATGCATGAATGAAGACCTGATCCAATCCGGCTTGCTGGCATATGTCGGTTAAAGCCTTGAGGTGACTTATATGTGAATGCACGCCTCCATCACTGACCAAGCCGAGCAGATGGAGTTTTTTGTTGTTTTTTTTGGCGTATTGGATGGCAGATTGGAGCGATTCATTATTGGCCAATTCTCCAGTTCGGATGGCTACATTGATGCGTTGCAGCTCCTGATAAACGATCCGGCCTGCACCCAGGTTGAGGTGCCCCACCTCACTGTTACCCATCTGGCCTTCCGGCAATCCCACTTGTTCACCACAGGTAATCAGGGTGGTGTTTGGATATTGGGCGTAAAGGGAACTGACAAAGGGAGTCTGTGCATGTTGGATGGCGTCGCTGTCTTTTACTGCGCCATGTCCCCATCCGTCCATGATCACCAGGATGCATTTTTTATTTTCCATAACCCAAAATTACTTCATTTCATTTTATCTTCATGCGATGGATAACAGGCAGGGGGCTTATGCTTCATTTATTGCTATGGCATTGCAGGAGGATGTTGGGGGAGGGGACCATTCCACCCTGGCGGTAATACCTGCTGAAACAAGGGGGCGAATGGCTTTGCATATCAAGGAGGATGGCATCTTGGCTGGGATGAAGGTTGCTGAAGCCATTTTGCGGTACCTCGACGAAACCGCGAAATTAACAGCATTCAAACAGGATGGGGAGCATATCAAAAGCGGTGAGCAGGCTTTTCAGGTGGAAGCAGGAATCCATGCCTTGTTGATGGGGGAACGTTTGCTGTTGAACTGTATGCAGCGCATGAGTGGGATTGCCACACTAACTTCACAGTATGTTGCCAAACTGCAAGGCTACCACACGCGATTATTGGATACCCGTAAGACAACTCCCAATTTCCGGTTATTGGAAAAGGAGGCGGTTTGCATCGGCGGGGGCGTGAATCACCGCTTTGGTTTGTATGATATGATGATGCTCAAAGACAACCACATTGATTTTGCCGGTGGGATTTTGCCAGCCATAGCGTTGGCCGACGCCTATCGGAAAGAGAAGGGACTGAATATCGGCTTGGAGGTGGAAACGCGTTCCATCGCTGATGTTGAAATGATCTGCGCCCATGGGGCTGGTAAGGTGCAGCGCATCATGCTGGACAATTACAGTCCTGAAGCCGTGAGGGATGCTGTAAAGCTGATAGCCGGCCGCTTTGAAACGGAAGCCAGTGGAGGGATGCACCTGGGCAACATAACTGCCTACGCTGAAACTGGCGTGGATTTCATCAGTGTTGGTGCACTGATCCATCATGCGGTGAGTCTGGATCTGAGTTTGAAAGCTATAAATTGAGTAACCATGTCAAAGAAAAAAAACAATACATCCCCTTTTGTTTACAGCACCAATCCCGATTTCAACAGCGGCAATGAGCAAAAGCAAGAACAAACCCTGCCCCCACAGGAGCAAGTGTTGAAAGTAACTCTAGAAACCAAACATCGGGCCGGTAAAACCGTAACACTGGTTGCCGGATTCATAGGGCTGCAGGAAGATATGGAGCAGTTGGGTAAACAGCTGAAAAGCCACTGTGGTACAGGTGGATCTGCAAAAGATGGTGAAATCATTGTGCAGGGAGACCATCGAGAAAAAGTAAGACTCTGGCTCCAAAAAAATAAGTATAAGGTCAAATAAAAAAGACAGGCTTGAGGGCCTGTCTTTTGCTTATCAGGGTATAATAAGACTACCAATCCTGCTTGGCAAGACCATCCTTAATAGCAGCAAGTGCTTTGGCTTCACCCAACAGTGAAGTCAGCTTGTTGCCTTTCCCGTCATGGCCTTTTGCAATATAACCACCTTTGGCAGTTTTGCTGATGACAGCATCCAGCATGGGCACATTCTTTTCCTTGGTCTTTACATTGTAAGCTGTAATTGCATTTGACATGTTGTCTGTTTTTGTGTGTGATTGTATAATTAGATATCCAGTTTGGC
The DNA here is from genome assembly GCA_039805245.1 of Bacteroidota bacterium. Classification (GTDB taxonomy): domain Bacteria; phylum Bacteroidota; class Bacteroidia; order Chitinophagales; family Chitinophagaceae; genus Pollutibacter. Next base: position 13,534 of record JBDLUN010000196.1, read on the forward strand.
GTATTTGGCATGAGACTCAATGAATTCACGGCGTGGACCAACCTCATCACCCATCAGCATGCTGAAAACCATGTCGGCTTCCGCAGCGCTTTCGATAGTGACCTGTTTCAGGGTTCTTGAACCCGGATTCATGGTGGTATCCCACAGCTGGCTGGCATTCATCTCACCAAGACCCTTGTAACGCTGAACATTGACACTGTCTTCCCGGCCACCTGCAAGCCTTTCAACGTAACCTTTTCTTTGTTCCTCATTCCAGGCGTAGAATTGTTCTTTTCCTTTTTTAACGAGGTACAATGGGGGTTGGGCGAGGTAAACATAACCCTGTTCAACCATTTCCTTCATATACCTGAAAAGGAAGGTGAGGATAAGGGTTGCGATATGACTGCCGTCGACATCGGCATCGGTCATGATGATAAGCTTGTGGTAGCGCAATTTGGAAAGGTCAAGTGCCTTGGGGTCCTCAGGTGTTCCAATCTTAACGCCGAGGGCGGTGAACATGTTCCTGATCTCCTCATTGTCGTAAATCTTGTGTTCCATGGCCTTTTCCACGTTGAGGATTTTTCCCCTCAAAGGAAGGATTGCCTGGAAATTCCGGTCACGCCCCTGTTTGGCCGTACCACCTGCCGAATCCCCTTCCACCAGGAACAACTCACTCTTTTTCGGATCTCTTTCTGAGCAGTCGGATAGTTTGCCTGGTAGTCCGCCTCCGGAGAGTACCGTTTTCCTTTGCACCAACTCCCTCGCTTTCCGGGCTGCAGCCCTGGCTTGGGCAGCCAGTATCACTTTGCTGATAATGTTTTTCGCTTCCCTGGGGTTTTCCTCCAGATAGGCTTCCAACACCCTGGATACCGTAACGTCTACAATACCCATGACTTCGGAGTTGCCCAATTTGGTTTTGGTCTGGCCTTCGAACTGCGGTTCAGGCACTTTCACCGAGACGATTGCGCTCAATCCCTCCCTGAAATCATCACCTTCAACTTCCACCTTGGATTTTTCAAACAACCCCTGCTTTTTGCCGTATTGTGAAAAAACCCTGGTGATGGCCCTTCTGAAGCCAGCCACATGGGTACCGCCTTCGATGGTATTAATGTTATTGACGTAGGAGAATATGTGTTCGTTGTAGGAGTCGTTGTAATTCATGGCCACTTCAACAGCTACATTGGAGTCGGGATCATGACCTTCCATATATACCACATTGGGGATCAAGGCACTGCGTTTGCCCAAGCGGTCCAACATTTCCACAAACTCAACAATACCTCCCTCACTGTAGAAAACCTGTTGGTAGGTGTTGCCTTCCTCATCCTTTTCCCTCAGGTCGTTCAGGGTGATCCTGATGCGTTTGTTGAGGTAGGAGAGTTCCCTTAACCGGCCTTCCAGGATTTCCTTGTTATAGACATGGCTGGTGAAGATGGTGGTATCCGGCCAGAAATGCACTTTGGTTCCGGTTTTGTCGCTTGTGCCAATCTCCCTGACCGCATATTTCGGGGCTCCCCGCTCGTATTCCTGCTCAAAAACCTTGCCTTCCCTGTTTACAGTAACCTGCAAAGTTGTACTGAGTGCGTTTACGCAGCTAACACCCACGCCATGCAGACCGCCGGAAACCTTATAGGTGTTTTTGTCGAATTTACCCCCTGCGTGCAGCACCGTCATGACCACTTCCAGTGCACTTCTTTTCTCCTTCACGTGCATTCCGGTGGGGATACCACGGCCGTTGTCTTCAACGGAGACGGAGTTGTCTTCATGGATGTTGACAATAATATTGTTGCAATAACCTGCTAAAGCTTCATCGATCGAGTTGTCGACCACCTCATATACCAGGTGGTGTAAACCCTTGACACCGATGTCTCCGATGTACATGGCAGGCCTCTTTCTAACGGCTTCCAATCCTTCAAGCACCTGAATGCTGTCTGCACCATAGCCGGCACCCGGCTGTTCCATTGGTTCTTGATTTTCTGTACTCATAGGTATCGTCTTCCTCTTTTTAACTTGTTTTCAAGCCTGCAAATTTACTTAAAATAGGGGGAAGCACAGCGTATTTCCCGCCTGAGGCCCCCATTTCTTTTTTAAGACGATTTCCACAAATTCTTGACTCCGATTTGACACGAATTCTGGGGTTTCCCCCCGGTTTAAGTGCTACCTTTGCAGCTGATGTTTGACAATACCACCATTGAATCACGCTGGCAAGCCAATTGGAGACAATTTGACTGCATACCGGTAGTTTATTCATCCGACAAAAACATTCCGGGTTCATGGCAGTATTCCATCAGGAGGCACAAGCGGGATATATACCTGCAGGTGGAAGACCAAGGGGTCTTGTTATATAACTATGACGAAAACCCCCAAAAGCGAACTCTTGAGCTTCGTTTTTGTGTGTCTGGACAAGCCTTCTGCCAGCAATCCCAAGTGAACTGCGAGGATTGTAAGCTGAATCAACACGCGCGTTGTGTGGAGCAGACTGATTCGGTAGATTTGCTCAGCTTCCGCTTTGAACCACTCCATCTGACCAACCTGATCAAATCTGAAGAGATGGATTCAGCTACCGACGCCATCCTGCGGTTCAGGTACGACCATTCTTTCAGCAGACCACTGGAACTCTCCGGCAGGATCAGGCACACCCTCGATTCCATCCTCAACAACCGCTATGCAGATGCGGTTGAAAACATTTTCATTAATGCACAAACCCAGATTTTGCTGCTTTACAGCCTGGAATCTATGGGTTCCCTGAAAGAAGATGAGGTGCCAGCCTGTAAATTCCTCTCCTATATGGAGGAGCGGGAGAAAATCATCAAGGCGCGCGCCATTCTCTTGGAACATATTGGCGATCCGATCACGATCAGGGAGTTAAGCAGGAAGGTTGCCATCAATGAATGTTACCTGAAAAAGGGGTTCAAGGTAATGTTCGGAACGACCATTTTTGATTTTTACCAAGATCAACGCATGGAACATGCCCGGTATCTTCTATATGAGAAAGGACTGACCGTTTCTGAAGTATCAGCTCAACTCGGTTACTCCTCCATATCCCACTTTTCTACAGCTTTCAAAAAGCATACTGGCTTGAAGCCCTGCGAATTGTTAAGAGGATAACCTACAGGCACCCAACCTGTCATTGATTTGTCAAAAAGATAACAGTAAGGGTAATGCTGACAATTTCATGGCATCGCTCTGCGTTATAGGGGTGAAATTTGCACTCCAAACCTCAAAATTTGAAATTAGTATCCATATCCGTCCTGCTTTTGATGTTCTCCTTAGGTCAGAGTCAGGTCAAAACGGATTCTCTTCCTGCACTTTCATTGGATGATGTGGTGGTAACGGCCACCAGAACTCCCCGCATGATGGGGAACCTGGCCATACCTGTTTCCATTGTCAACGCCAAGACCCTGTATCAAAGCGGGTCATTGCGCTTGCACGATATTTTGGCGGAACAAACCGGGATCCAAGTGATTGATAATTTTGGAAAAGGGGTTCAGGTTCAAGGGCTTTCATCTGAATATACGCTTATTCTAATTGACGGGGAGCCGTTGATTGGACGAACAGGAGGGGTTTTCGACCTTTCCAAAATCAGTGTTCGGAATATCCGCAAAATAGAAATCGTAAAAGGACCGTCATCAAGCCTATATGGTTCTGAGGCAATGGGTGGGGTCATCAATATCATTACCGATAGGGCAGGACAAAACAAGACTGATATCGGGTTGCGTTATGCCCGATTCAATACGGTTGATGGCATCCTGAATTTTTCACGTACGTTCAACAAAACAGATATCCAGGTCAGTTCCAGTTATAACCGCTCTGAAGGATACAGTCTTAAACCCAACGCCATCCAAAAGACTGTTGAGCCCTATTGGAAGGCAGCAAATCAACTTAGGATTGGTTACCAAATTGCTCCCGAATGGAAGGCTGGCGTGGGTATCCGATCCAACATCACCCACATCGACAATACCATTCTGGTGCAGAATGTAGGTTCAACAATCCTTTCCAAGGGTTACGAAAGAAACGAGGAATATAATATCACGCCCTATTTACAATACAGCAAAAACAACCGGTTTAAGTCGGCCCTGAGAGGATACCTTACCGATTTTGATGCCGTCCAGCAACTCCAGGCTGCTGGCCAGAAGGACGGGTATGATGACAGGTTCAAACAAGGTTTTTCCCGTTTGGAAACCCAAAATGATTGGCAGATCAATGCTGCTGCAACTTTGACAGCAGGCGGTGGTTATGCCCGGGAAACCGTCAGCTCCAACCGTTACGATTCCTTGTCGACGCTCAGGAAAAACAATATTGCCTATTTTTTCACCCAACACGAGCAGACCATCAACAAGCAGGTCAAAGTGATTGCAGGATTGCGATATGACGACAATCAGTCTTATGCTTCAGTATGGAGCCCGAAGCTGGCTGTACAATTCAAACCCAGCCAGCGGTTCGACTTCAACATGTCATACGGAAGGGGTTTCAAAGCGCCTGATTTCAGACAGCTCTACCTCAATTTCACCAATTTGGCCGCCGGTGCCTATTCTGTTTTTGGAACACAGGTTGCTGCTGCTGAGCTGCAGCGGTTGGAGAATGCACAGCTGATTGATCAGGTCACTTCCATGGCTTCCAGGCTGGCTGACTTGAAGCCCGAAGTGTCTGGTGGATTCAATGCCGGCATGAAATACCGTTCAGAAAAAGGGTTCCAACTGAGTTTGAACATCTTCAGGAATGACCTGTCCAATATGATTGTTACTGATATAATCGCTTATAAAAAAAGTGGCGGACAGGTCTACAGTTATTTCAACCTCAACAGGGCACTGACCGAAGGAATTGAGGTGGATATGGATAGGCGTTTTGGAAAATACTTTGCTGTTAAAGCAGGTTATCAATATTTGTACAGTGCCGACAAGGATATTTTGGAAGCCATCAGGAAGGGTGAGGTTTTTCAAAGGGAACTTGGCCAAGGAGGTGTTTCCCGCATGCGCATCAGTGATTATGGGGGATTGCCCAACAGATCCAGACACGCCGCCAACCTCAAAATTACCTATGAGAGGCCTTCCGGCCATTTTGCAACCATCCGCACCTTATACAGAAGCCGTTGGGGTACCGCTGACGCAGATGGTAATGGGTTGATCAACCGGGCTGATGAGTTTGCCAATGGATTTGTGCAGGTCAATTGCAGTGCTGGCTTGCCTCTTGGAACATCATGGAAACTGATGGCCGGCGTAGACAATATTTTCAATTACAAAGACATTCAGTTCCTGCCAGGAAACCCAGGCAGGATGGGATATATCGACATTCAATTCAATTTCTAATCACAAGCCAAAACAAAGATCCAATGAGAACTTCAGCAGTTTTTACAGCAGTCCTTTCAGCATTTGTTATTTTCCAATCCTGCTCCAAAGAGGAAGTCAACAATGCCCCAACACTCATTCAGCAGTCGGTAACCGATATTCCTGCCGATACAATCGTGGGTCTGGTTAATGGCCAGCCAGTAGGTGCCGGAAAATTCACCTTTTTCAGTTTCGAGAAAAATGGTGTTGTAGCTTCAACAGATTCCAATTCAACCAAATGGGATATCGGCTTGAGGGGTACAACCATCATCACCAACGGTGGCAACAGTGGTCCCGGTCAGGCTGGTGCTTTCGTTTATGTGGGTACTTTCGACGAATTGAAGTCGGTGCCAGCTGACTCTGTATTCCGCAAAGACAATGCCCCTGCATCCTATGCTGTTCCTTTGGGAAGCAACAAAGGATGGTATATCTACAACGGACAGGTCAATCTCGTAACACCCATCCCCGGTCGTGTACTCGTTTTCAAAACAGCCACTGGCAAGTATGCCAAGCTTGAAATCATCAGCTATTACAAGGGCGGCGCAACCCTCCCTGCATCCGCATCAGATGCTGAAAAGCTTACCAAGCAGCGCTATTTCACCTTCCGTTATGCTTATCAGGGTGATGGTTCTGTGAATTTTCAATAAGTCGCTTTAAACTGCTCGCTCAGGGGTGAACTTTTTTATACCTTTGCCACCTTTGAAATGACTATGCAAGCGAGCTATAAAGTATACGAACAATTGAATCTTCCGGCATTTGAAAAAGAAATGCTGGAAACATGGGATAGGGAATCATCCTTTGAAGAAAGTATTTCCAACCGTGCAGGAGCCAAGCCCTTTGTTTTTTATGAGGGCCCCCCCAGCGCGAACGGCATGCCAGGTATCCATCACGTTATCTCGAGAACGCTGAAGGACCTGGTTTGTCGTTATAAGACCATGAAGGGTTTTCAGGTGAAGCGCAAGGGTGGTTGGGACACCCACGGTCTGCCCGTTGAATTGGGTGTGGAAAAGGAGCTTGGAATCACCAAAGAGGATATTGGCAAAACCATCAGCGTTGCGGAATACAATGAAAAATGCCGTGAAGCGGTATTGCGTTACAAAGACAAGTGGGATGAAATAACCCGCAAAATGGGTTACTGGGTCGATTTGAATAACCCTTATGTGACCTTCAAAAATGATTATATTGAATCACTCTGGTGGTGTCTTCAGCGCCTTTTTGACAAGGGTTTGCTTTACCAAAGTGTGAGCATCCAGCCATATTCACCAGCAGCAGGCACCGGTCTCAGTTCACATGAGCTCAACCAGCCGGGTACCTATAAAGATGTAAAAGACACGTCAGCTGTTGCACTCTTCAGTCTTTCAGGGCAGCGCAACGGGCAACATGCCGGATATCGATTGTTGATGGAGCATGCTAAGCCCACATTGGGCATTCAGGTAATGGCCTGGACAACCACGCCATGGACCTTGCCATCCAACTTGGGTTTGACTGTTGGCGGCAACATCGAATATGCATTGGTTCACAGTTTCAATCCCTATACCGGTGAACCGGTTCAGGTGTTGCTGGCATCTGCACTTGTTTCCAAATTTTTCAAAGAAGAAGCAGCTGCATTATCATTTGAGGATTACAAGGCAGGCGATAAATTGATTCCTTGGAAAGTATTGGTTACCTGCAAGGGTTCAGACCTTGAAGGGCTTTATTATGAGCAGCTGATGCCATCCGAAGCCAACAGCCTTGACAGCATTCGAGATATCACGCCAGAAGCAGATCCGTTTCGCATTGTCTTGGGTGATTTTGTAACCACAGAGGATGGAACTGGTGTGGTGCATACAGCCCCTGCATTTGGTGCTGATGACTACAAGGTGGGCAAAAAATATGGGCTGGGCATCCTGACCTTGGTTGACCGCGAAGGCAAGTTTGTAGAGGGGCTGGGTGAATTCAGTGGCCGCTATGTGAAAAACTACAAAAATGAGACCGATTATGCCGATGTGAATGTTGACATCTGTGTGCAACTCAAAAAAGACGGTAAAGCTTTTAAAGTAGAGAAATACGAACACAGTTATCCCCATTGCTGGAGAACTGACAAGCCCATCCTCTATTATCCCCTGGATGCCTGGTTCATCAGAACAACAGCCTTGAAAGAGCGGATGGTGGAGCTGAATAAAACCATCAACTGGAAGCCCAAATCCACCGGTGAAGGTCGCTTTGGCAATTGGTTGGAGAACATGGTGGACTGGAACCTCAGCAGGAGCCGGTTTTGGGGCACACCCTTGCCGATATGGAAGTCTGCCGATGGATCGGAAGTTAAGTGCATCGGATCTGTTGCCGAATTGAATGCTGAAATCAAAAAGGCTGCAGCTGTTCTTGGCGGTTCCCTCAATAGCGGATTCCTGGAAAACGGACTCTCCGACCTCCACAAGCCATATGTTGATGAAGTGGTATTGGTGAGTGAAACGGGGCAGCCCATGAAGCGGGTTCCAGACCTCGTGGATGTGTGGTTCGACAGTGGCGCCATGCCTTATGCGCAATGGCATTATCCATTTGAAAACAAGGAGTTGATTGATTCTGGTGCATCTTTCCCGGCTGATTTCATTGCAGAAGGCGTTGACCAGACCCGAGGCTGGTTTTATACTTTGCATGCCCTTGGAGCGCTGTTGTTCGACAGTGTGGCATATAAAACGGTTGTTTCCAATGGGTTGGTCCTCGACAAGAATGGCAATAAAATGAGCAAACGCCTGGGTAATGTGGTGGATCCTTTTGCCACCATTGACGCTTATGGTGCAGATGCCACCCGGTGGTATCTAATTACCAATGCTTCACCATGGGACAATCTCAAATTTGATATCGAAGGCATCAAAGAAGTGCAGCGCAAATTCTTTGGCACCCTGTATAATACGTATCAGTTTTTTGTTTTGTATGCCAATGTGGATGGGTTTACTTTCAAGGAGGCTGAGATTCCTCATGAAGAAAGGCCGGAAATCGACCGTTGGATTCTTTCCAGTCTCCAGAGCCTGGTGAAGCAAGTCAACCAGCACATGGATGATTATGAGCCCACAGCTGCAGGCAGGGCGATAGATACTTTTGTTGATGAGCTTTTAAGCAATTGGTATGTCCGTTTGTCGCGCAGGCGGTTCTGGAAAGGGGAGTATGGTGCAGATAAAATTAGCGCATACCAAACCCTCTACCATTGCCTAGAAACCATCATGAGGTTGTCGGCCCCCATCTCACCGTTCTTTACAGATGCTGTTTTCAGAAACCTCAATGCGGTAACTGGCAAATCATCCCAAAGTTCAGTGCACCATGCCGATTTCCCTGTGGCTAATGAAGCATGGATAGACAAGGCTTTGGAGGAGCGGATGTCGATGGCTCAGGAATTATCGTCTTTGGTGCTTTCCATCCGGAAAAAAGTTAATATCAGGGTAAGGCAACCCCTTAGTAAGATGCTTATACCCATATCCGGGCAACACATGGAAGCTCAGCTCAAACAGGTTGAAGAGCTGATTTTGGCAGAAGTGAATGTGAAAGGGATGGAATACTTGCCTGCCAACAATGATTTTATCAGGAAGCGGATCAAAGCCAATTTTGTGCTGTTGGGTAAAAAGCTTGGGGCCAAAATGAAGGCTGCGGCAGCTGCCATCAGCGCACTGTCTCAGGAATTCATCCGCCTGTTGGAAGCCCAAGGCTCCCTGCCAATTGAATTGGAGGGTGAGCAAATAGTAATTTTAAGGGAAGAGGTGGATATCCAGAGTGAAGATGTGCAAGGTTGGATGGTAGCCTCCCGCAATGCATTGACCGTAGCGCTTGATGTAACAGTAAGTGCAGAACTGGAGCAGGAAGGCAATGCCCGGGAATTGGTCAACCGCATACAGAAGATACGAAAAGATTTGGATTTGGAATTGACTGACAGGATAACTGTTGAAATTCAGTCTGATCCTCAGTTGGATATGTCTTTTACCCAATATAATGCGTATATTTGCGCGGAAATTTTGGCAGACCGGATATCGCTGATAGAGGGACTGGAAAAAGGTGTTGAAACAGAAATAAACGGTAAGTTGCTGAAAATCAATGTTATAAAAAAAGGGTAACTACTATGGCCACCAAGAAAGCAACACCAAAAGCAGCCGCAGCACCTGCAAAGAAAGCTGCTCCTGCAAAGAAGTCAGCTCCAGCTCCGAAAGCAGCGCCAGCCAAATCGGCTGCAAAACCTGTTGCCACAGCTGCCCAAAAGCAAGACAAACCTGCACCGGTAGCCAAAAGTGCCCAACCAGTGGCTGCACCCTCAAAAGCAGCCAAGCCGGCAGCGTCTAAATCTGCCGCACCTGTAAAACCAGCAGCTAAACCTGCACCGGCTGCCAAGTCAGCGGTTAAATCAGCTCCTGCCAAAGCAGCCTCTGCACAAAAGGCTCCTGCCAAAGCAGAAGTAGCTAAGGCTGCACCGACAAAGGCTGCACCTCCCGCCAAAGCGGCTCCTACCAAAGCGGCTCCATCAAAAGGGGCTAAGCCGCCAGTAAAAAAGGGCCCCATGATATCGCCTGAGATCAGGTTTGCCGAAACCAGCAAAGTTGCTGCTAGTCCTGCTGAAGTGAGAAAAGCACTCCGTGCGAAAGAGGCCAAAAAAGACGCCAAACCAGTACCCATGCCGAAAATCAATTCCAAGTCAGCCCGTAAATACGAACCAGAATTCACCCGTTCCCTCTTGGATACCAAGGAGGAAGCCATTGAAACCGGACCAACCCAGCGCTATGCGGACTCCGAATTGGTGGAGTTCAGGGAGTTGATTCAAAATAAACTCAATGCAGCCAAGCAAGAGCTTTCCTACCTCAATGGCTTGATCACCCGCAAAGATACCATGAGCGGTGAAGATTCAGACAGCCGATACATGACCATGGAAGATGGAAGCCTTAGCATGGAAAGAGAGCAATTGAGCCAGATGGCCAGCCGCCAGATTGATTTCATCGAGAAGTTGGAGAAGGCCTTGATGCGTATTGAAAACAAAACCTACGGTATCTGCAGGGTTACTGGTAAGTTGATTGACAAAGCCAGGTTGAGGGCTGTACCCCATGCCACTTTGAGCATGGAAGCCAAGACCAAAATGAACAAACCGGGCTCCAATTTCAATCAGTAAGTCTTATTTCATTTCCTGAAGATTCACGAGTCTGCTGTAAATGCCATTAAGCATCAGCAACTCATCGTGTTTGCCCCTTTCTGCAACCTGACCTTCATGCAGTACAATGATTTCGTCTGCATGGCGCACTGTAGAAAGGCGATGGGCTATGATGATGCTGGTCCTGTCTTTCATCAGGTTGTTGATGGCATCCTGCACCCATTTTTCGCTTTCGGTATCCAGGGAGGATGTTGCTTCATCAAGAATCATGATGGGGGGATTTTTCAATACAGCCCTGGCAATAGTAACCCGCTGTCTTTCTCCGCCACTCAGTTTTGAACCCCTGTCGCCAACGCGTGTCAGGTAGCCATCCTCCTTCTTTTCAATGAATCCATGCGCATTGGCAATCTTGGCCGCTTGAACGATGTTGTCGGCTTCTGCGTTTTCATTGCCCAGCGCAATATTGGCTTGCACCGTATCATTGAAAAGGATGGGGTCTTGGGTGACAATGCCCATCAGGTTTCTCAGGTCTTTGAGTTTGAAACGTTTGATGTTGATGCCGTCAATCAGCACCTCTCCTGAAGAGGGGTCATGAAACCTGGGGATGAGGTCTGCCAGTGTTGATTTTCCCGCCCCCGAAGAACCTACCAAGGCAATGGTTTGTCCTTTCTTGATGGTCAGATTGATCATGTTCAAGATGGTTTTGTCGGGGTAGGCAAAAACGACATTCCGCAGTTCGATGGAGTCATTGAAATTTTGGATAGGCAGCGGATCATTATCCTCTTTGACAGCCTGTTCCTCTTGAATGAGGTGTTGTATGCGTTCAATGCTGGCCGCTCCTTTCTGAATATTATAGGAAGCCGTACTGAATGCTTTCAGGGGATTGATGATTTGTGTGAAAATGGCTATGAAAGTGAGGAAATCTGGTCCGCTGAGCCCGAAATCATTTTGCAGCACCAATGTGCCGCCATAATAAAGTACACAGCAAACAGCCAGAATTCCCAGGGTTTCCGAAACCGGCATTGCCAAGTCTCTTCTCCTGTTGGCCCTGTTTTTGATTTCAAAAAGTTCACTGTTTTCCCTTTTGAAACGCCCCAGTTGCTGTGATTCTGCATTGAATGCTTTGACAACCCGGATGCCACCCAGTGTTTCTTCGATGGTGCTCAGGATCTCACCCAGCTTGATCTGTACCCCGGTTGAAACCTTTTTGAGGGATCTGCCGATTCTGCCGATGATGAGTCCTGCAATGGGCAGGAATAGCAGCAGGAAGACCGAAAGTTCCGGACTAAGGCTGATCATGGCAAAAAGGTAGAGGGATATCAGAATAGGTTCCCTGAAAAAGCTTTCCAGGAAGCTAATGGTTGAAAATTCAACATCCTGCAGGTCATTTGTCAATTTGCTCATGATATCCCCTTTGCGCTGCTCATTGAAAAAGCCTACCGGCAGTTCAAGGATTTTCCGGAACATGTCGGTTCGCATATCGTTGATGATACTGTTCCTGATAGGGGTGAGCAGGTAAAGGGAAAAATACAGGAAGATATTTTTCAGGAGAATGGCACTGGCCACAATGATACAAATGATGCCCAATGCTTTTATCTTTCCTTCATCGGAGGATGTCAAGGCGGTAAGGAAGGCATAAAAACGGTCGCTGGTCTCACCAATGCTGAAGCGTGAAGGGGAAACCCCACCATCCTGCTGTAATCCGAAAATCAGCGTGAGAAAAGGCGCAAGCATGGTCAGCGAGATCAGTGAGAATGTTGCAGAAAGTATGTTCAGTGAAAAATAACCGGTTACCAACCGGGGGTATTTTCGGATATAGGAAAAGATGATACGGAGACTCCTCATGTGTTGAATGCTGATTTTTGGCGAATTGGCATCAAAAGTAACTAATTTTACAGCCATCAAGGGAATACATTATGGAGGAAAGTAAAAGGCAAAAGCAGGTGGCTGGCGTAATCCAGGAGGAAATGAACGATATCTTCCTCCGGATGGGGTTGAATATGATAGATGGCGGTATGGTATCGATAGCCACCGTCAAGGTTACCCCTGATTTGCTGGAGGCCCGGATTTACCTGAGTCTTTTTCAGGTTGCCCATCCTGAAGCGGTCATGAACCGGTTGGAAGACAGGAAAAGTGAGCTCAGGAAGGAGTTAGGGCTACGCGTCAAGCAGCAGTTGCGCCGGGTACCGGAGTTGCGCTTTTTCAAGGATGACACCCTTGACCATGTGTTTAAGATGGAGGAAATCTTCAAGAAGATCAACGAGGAAAGATCAAAATGACGCTGAACAGGATCTTGAAATTCTCCTGGCGTTATTTCAGGGCCAAAAAATCAGCCCAGGCCATCAACATCATTTCATGGGTGAGTGTTGTTGCCATTGCATTTGGAACTGCTGCACTTATTACCATCCTCAGTGCCTTCAATGGCTTTGAGTCGCTTGTTAAATCCCTTTATGCGTCCTTCTATCCTGCCATTAAAATCAGTCCTGCCCAGGGGAAAGTCATCACCATATCCCCGGAACAATGGCGTCGCATCAATTCCTTGCAGGGTATAGAAGCCATCTCCAAAACCGTGGAAGGCAAGGCGTTAATCCAGCAAGGACCATTGCAGGCCGTCGTCCAATTGAAAGGTGTGGATGATCAATATGCATCCGTGGCAGGTGTTTCTGCGTCAATGTACAGGGGCGTCTTTTCAACAGGTACAGAGGATAAGCCGGGATTGGTTTTGGGTGTCGGCATAGAACAGGCTTTGGGGATTGTATCAGATCGTACCGTTTTTCCGGTATCTGTTTACCTGCCCCAAAAAAAGGTGCAGCAGTTCGCGGATCCTACACAGGCCTTATCCATGTCGCTGGCTTATCCGCAGGGCAGTTTTGCCATACAAAGCGAGTTTGACAACAACTATGTGCTAACCAACCTGGATTTTGTCAAGACCTATATGGGGTTTGGCGAGTCGGAATATTCTGCGTTGGAACTGAAAACAAAGATCGGTGTGGAAGAAACCCTGCTACTGAAGCAGTTGCAAAACTTGTTGGGGCCGGCCTATAAGATAGAGGACCGGTATCAGCAAAACAGCACCCTATATGCCACCATTCGACTAGAAAAACTGGCGATCTATGGCATTTTTTCATTGATTCTGCTGGTGGCAGCATTCAATATGATTGGCTCATTGAGCATGTTGGTGTTGGAAAAAAGGCAGGATATTCAGGTATTGAAATCCATGGGGGCAGAAGACAATCTGATCAGGAAGGTTTTTTTGGCTGAAGGCATCCTACTTGCCGGCATAGGTACAGCTGCGGGGTTAATGATGGCCATGCTGGTTTATTTTTTGCAGACCCGTTTCAAGCTCGTCCCGCTGGAGGGCAGTACATTTCTTATCGACTATTATCCGATGGAAATTGTTGCCACCGATATTCTCCTGGTGTTGGCTACCGTTTTTGCCATTGGCGTAATGGCATCGTGGATGCCTTCAGTTCGGGCATCCAAACAAACCATATCGCTGAGGTCTTCGTAATGGATTATCAATAATCTCCCAAAGACTCGGGGAGTTGGGCAAGCGCTTTGGCCAGCTGTTCATCACTGGGAGCGATACCATGCCAACCATGGTCATTTTCCATGAAATCCACCCCTTTACCCATGATGGTGTGCATCATGATGGCGATTGGCTTGCCTTTACCGCTGGCGGATTTGGCTTCTTCAAGTACCCGAACAACATCGTCCATGTCATTGCCATTCATCTCCAGGGTGGTCCAGCCAAAAGCTTCAAACTTTTCTCTGATATTACCCAAAGACATGACCTGGTCTGTAGTACCGTCTATTTGTTGCCCGTTCCAATCTATAGTGGTGATAAGGTTGTCGACCTTGTGGTGTGCTGCAAAAATGACCGCTTCCCAAATTTGTCCTTCCTGCAGTTCACCATCGCCATGAAGGGAATAAACGAGGTGGGAATCTTTGTTCAGTTTTTTGGCCAATGCCATGCCCAAGGCCACACTCAGCCCCTGGCCAAGTGAACCTGAGGCGATCCTCACTCCAGGCAGGTGTTCATGTGTGGTGGGATGGCCTTGCAGCCTTGTATTCAATTTCCTGAAGCTGGCCAGCTCACTCACCGGAAAATATCCTGATCTGGCCAAACAGGAATAAAATACAGGAGAAATGTGTCCGTTAGACAATACAAAAAGATCTTCATTGGTACCGTCCATATGGAATGCGGGGTCATGGTGCATGACCTTGAAGTAGAGGGCTGTCAAAAAATCGGCACATCCCAGTGAACCTCCGGGGTGTCCGCTTTGCACGCCATGGACCATTCTCACGATATCCCGTCTGATTTGTGATGCTGTTTCTTGCAGGGTTGCCATTTTTTCTTATTTCGGGCAAAACTAATGTTTTTGTGTGTTTTTAACCGCTTAGAAATGTTTTTTTCACTTTATGCATATTTTGGGAATGACAGGCTATGAATACTCATGGTAAGTTTCTAATTTCACTATACCTGAAAAACCCAAAGCTGTTGTTGATTGATGATGCGTGGACCAGTGTAAAAAATGAATTGTATGGGTGTAGTGTTTTTTGCTTTGTTACTCTCTTTCAGTATCTCTTTTGTAACCATCCCGGTAGTGATCAAACTGGTCAATACCAAGCAATTGCATGATCTGCCGGGTAACAGGAAAATCCACAGGATGCCAACCCCTTCAATGGGTGGGATAGCCTTTTTTGTATCGTTGATGATAACGTTGCTGTTGACAGTGGATTTTGCTGTAACACCCTCAATGCCTTTGATTTTGGCGGCAATGACCATTGTGTTTTTTGTAGGGCTGAAGGATGACATCATGTTCATATCCCCGCTCAAAAAGTTTGCTGGCCAGTTTATCGCCGTTTTCATAATTGTTTATCAGGGGTATTATCAATTGCACTCTTTTGAAGGGTTTATGGGAATTGGGGTATTGCATCCTGCCATTTCCGTCCTTTTTACTTTTTTCACCATGCTCGTGGTGATCAATGCTTTCAATTTGGTTGATGGTGTTGATGGACTTGCCGCTTTACTGGGATTGATGTCTACCTTGTTTTTTGGAGTAGCATTTTTGTTGCAGCGAGATATGCCCCATGCGTTGATGGCATTGGCAGCCTCTGCTGCATTGATTGCTTTTCTGCTATACAATTGGAATCCGGCCAGCATCTTCTTGGGCGATACGGGTTCACTGTTGGTTGGTCTGGTGAATGCCGTCTTGGTAACCCGGTTCATTTCAGGGCAAGGAGGCACTTCCATTCATTTAGGCTTACCCGCTTCAGCTGCATTGGGTTTTGCTGTTCTCTTCATGCCATTGGCAGATACTTTGCGACTCGTTCTGATGCGAATTTATAAAGGAAAGTCGCCCTTTGAACCTGATATGAACCACATGCATCATATCCTGCTCAACAAAGGGTTGACGCACGCTCAGGTCACTTTATCCATTGTTGCTGCAAATGTCTTATTTGTATTGTATGCTTATTTTTTTCAGTCGCTTGGCAATACTTGGTTGATCCTATCCATGTTTGCCATTACCTGGGTGGGCCTCAGTCTCTTGCAGCTATTGCCCGACAAAGAAATGGGTGCAAGTGCAATTGTGGTTCAGGATTCAGAAATGACGGTTTCGACGAGTTTACTTAAAACAACCAATCCTGAAGAGTTTCATCATCTCAACTAAGCATTCGTGTATTTTCTCTTTTGCTTCTAATCCCCATTCGTTAGATTTGCAGTGCAAAACAATCATTTATGTCTGAAGAATTGGAAATGCACATCATGGAAGCCACTTCAACCATGGAGAAGGCCATATCCCATCTGGAAGTTGAATTGGTGAAATTGAGGGCAGGCAGGGCCAACCCCCAAATGTTTGATGGGCTAGTGGTGGATTATTACGGTGCACCTACACCCATTGCACAAGTTGCTAACATTACCGTTGCAGATGCAAGAACCCTAACCATTCAGCCATGGGAGCGCAACATGTTGCAAGCTGTTGAGCGTTCAATCATTGCCGCAAACCTGGGTGTTACACCGCAGAATGATGGCAGCATTATCCGGATATTTCTTCCTCCGCTTACTGAAGAAAGACGCAGGGAAATCGTGAAGCGTGTGCAGGCAGAGGGTGAGCATTCTAAAGTGGCCATCCGCAACATTAGGAGGGATGCCATTGAGCAGGTGAAAAAGTTGCAAAAGAACGGACTCAGTGAGGATACTGCTGCTGATGCCGAAAAGGAAATTCAGGATCTCACCAACAAATTCATTGCGCTTGTTGAAAAGCATCTCGCTGCCAAGGAGAAGGAAGTGATGAGTGTCTGATTACCGGTTTGCCAACCTGACGCCAATCAGGATGATCACCATCCCCACAATCTGCAACAGCGTAATTTGTTCTCCGTATACCAATCCCCAGCCAATGGCTACCAAAGGGATGCCATAGGTAACTGTTGATGCAAAAACAGGTCCCGCCTTCCTGACGAGGGTATAAAAAAGTACTGAAGCTACTCCTGTTCCCATGATGCCGAGTGTTGCTGCTGCCACTGTACCCTGCGTCCAGTTGCCATTCCACAAGTTGGCATCCGTGAAATATCCTGTAAGGGTCAGGATGACTACAGTTGGGATAATCAGTGCCGTAAAGGCTATTGTGGCCACATGCAAGGGTTTGGTATTCTGCAGGAGTAGGTTGACAACATTAACATTCAAGCCATAGAAAATGGTTGCCAACAACACAAAAAGGGTATAACCCAGGTAGTCGAAGCTGATCCCCCTGGCATTGCCCAGCAACAAAACCAGCATGCCGGCAAATCCTAAAATCATGCCAGCCCACTTTATCCAACCGATTTTAAGGTGGAAAAACATCGTTCCAATGGCAACGGTGAAAATGGGGGTAAGTGAATTCATGATGCCAGCCAGAGAACTGTCAATCCTGGTCTGGGCAATGCAAAAAAGATATGCGGGAAAAAATGAACCCAAAAATCCGGAAAGTATGACTGGTTTAATCAGCTTTCGGGGAACCGATTTCAAGGCTGCCGGCAGCAGAGGCAGCATCGCCAATCCGGTGCAAAGAATCCTGATAGAAGCAACCTGGTAAGGGCTCATGGCAACCAATCCTTCCTTCATCAGGATGAATGAGCTGCCCCATGTGAGGCATAAAAGAATGAACAGGATCCATTTGAGCATGGGAGACGTTTTGGATGGCAAAGGTCGTTATTTTCGTGTTCAGCCGCTCCATTCTTTTATGGCTTATCCATATATTTGCCGTTTACGGAATAAATAAAACTAGAACTTTGAATACCGCCTCCTATCAGATAAAACTCCCCCAATTTGAAGGGCCTTTTGATCTTCTGCTATTTTTTATTGAGCGAGACGAACTAGATATCTACAATATCCCCATCAAAAATATCATTGATGACTTTTTAGTGTTTATCAAGCAGTCGGAAGATGACAATATCGAATTGAGCAGTGAGTTCATCCTTTTTGTTTCCACCTTGATGCGCATCAAAGCCAAAATGCTGCTGCCCCGCAAGGAGCTTGATGCTGCCGGCAATGAAATTGATCCCCGCAAAGAGCTGATTGACAAGATACTTGAGTACAAGAAATTCAAAGAAGCCTCATCCAGGCTCGCTGAATTGGAGCAGCAGCGTTTGTTCATGGTCAAGCGTGGCAATCTGCAGCAGGATTTGCATGCTATCGGTGAGGAGGCTTCTGAGGGAACGGAAATCCAATCCATCTCCCTTTTCAAGTTGATGAAAATCTTTGAAAAGGTTATGCAGCGCGTACACGATCGCCAGAACAAACCGCAACATGTGGTGTATCGCTACAATTACACCATGGAAGAGAGCCGTGAATACGTATTGCAAATCTGCTCTCAACAAAAGACGATGTCTTTTGAAAAAGTTTTTGATATCTGTCAAGACCGGCTCCACGCCATATTCCTGTTCCTCACTGTCCTGGAACTTGTGCAGCAGAATTATATGTCAATCATCATAGGTGAGGGCAGGAACAATTTCATTGTGGAATACAACGATGACCGTCCTGCAGACCCTGTCTATGATTTTACTGGATAACCTGAACGAGGTCTTTCATCAATTCCCTTGCCGCTTCTACAATGGCCTGTGCATCGTAACCGCATTCCCGGTGCAACTCCTTCTGTGATCCGTGCTCAACAATCCTATCTGGAATGCCAAGCATTTTGACGGTGGCAGTATATTGGTGTTGGGCCATGAATTCAAGAATCGCTGAACCAATACCGCCAACAATGGTGCCATCTTCAACAGTGATGATTTTATTGTAACGGCTGAATACCTCATGCAGCATTTCCTCGTCCAATGGTTTGGCGAAACGCATATCATAATGGCCTGGGGTGATGCCGTCGGTTCTCAGTTCCCTGATGGCTACTGCGGCAAAGTTGCCCGGATGCCCAAAAGAAAGTATGGCGATCTCTTTACCTTCCTTCAATTTCCTGCCTTTGCCAATTTTGATTTCTCTGAGAGGGGTTTGCCATTCCGGCATCACACCTTCACCTCTTGGGTAACGGATGACAAAGGGGTATTTGGTGCTTTCCAGCTGCGCAGTGTACATGAGGTTTCTGAGCTCTTCTTCATTCATTGGCGAGGAAACAATCATGTTGGGGATACAACGCATGTAAGCGATGTCATACACACCATGGTGGGTGGGACCATCATCGCCTACCAATCCTGCCCTGTCGAGGCAGAAAACAACCGGCAGTTTTTGGATGGCCACATCATGCACCACCTGATCGTATGCCCTTTGCATGAAGCTGGAATAGATATTGCAAAATACGCGGAGGCCCTGTGTTGCCATTCCGGCACTGAGTGTAACAGCATGCTGTTCACAAATGCCAACATCCATTGCCCTGTCTGGCATCTCATCCATCATGAACTTCAAGGATGAACCGGATGGCATTGCAGGCGTTATGCCGAAAATGCTGTCATTGGATTTTGCCAGTTCTATAATGGTTTTACCAAAAACATCCTGGTATTTGGGTGGCTGGGGGGTATCGTAAGTTTTTTTGAAAATCTCTCCTGTAACCTTATCAAATAACCCTGGCGCATGCCATTTGGTTTGATCTTTTTCGGCTAGGGCATAACCCTTGCCTTTGGTGGTTATTATGTGGAGCAGTTTGGGTCCGGGTATGTCCCGCAGGTCTTTTAGCGTGTCAACCAGTTTGGTGATATTGTGTCCGTCAATCGGACCGAAATACCGCATGTTCATGGACTCGAAGAGGTTGCTCCGCTTGTTGATGAATCCTTTGATGCTGTGTTCCAGCTTACTGGCAATCTCCCGGGTAAAGTTACCTCCAATAGGCAGCTTTCCGAGATTTTTCCAGATCTCGTCTTTGAGTTTGTTGTAAGTATGGGAAGTTGTAATGTCTGTAAGATATTCCCGGAGTGCTCCCACATTGGGATCTATACTCATGTTGTTGTCGTTCAGGATCACCAGCATGTCTGCATCGGCAATGCCTGCATGGTTCATGGCTTCGAAGGCCATACCGGCAGTCATGGATCCGTCACCAATGACAGCAATCGATTTCCTGTCTTTTTCGCCTCTGTGTTTGGCTGCAATAGCCATGCCCAATGCGGCAGAAATTGATGTTGAAGAATGCCCAACACCAAAAGTATCGTATTCGCTTTCACTTCTTTTGGGGAATCCGCTCAACCCGCCATATTTCCGCTGGGTATGGAAATTGTCGCGGCGCCCTGTCAGTATTTTGTGGCCATAGGCTTGGTGGCCTACGTCCCAAACCAACTGGTCATAGGGGGTATTATAAACATAATGCAATGCAACAGACAATTCAACCACGCCAAGGCTCGCACCAAAATGACCTCCATGCACGCTCACCACATCAATGATGTATTGCCTGAGTTCATCGCATACCCTGACCAGCTCATCTTTGTCCAATTTTTTCAAATCAACAGGAGAGTCAATGTGCTGGAGCAGTTTGCCTGGTTCAATTTTCATCATCCGTTCAGTTTAGGGGTATATCTAATTTGCAAACAAAATAATGATATTTTTGTTCGGGCAAATCAAGGTAATACCTTGGTAAAGTTAATCAAAATCGGCATGACAAACCCTGCATGGCTTCAATACTTGACGATGCGGCTATGAAAGAGTGTTTGTTTTTCCTGATTTTCAACCAACAAAAAGTGAAGCCCCTTGGGCAGCCTGTTACTGGGGATAAGGCAACTGTTGCTTCCTTCATGCAGCCTGAATGTCAAGATCTCTTCCAGTTGCCCTGCTGCCGAGTAAATTTTCA